>CASFSV010000015.1 GCA_949297415.1 uncultured Alphaproteobacteria bacterium
AATGAACTTCACACCCCTTTCTGCCGGAAACAGCAGTCAAAAATTGAAGTTCTATATAAATATGTAATAGTGCATGGTGGGTAAAACTGCCTTGAACAAAGAAATGAAGCACCTAAACGGTGCTTATTTCCGAACCATTATCAGTAATTAAATAGTATGACATTATGAAAATATATGAAATCGGACAAGACTTTGATAATTATAAGTTCTTCGTATTCAAGGAAAATGATGAATTGAATAAAGGTATATGGGATTTTAGAGGCCAATCACTCATTAGTGGATGGAAAGGTCTTAACTTAGAATTATTTAGAGATAAAAGAAAAAAGAAAGACAAGCGAAGTGAAGACTTTGATGCTTCTTGTTTTTTTTCAGGTCATCTGATAGTAAATAAAAGAACCTCTTTATTGCTCTCTGAAAAGCTGAAAGACCAGATAGAAGTTTTACCAGTCAATGTGGTTGGAAACACTTCAGATTATTATTTTATAAATGTACTAAATACAATAAAATCCTTAAATACAAAGTCTAAAAGCAATGAAGAAATCTTGATGATGGCGAGAGAAAATAACTGTGTCTTTAATAAAAAAAATATCGAACCATATATCATATTTCGAGATAGTATATTTGATGATGGTTATTATTGTACAGATGAATTTATAGATTTAGTGAAACAAAATTCAATCACTGGATTAAAATTTACCTGTGCAGGTATTGCTGAATAAATCACTGATAACAAGCCAAGTTAGCTGCTTAACGCAGCTTCTTGTCAAACCATTAGCAACAAAAGAAATAATAAATATGGCGATTGACGGTACAGACATATTGGAAAGTGATTTAAGCATAGATGTTCAAAATGAAATATTGGACAGATATGATAGCGGGCAACCGGCAGATGAAATTAGATCGTATCTAAAAAATGAATTAGATAATTTATCATCTTCATTAGATTTAGAGATTTATATTTCTACTACATGTCTTACGCTCTGGAAAATTGGGCTATTGGATGATTACTTTGTAAACCGACTTAAAACTATAGTGGATAACGGAGCTGATATGGCTTGGGCAGAAATAGATAAGATAGCTATTTCAAAAAGAAATATAGCACTCCAAAAGTTACTCAAAAAGGTAAGTGTACCTATCTTAAAAGTACGAAAGCCGAAAAAGTATAAGACGCTCATAAATAGACTTTTTACAAAGGGAGAAGTAATTGCCTTTCAAATTGATAACAAGTATCGCTGTTTCATATTTGAAGATTTTTATCAATACAGGAAAGATGCTTATTATGCTTTTGTTCCTACTACTTACAATGACTATCTAAAGCCATCAATAGATACGATTTTGATAGAAGAAGTTCCTGTAACAAAAACTAATGCTATGGGAAGTTTTGGTGTACGCAAGTTATCTCTATATTATACGGATGTAGAGAAGTTGAAAGATAATTTTATATCAATCGGACATTTAAGTCTTGATTTGGAGATTGAGCAATTAGGTTTCAACCGTCAAATAACAAGTGTCAATGGATTGAGCGAATTGGAGCATCAAATCAATGATATTCTTGAAGGAAATAAAATTGAACTCTATGCTTGTTATGAACTAAAGTAAAGTTGCTAACAAACCGGGATAACGCTAAACAGCGTTCCCCGCTAAACCATTAACATCAATTGGGCAATACGAGTCATCAAATTTATGGAAATTAATCTCTCTAAAAAGAAAAAATGGATACTTAGGATTATTTGCATTTGTGTTTTATTACAATTGCCGGTAGTCTACTTCATGGATAAGTTCTATTATTTTAATGACGATAATATTCGTTATACAATCGGAACTTATTATAAAGAAGGGGTTATTGTCAATTCGAGTTCGAATAAAGAAAAAGGATTTATTTATTATGTTGATAGTATTAAACATGTTGCAACAACAGGTAAATTTAATAACACAGATATTTCTCATACACATGTATTGATAATGTTTTCAGCTGTATTTCATGGCAATGCAAAGGTCTTAAGCATTATTGTTCCTAAATGGGTGCTTGCACCACCCAAAGGCGGATGGGAACAGTTCCCTCCTGACATAAACTGGAAAGGAGCTGAATTAGATACTGCATATATGAAGAAGATGAATTTGGAAATACCATAATTTGATGAGAATAAAA
>CASFSV010000016.1 GCA_949297415.1 uncultured Alphaproteobacteria bacterium
AACAAACAACTATGTATTTATGTGTAAATATCTAACTGTGGGAGATGGATATGGCAGAAGAAGCATTTGTAAGTGAAGGTCGTCCTGTTGATTTACAATGGGGTCAGATTTGCAACCAATTAAAAATGGAGTTCGGAGAAACTGCTTTTGATAGTTGGTTGAAGCCGCTTACAGTCGGTGACTTCAAAGACGGAGTTATGAATATATGCGCACCGACCGCTTTTATGAAAAACTGGGTTGTTACTCATTATTCTGATAGAATCAATAAGATTTGGGAGCAGCAGAATCCAGATATTAAAAAGATTAATTTCATTGTTCAAACTGGTTTTAGTGATAGACGTAGTGTTGACACTTCTCTTTTGAAAAAAATTTCGTCTTCACCAACACCTCAAAATATTTATGGTTGTAACATTAATAGCAGTTCTTTCGGTTTGGTTGCCGGTGCTAGTTTAGCTAATGATACATCTAACAGCAACAGCAACATTACCAACGGCACACCGTTGAATCCGAACTATACATTTGAAAACTTTGTTGTCGGAAAAACAAATGAGTTTGCATATGCGGCCGCTCGTAAAGTAGCAGAATCTAAAAATGTATCTTTTAATCCTTTGTTTTTATATTCCAGCGTTGGGCTCGGAAAGACTCACTTAATGCATTCCATTATTTGGCACATTAAGAAGAACGATCCAACACGCAATGTCATCTATTTAACAGCAGAACAATTTGTTTATAAATTCGTTAAAGCTTTGCGTTACAAAGATACAGCTGCTTTTAAAGAACAGTTTCGCTCTGTAGATGTATTGATGGTTGATGATTTCCAATTTATGGGTAACAAAGGCACTACGCAGGAAGAATTCTTCCATACGTTTAGCTCGTTAGTTGAAGAAGGAAAACAAGTTATTATTTCTGCTGACAAATCCCCAACCGATTTGGATGGTATTGAAGAACGTTTGAAATCTCGTTTGGTAGGTGGTTTAGTTGTAGATATTATGCCAACAAACTTTGATTTGAGAATGGGTATCCTTCAAAAGAAAGCAGAACTTATGGGAATCGAACTTCCGCAAAAAGTTGCTGAATTTTTGGCTCAAAAAATTACCTCTAACGTTCGCGAACTTGAAGGCTCTTTGAAAAGAGTTGCCGCACACTCTCAACTTTTGTCAGGCAAAGAAATTACTTTGGACATGACACAAGATGTTCTCAAAGATATGTTGCGTTCTATTGACAGAAAAACAACTATCGATGAGATTCAAAAGAAAGTTGCTGAACACTTTAATATTTCTGTTAAAGAGCTTCAGTCTTCTCGTAGAGCAAGAACCGTTGCTCGTCCAAGACAAATTGCAATGTATCTAGCAAAGCAATTAACTTCACGTTCTTTACCGGAAATCGGTCGTAAGTTTGACAGAGATCACACAACGGTTATGCATGCGGTTAGAAAGGTTGAAGAGTTGATTATTGAAGATCAATCTTTGGCTGAGAATATTGAAATTTTAAGAAGAACTCTTGAAAACTAAAGTTCAATAAAAAAACTTGTTGAAGACTTATTTTTTGACTTCTGATTTTACTGATTTGTGCTACAGTATGGAAAGATAAAGATAAGTCTTTTTTTAGGATAAAGATAATGAAATTTACAATTGAACGCGCACATCTATTAAAGACTCTCAGCCATGTTCAGAGCATTGTTGAGAAAAGAAACACCATTCCGGTTTTATCTAATGTTAGAATCGAAGCAAAAGACTCTTGCATCAATTTTAAAGCTACGGATATGGATATTGAAATAACCGAAATTGTTGAAGCAAAAGTTATTGAACCAGGTGCGACTACGGCTCCTGCTCATATGCTTTATGATATTGTAAGAAAACTTTCTGATGGTTCTGATGTCGAAATTGCTTATCCAGATGAAAAAAATGCTTTAAGCATTTCTTCGGGGCGTTCTAAGTTTTCTTTATCTACTATCGGTGTTGAAGATTTTCCGATTATTTCCGGAGATGATTTACCGGTTAATTTTGAAATCAGCCGTGATGAACTCAAAACTCTTATTGATCGCACTCAATTTTCTGCTTCGGTTGAAGAGGCTCGTTATTATTTAAATGGTCTTTATGTTCATGCTAAAAATGAAGGTGATACAAAAGTTTTAAGAGTTGTTGCTACTGATGGACATAGACTGGCTTGCGCCGAATCTCCTCTTCCTGACGGAGCTGAAAAACTTGAAGGCGTTATTATTCCGAGAAAATCTGTTTTGGAAATCAGAAAATTACTTGACGATGCTTCAACAGAAACTGTTTCTATGGCTTTGTCTGAAAATAAAGTTCGTATCTCTTTTGAAGACATAACTCTTACATCTAAGCTGATTGATGGCACTTTCCCTGATTATGAAAGAGTTATTCCGACTGATAATGATAAGATTCTGGAAGTAAATGTTAAGGAATTAGCTTCTGCAGTTGATCGTGTTTCTGTGGTTACAGAAAGAAGTCGTGGTATTCGCATGATCACAGATACAAATCATGTTACTATCGCAGCTTCTAATGCGGAACTTGGCAATGCTTCTGAAGAATTAGAAGCTAAATATGATAAAGATCCTATTGATACAGGTTACAACTTCCGTTATTTGCTGGATATTTTAGCACAAATTAAAGGAGATGAAGTTCGTTTTAGTTTGTCTGGGAATGCTGCGGCAATCGTTATTAACGATACTTCTGATAATAGCGCCATCTACGTTTTAATGCCTATGAGAATTTAAGTGAGTGCTATTGTTTCTTGTAACTCAATGATAGATGATAATAAGGTTGGGTCTGCTGTAAGGCGCCTAACCTTAGTTAATTTTCGAAACTATAAATATTTGCGTCTTAACTTTAATTCGCCTTTTATTATTCTCGGAGGTGAAAACGGAAGTGGTAAAACGAATGTTTTAGAAGCAGTTTCTTTTTTATCTCAAGGACGTGGACTTCGTAACGCTAAACTTTCTGAAATAAAAACATTTGATTTTTTAGCTAATCAACAGCCTTCTCCAATTTTCATCAATAATAACGGTTGGGCCGTTTCTGCTCAAATTGAAAAATTTGGTGAAGAATTTAATATTGGTACAGCTGTTGAAAGCTTTGTGAAAGAATCTGAATATAATGAGATTAAAGAAGTCGAACGAAGAATCGTCCAAGTTAACAATCAAAAACTTTCTTCTCAAAATGAATTGGGAAATTACCTATCCATTATTTGGGTGACACCACAAATGGATAGGTTATTTCAAACAGGAGCCCAGCTACGCCGTAACTTTCTTGATAGAATCGTCTGTACTTTTGATATTGAACATGCCAGAAGAATCTCTTCATACGATAATCTTTACAGACAGTGGCTTCAAATTCTTAAAAGTGGAAATATCAATACATCATGGCTCAATGCTTTAGAAGAACAGATGTCCGGTATTGGTGTTGCCATTGCTGCTGCCAGAAGAGAGCAAGTGCAAAAGCTCAATACTTTTATTGAGCAGAATCCTGATGATATTTTTCCTGATGCGTTTCTCTCTCTTGATGGCACAATAGAGAAAATGCTTGAAGATAAGCCTGCTATTTATGTTGAAGATTTTTATAGAGAATCTCTTTTTAATCTGCGTCGTAATATTCTTTTTAATGATTCCTCAAATACTTTTAATAAAACGGATTTATGTGTACTTTATAAAAAGAAAAATGTTCCCGCCGCACTCTGTTCTACCGGCGAACAGAAGGCGTTACTTTTAAGCATTATTTTAGCTCATGCTAAATCTTTGCTATATACTCGCGGCGTTTCTCCGATTTTGTTACTTGATGAAGTTGCAGCTCATTTAGATAATGCTAAAAAAGAGGCTTTTTTAACTAAAATAAATAGCCTAAAACTGCAAGCATGGCTCACAACGACTGATTTATCTGAATTTACGAATCTAAAAGATATGGCACAATTCTTTGAAGTTAAAAATAATACGGTCAGAGAAGTTACTCTGTCCTTTCAATAATATAAATACCCTCAAAACTGTTCAAATTCATGTTTCAAATCTCTGTCAAACATTGCACGAATCGTTTGTTTTATATCTGCTTGTTCGTATATTACACGATATAGAGCTTGGCATATCGGCATATTTATATTTTCTCTGTCTGCAATATTTTTTACAGCTTTTAAAGTGTAATAGCCTTCCGCTAATTTTGAAAAATGTTCTCCTTTAGCAAACATTTCGCCAAAGGTTCGATTATGGCTATGTTTAGAAAATAATGTCGCCTCATAATCTCCCAGATGAGATAAGCCGTACGCCGTCATTGGATTTCCACCGTAATATTTAATAAAACGTCCGACTTCCACAGGAGCCCTAGCCATTAAAGCACCTTTTAATCCATACCATTCTAAACCATCCAAAATACCGGCCGCTATGCCTATCACATTTTTTAATGCAGCACCAACTTGATTACCGATAAAATCTTCACCATAGTAAAAACGTATTAAATCACTCTGAAACATTTTTATAGCCCTATCTTTTACCGCTTCTTCATTGCTATCGATTACAGCACATGAGGGAACTCCTTTAACATAATCTTGTACATGGCCCGGTCCTCCCAGTGTTGCAATGTGGATTGGCTGTTTTATTTCATCTTCCATTACTGTACTCAGTAAAGTTGCTTTAGGCTCTTCCAGCCCTTTCATTGCCAACAGAAATGTCTTTCCGGCTATATTATAGCTGTTTAGCTCCTTTGCCAACCCCCTTAAATTTTGGCTTCCAATAGAAATAATTATAAAATCATTATCTAAGACATCTGCAATTTTTTCATACAAATACATATTATCACTTAGAGTCAAATATGCGTTTTTGCGCGTTTCTTGCATCTTTTTATATTCAGGAGAATTTGGGTGACTATAAATTTTAACTCTATCCATTTTACAATAGGTTGCAGCGTACCATGCTAAAAATGTTCCCCACCTACCGCCGCCAATAACAGAAATTTCCGACATAGCTGTACCTCCTCTGTTTTATATATAGCTAATTTATGCTAAATTATACACTTTAGCAATTAACTTTCTAAAGAATCAACAGATTGGATAGAGCTCTAATTTTACGACTTTTTCTTTATTCTCTGGCGACCGATTATCGCATTTATATAATCAAATTTAGCAAAGGATTTGTACGCATAATCTAAGCTTTTGTTATCATAACCATAAAATACTTTATTGGCTAGGCCTTTTATGGCATCATCAATCTTTTTAAAAGCTTCGTTATAATCTTTACTGAAATTATTTTTCGTTTTCTTTTGAACTAAATCATGGTAGGCAGCGATAACTTTTGCCGTTTCATCCGCCGAATTAGCATACCCTTTTTTCTCAAATTCGTGCATAATTTGAGCTGTTGTTTGGTAAAAACACTTGTTTGTCAAAATACTTTTCTGTGTTTCATTTTTGCTATCTATTATCATGGCGAAAACGTAAACCTCCATAGTATATAAGTTTTATACCATATTGATTTTATTTTTCAAGTAATTTTGTTTTTCCATCTTCTTCTATTTTTAGTGTATCATCTATTTGTTAAAAAAAGATTGACTTCTTTTTCTTTTATATTATAAACGCTGTTGTAAAAAACCGAGAAGTAACTTTGTTTACTTTTAAATAATTAATAATTAACCGGAGATTTTAATATGAAACGTACATATCAACCAAGTAAATTGGTAAGAGCTCGTCGCCATGGTTTTCGTACTCGTATGGCTACAGCTGGTGGTCGGAAAGTTTTAGCTGCTCGTCGTGCTAGAGGTCGTAAAAAACTTTCAGCCTAGTCTTTTCGCAGATGACTAAAATAATTGTTTTCAAAAAGAGAAAAGATTTTTTAAGAGTCGCTCAGGCATTTTATGTTGCTACTCACAACATGGTGCTTCAGGCGGCTCCTAGTTTATCTGAAACAGATAATCTATTTGTCGGTTATACTGCTACTAAAAAAATTGGTAATGCTGTTTGTAGAAATCGAAGTAAGCGTCGTTTAAGAGCTATTGTTCGCGAAGTCTTAAAAACGTATGCTTTACCTCATGTTGATTATGTCTTTATTGCACGTAATTCTACTGCCACTTGCTTGTACGCAGAATTAAAAAAAGATACTATTTATGCTATTAAGCGTATAAATAAAAATTTTATACAGAATTCTGATAATACTATAACTGATTAGATAGAATAGGTTGATTTACAGTGTTTAAAATCTTTGCTTTTTGTCGCAATTTGCTGCTGAAAATAGCTTTAATATTCCTTAAATTTTATAAAAATGCTATTTCTCCTTTTTTACCGCATGCTTGTCGCTTTACACCTACTTGCTCTGAATATATGATGCAGGCTATTCAAATACATGGCTTGTTCAAAGGAATTCTCTTAGGTGTCAAACGCCTCCTAAAATGCAATCCTTGGGGTGGAAACGGCTATGATCCGGTACCTCCTAAATCTGAAGTTAACAAAGATAAGGGTTAACTATGCACTTAGACTTTACAAAACATCTTTTTTATATTAGAAAGACTAGAAATTATTTAATTAAAAATCAGGAGAGACATTACAAATGAAAGATGATTTAAGATCTCTATCTTTGGCAATTTTGTTGTCGTTTATTGCTATATTTACTGTTAATTACTTTTTTGGAATTGATAAAAAGAGTGCTGTTCAAAAACAGGTTGCCGAAATTGAACAAGTTGCTGAAAAACTAAATCAAACTACCAGCAAAAATCCTGAAAATACAGTAATTAAAACGACCCAAGAAATTCTTGCTGAAGATAAACGCATCAACTTTAAAAATGCAGCTGTTGCCGGTAGTATTCGTTTAAAAGGTGCTCGTTTCGATGATTTATATTTGACTAAGTATAATGTTACTCTTGATGATAATAGCTCCAAAGTTGAACTTCTCAAACCGGCGAATACCGATAATCAGTATTTTGCAGATTTGGGATGGTTATCTTTGGATAAGTCTATCAAACTTCCTACTGCTGATACTGTTTGGAATACAACCGATGAAGAATTGGTTCCCGGTAAAACAATTACTTTAACTTGGAATAATGGGAACGGGCTTGAATTTGTTCGGAAAATTTCTATTGACCAAAACTATTTGTTCACTATTGATGATACTATTTTCAATAATTCAAACCAAGAAGTTGATTTGTTTCCATATGCTCTTATCAGCCGTAATATAAAAAACTTTGCGCAAACTCGTTCCGTTGTTCATGAAGGTATGAATGGCGTTATTGATAATACTTTACAAGAATTTAAATATACTGATTTTGATGTAAATGATAGTGAGAAATTTGAAACTCGTGGCGGTTGGCTTGGCTTTTCAGATCGCTATTGGTTCTCAGCACTTGTTCTTGATGATAAAGATAATGTTTCTGTTACCTTCAAAAATAATGGCGATTATAATTATCAGGTAGATTATCTTGGTTCAAGATTGATAATTCCTGCTCATAAATCTCAATCTTATTCTTATCGCTTTTTCTCGGGTGCTAAAGAGGTTAAATTACTTGATTCTTATACTAAAGATAACAATATTCCAAAATTCGATTTGGCTGTTGATTTTGGATGGTATTATTTCTTAACTAAGCCTTTTTTCTTTATTCTTGATTTTCTTTATGGTTTTCTGGGTAATATGGGCTGGGCTATCTTGTTATTTGCAGCTCTTTTACGCTTGTGCATGTTCCCTATTGCTAATAAATCATACACAAGTATGGCTAAAATGAAAGCTCTACAACCCAAAATCAACGATATTCGTGCCAAATATGGTGATAATCAAATGCTTATTCAACAAGCAACTATGGAGCTTTATAAACGTGAAAAAATTAATCCAGCTGCAGGATGTTTGCCTTTATTCATTCAAATCCCTGTATTCTTTTCTCTTTATAAAGTTTTGAACATCTCTATTGAGATTAGACACGCTCCTTTTATTGGATGGATTAAAGATTTATCGGCTCCCGATCCTTTGACTTTATCGCAAATTCTCCATATCTATGTGCCTGGATTTATTGATATTGGTTTATGGCCGATTTTTATGGGCTTTACCATGTGGATGCAACAGAAACTTAATCCTGCTCCAGTTAATAAAGATCAAGCTAGAATGTTTGCTTTAATGCCGGTGTTCTTTACATTTATGCTCGGACATTTTGCTTCCGGATTGGTGATTTATTGGACTCTCAGCAATATTCTTTCTATCATACAACAGAAAGTGATTATGCATAAAAACGGAGTTGACTAATGAGCCAAACTGACACACAGCAATTAGAGGATTTTTCTCTCGCTCGCGATTTCTTTAATAAAAAATGTACATTTATGTTGAGTGTTGCGAATCTTAAGCAACTTCCTAATGGAGATCGTCCGGAAGTTGCTTTTGCTGGGCGTTCTAATGTAGGTAAGTCTAGCTTAATTAATGCTCTATTTGGGCAAAAAAAATTAGCCAAAACATCTTCTACTCCGGGAAGGACGCAGCAATTAAACTATTTTAATCTAGATGATAAATTGTATCTGGTTGATTTGCCCGGATATGGTTTTGCAAAAGCACCTAAAGATATTGTACGTAATTGGCAGCAACTAATAAATTCATATTTAGTAGGCAGGCCGAATCTTAGACGTGTTTTTCTTCTCATTGATTCTAGGCATGGCATTAAAAAAATTGATTCTGAAATCATGGATATGTTGGATAAGGCTGCTGTTACTTATCAAATTGTTTTAACTAAAATTGATAAAATCAGTGCTTCTGCTCTCGATAGAATCGTAAAAGAAACACAAATACAGCTTAAAGAACATACCGCTGCTCATGTTTCTGTTTTAAAAACAAGTTCTGAAAAAAATCTATTTTTGGATGAGCTGAAAAATGAAATTGCAGAATTAGCGAACTTCTAACTTTTAAGTTATTTCTGTTATACCACGAATGTTTCCGTCTCTTACAATTTGCACAACGTGAAGTTTGCGGCGCATTTCTTCTATTGTTTTTTCAACATCAATATTAGGCTGCGTTCTCATAATACGTTTTACAAAAGCTTCGTATGCCGCCGTTGAACTTTCTGCGTGGATTGTAGCCAGACAGTTATCGTGTCCGGAGCCCATCAACTCCCAAATTGCTCCGGCATTACTCGTTGAAATTTCTCCGCCGATAATTGCGTCTGGCGTAAAACGCACAATCAAGTCAATCACCTTTGAGTAATCCATCGTATTGGTTTGTTCTGTACGTGACAGTACAATGTGTACTCTGTTGGGCTGTGGCACATTTAATTCTCGTGTATCCTCCACTGTAATAACACGTTTATGTATGTCTAATAGCTTTAAGAGGTTATTTAATAGTGTTGTTTTACCAGTACCGGTACCGCCACTTACTAATATATGATCACCGCGTCGCAATGCCAATAATAACCGTTCATAAGCATCATCCGGATCCTTAATATTTTTCAATGGATTTATTTCTTTTAGTTTTTTTCCTTGCTCTAATCCGTAGTCTCCGAATCCGAATGCGACATCATCTGTATGTAAACGAATCGTTATGGCTATTCCTCCTGTTGCAGCATCATCTAAATCATATTCAATATTTTTTCCAGCAACCCCCGTAAAACGGTGCCCTCCTGGAATTCTGGCATAAACAACCGGTGATCCATTTATTGGATCAAATTCTTGATCATTTAAATTTGCAATGATGTGAAGCAGGTTTGTCAAATATTCTCTAGTTAGTTTCGGATCTTTATAATTTACCCAAGGGAATGCTCTTTTTCCACGCAGACGTAACCATATATCTCCCGGATGATTTATGGCTACTTCTTCTATATTTTCTTGTTCATACCAGTATGATAAAGGTCTTAATACCGAGCTTAGAACTTCATCCTCTAGTTTTCCCATTTATATACTCCCTTTTATTTGCTTCTTTTATTCTAGCAAATATTCACTATTTCGTCAATACAACGTCTAAATTATCTGTTTTAGAATAATTCGATGTCTCCTGAAACTTCTTCTTCACTTTCCGGTACTTCCGTTACTGTTCCATCAGCTGCCGGTGGTGGGATTGCTCCTATATTTTTACGTGATTGTTGTTGATTATTTTGGTTAGTATTATCGCTAATTAAAGGTGTTCCTCCATTATTATTGGAATTATTTGCATTATTATTTTGTGATTGATTTCCTAAAATAACTTTTTGACTACCTTTAGAGTTATTTCCTTCTACGGTTGATGTTGAGGTTCCTTCACGTCCATCATAGAATCTTTCATTTACTAAACCACCTTCGCCACCGCCTGGTATCGCTGTTGCAACTCCTTTCTGAATATCTTTTGTACTCCTTAACCATAAATCTTGCATCGGATAAATTATAACTCGTGTTCCTGCCGGGACATACGTCACTGGCTCTATTTGTGATTTACTATCTATTATCTCTTGCAAAATTTGATCCATCTTTTCCATAAACTGTTGACGAGCATCTGAAGCAGCCTGTTGCTTAGATGTTTCTACTTCTCCGGTGCTATCTTCATCGGCGGCCATCATATATGTTATCGCTGACGTTACCATTGTACCTACAATCGGCAATGTATACTTCTTTACTAACTGTTCATCAACATAACCTAGAGCACCACCGCCACGTCCTTGTGCATCTCCTGTTTGAGTTCTGCCCGGTGATAACAAAAATGCAATTCCATCTGGACGAATAATTCTCTCCCATGATATTTCTAGCTTTACACCACCGCTTGTATTATCAAATCTAGCTTCCGCATCTGTCGTTTGTAATCCACCTATTATTCTACTACCGGCCGGAATAATAACATTTCTTCCAGAATCTCCATAGATATTTCTTTCGACAATTGCTGTTACCGGTGCCGAACCTAATGATATCAATGAACGTGCTAAGACTGCCGGAATTGGTTTGTCTCCGGTAATCATATTATCCATATTGACTCTTAATGTCGATACAGAGCGATTTAACCCCCAATCATCTTGCCAGCCAGTATAGGATGCAGCATCGTACCCTGGTTCTATTTTGGCTGCGACCATTGTTCTCCTTCTTTCATCTTGAAGCTGAGATAATATTGCTGCTCGTCTCGGATTGTAACGCCCTCCGGGGCCTATGCCGCCTCCGGGGCCAACATTCGTTATTTCATTTCCACTGCTGTATGGATTTATGGTCGCTCCTGTTGCAATTTGCTTCCACCAATTTGCATTTACGCCTTTACGATCTGTTGTTCTTTGTTGTTCAAAATTACCAACTTTATTTCCTTCATTATCAAATATTTCTCCTTTTTCATTCGTACTACCCACTACTGTACCTGATTCATCTATTACTTTGTTGTTACTGTATACATCTCCTATGTAACGTCCTCCAGGTGTCACTGCTATTCCAACAACTTGATAGTCTTCTTTTGTTTCTTGAGCTGCCAATTCTTCTGGACTCAAAATATCCTCTATATCTTCTTGTTGTGCGTCATTGTCTTCTATTTCCATATCGGTATTATTAATTTCTTGTTTTTCATCTTCTTGAGGTGCTATTTCATCAATTACTTTTGTATCAGGAATTTCTTTTATAATTTCTTCTTCTTTGGGTTCTGACGGACGCTGATAATACTGCAACTTTCCGGCTTGACCAAGTAATTCCCCTGAAGATGAAATAACCTTACCTTCTTCATCAATTTTGCCTATCTCTATATTTTTTATATTAACAACGCTTCCATCCAGATTAAGATGACCGATTATTTGATTATTATTATCCCTTATCTCGTAGTCTCTTGCTCCTCTTCCTATCAAATTCTGTTTTTTATCCAAAACAAAACCATTATATATTGAACCTTTTATTTCTCCCATTACACTGTATACACGACCATTTTTAGCAATATACCCTATGGTTTTACCTTCATTGTCATATACATATAGATCGTATAGCGCATATCCATTACCGCCTTTTTTAATTTTGACTTCACCTGTGTATAGAACTGTTCCTAAATTTTCACCAGAATCTGAAACAACATTTCCATCAGGCTTAACCCTTCCTAAGTATATATTATTTGAATCAAACGCTACAGTGTATTGAAACGGTACGCCTATGTTTTTTCCATCTTTTGCTAAAATACTTCCGTCTAAGTCTATTGTCGCTATTTGTATGCCGGAAGAATCTACAACATTTCCGTAGAAATTTGTGTAGCCTATAATCTTATTATCAAACCCCATAACAGACATATATGGAATTATTTGTCCTATAATTTCTTTTTGGGAGTTTCTTACTTTTCCACTAATGTCAACACAACCTAAATTCTGATTATCGTAATTTAGAACAGTTCCGGAAGTATTGCTAACTCCGATTATATCTCCCCCCTTGCCATTTATAGCTTGAGGATACATAATATACCCAATTACATCTTCAGTTTCATTTACAACTTGATTGTTTGCTAGTATCATTCCTAGATATGCATCTTTTGATGTGCGAGCTTCTCCTCCATCCGATACAATACCTATTACCTTACATTCAGGTGAAATTATTGCTCCCATATTTAGAGCTTTTCCATATAAAGCGCCCATATTATCTAAAACATATCCATTTGAGCTTATCTTTCCTATTACTTCTGAACCTTTGGTTACCTGTCCTGTCAGACTATTTACTCCCAGATAATCACCATTAATACTTACACTAATTGGAGCATTATTTGACTGACCATAATTTTGTGTGAAGTTATCGGATAATCCTACGACATTATTATTTGGCAATATCTTTGCAAAAACTTTATTTTGAGAATTAACGACCAAATTACCAGAATTTGCAGTACCTTGCATTTCTCCTTCAAAATTTGTTATGAATTTACTTTCTATCATTTTTCCTAGTAATTTGTTATTTTTATCCAGATAAATTCCGTTTCCTGTAAATTTTGCTATTTCATTTAATGAGGGATTTTCTGTTTTTCCTGCATTTGAAGTAAAAGATAATGTTGTTCCATCTTCTGTATAGATACCTCCTTGTTTGATGCTTATACCACTTAATTCTCCTTTTTCATCAAACACATACCCGTACGGTGATATTTTATAAATTTGCCCATTTGCACTTAAACTTGTCCCTATTCCGCTAATTCCCAGAAATTCATTGTTATTATTAAAACATAAATTACTTCCTAATGTTTTTCCTATTATATTACCGTTATTATCTACTGCATCACTTTGCTGTATTGTTCCTAAATCTACTCCTTCTAGGGATACTACTTTACCGCCGATAGCAGCATTTGCTCGTAAATTTCCTAAGTAATCAAATATAGGTCCTTCCGGATTTATTATACCAATTACCTTTCCTTTTTCATCAATAACTTTGCCTGATGCTCCAATTGTTCCTATTACATTTCTTTTACTTAATATCTTTCCCTCTGCCGTAATTCTTCCTAAATATTTCCCATCAAGTGTATTTGCTGTAGCTGCCATACTAACAGTAAAACCTATGGTGTTTCCTTCTTTATTAATTACTCGGTTTCCGTTTACGGCATGAGCAACCACAGTCCCTTTATTAACAACTTCTCCATTATAGCTGACAACACCGATATATTGACCATTATTATTGAAAGCATAACCATTATCAACAATATGCCCTATCGCTACCTTTTCTTTATTATATACGTATCCATTTGCATGAATATTTCCTATAACTTTTTTCTTTAAATCCATTACCTTTCCATCTGGAGCGATACTTCCCAAATATTTTCCGGCAGATGATATTACCATTTTTGATGTAATCAGTTTTCCTGCTAAACTAATTTTATTTTCTGTTCCTGTTGTATAAGAATATACATAACCACTTGCCGTAACATATCCTGTATTTTCTCCTGAAAGATTATAGAACTTGCCATCACCAGATACTCGGCCTATTACTTGACCAACGTCATTATATACTAAATTTGGAGATATAGAAGCTCCTAATATATCGTAGTTGTCATTTACAATCAGCCCATTGGGCAGAGCTTTTCCTACTAAATTATCATTTACAGAAGTCACTGATCCATCATTGTTAACTTTACCCAGTATGCTGTTATTATATGATATAGCAATTCCCTGAGGAACAACTCCTCCGATTAGATTGTTTTCATTATCATACGCAAAACCATCTGCTGTTATGTATCCTATTAATTCGTTATCACTGTTTATTACTGAACCGTCCGGTATTACTTTTCCAATTAAATCACCGTTAAAATTAAGTGCGCTTATATCTGCTGCCATTGCTTTTACGCTCATGGCAACACATAAAAAAGCTAATTCTAATATCTTACTTAATTTTATTATGTTTTTATGCAAATCAATTCCTCCGGTTTTGCGTAACTTCATCTAATACATATCCGGAAACTTGATTTCGGATATTTATATATGAGCCATTACTTTTCAAATATCCGATTTTTCCATTTGTCAGACTATATATTGTTCCGTCGGGTGATAGTCTTCCCAAAAACTTTCCGTCGTTACCCAGTATATTAGCACCTATTTTATAACTATGTCCCAATATTTTTCCATTGTTATCTACAACTAAATTTGACGAGATAATTTTCCCAATCACTGTTTTGTCCTGATTTAATATCTTGCCTTCTGCATTTACAAATCCTACAACTTTATCGTCTTTATTTATTACTATATCATCTTCTACGATTTCTCCTATTAAATATCCTTTGTTGTCGACTGCCTGTCCTGAATTTAATATATGACCAATCTTGATGTTTTCTGTGGAAATTACACTACCATCAGCTACAACTTGACCTATTATCTTGCCTGAATAATTTAGAACAATTCCTCTCTTAAGTACACTGTAATTTTTATTTGATGTGCCTCCCGGTAGAATTGTCGTTACTATATTATCCTCATCATCAATAATATCACCAAGCGCATTTAAATATCCTCTTATCTTACCTTGTATATCTATTATAAAATCTTCTTTAATTACTTCGCCTATTATTTGTTTATTTTCATCTAAGACGTGACCTTCTGAACCAACACTTCCACTAATGTTACCGTCTACATCTATTACCTTGCCACTTTTGCTAACATATCCTAAATATGAACCATCATAGCCAATGCCAACACCTGTTTTTACCAAACCTCCTTTGTATTCTCCTTGTTTATCAAACATTCTTCCTTTGCCATCAATGTGCCCTAATTCCGTACCCAAAACATCAATAACTTTGCCGGCATTATTTACAAAACCAATATAATTTCCATTGAAGTCAACAACAGTTCCTGTTTCTATTATTTTTCCAGCCTTTTGAGAATAGAAAGAATTACCTTCATATACAAATTTATCAACTGCTATGCCTTTCTGATTATACACATAGCCATCCGCAAATAGGTGTCCTATTGTTTTTCCATTTGCATCTACCACAATATTTTTCTCTGGTAGCAATATCCCTTTCACTTCCAGTTTAGGATTTACAAGATATTTATTAAATAAAATCTTTGTATTTGGAATTATATCCTTACTGTCATATCTAAAGTTTGATAAATTATCTATAAAATCTCCTTTTATTCCATAAGCTTGGCTCTTATCCATAACTTGTCCGATTATAAAACCGTCTTTGTTTAAAATTTCCCCTTCTAAATTTGCACATCCAATCGCTTGTGAACCATTTTTTACTGTTCCATCCTGATTAAGCAATCCCATCATTTCACCACTATAGTATAATGCATACCCAGGCTCATATACCTTACCTATTAGCTTTCCATCTTGATTTAATACACCTCCGTCAGGATTTACACAACCAACATATCCTCCGTCATTATTACGAACAAATCCATCATATTCTGCTTTTCCGATAATATTACATCTTTCATCTCTAACAGAACCAACTTTGGCTATGTCCCCAACATAATTGCCTTCATTGTCGACGATTGTGCGGTCAAAGATCATTCGATACTCTGTTTCTTTTCCGTCTTTTTTTACTTTTGCATCTCTATCTACATACCCTAAATTTTGGCATCCCCACCCAACTGCCATTCCACCAATAACAGTTTTCCCAATTATTTTCTCTCCTTCAACAGATTTTATCAGCGAATTTGGTAAAATTTTACCTATAATTTCTTCTTTGTTATTAATAACTTCTCCTTTGTTATTAATAATTCCTAAGCTATATCCATTAGGGGATATGGCTATCATATCTTTTTTAACAACTGTTCCTATCCTTACTCCATGCGAACTGATAACATTGCCGTTTTCATCTATATAACCGATGACTAGTCCTCTTGCATTATAAACCTTTCCATCTTCCCCTATATAACCAATTACATTACCTTCCTCATCTACCGCCAAATTGGAATAATCTCCTACCTGTCCGATGATTTTACCATTTTCATCTACTGTAAAATCAATATTTCCGCCTACTCGACCGACTATATTCCCCTTATCGTCTTTTATGCTTCCATCTTCTTGAACCTTACCCAGTATGTTCCCATTTAAATCTCTAGCTATTCCATTTTCATCAATGTAGCCTATCACATTCCCTGCTTCATCTAGCACAGATTTGCGTGAAATAACTTTTAAATTTCCATCCCCTTGTTCGGCTAATCTTCCTATAATTTCACCATCGCTACCATAAACATTCCCGTCTTCCGCAACAAAACCGATGACCTTACCGTTATTACCAATGACTCTCCCTTTGTCATCAACATAACCGATAACATTTCCATCTTTGTCTAATACGACCTTTGCTAAATCTCCAGCTTTTCCTATTATATTACCATTTATATCATTTATACTGCCATCTTCTCCAAGATATCCTAGCAATTTACCCTCAAAATCTCGCACAGTACCATCTTCATCAACATAACCGATAACATTTCCATCTTTATCATAGGCTAATTGGCGATTTATATCTGCTTTCCCTAGTACTTCTCCTGACACACCTATAATATTACCATCTTCATCCATAAAGCCTATAAGTTCGCCGTTTTTACCGTATACTTTACCATCTTCTCCTACATAACCTATAACATTACCGTCTTTATCCAAAGCCAAAGTTTTCGTATCTCCAACTTTGCCTATTTCTCGACCGTATGCATCTATTATTCGTCCATCTTCGGTAGCTTTGCCTATCAAATTACCTTCAAAATCGTATACATTTCCATCTTCATCAACATAACCGATGACATTACCATCTTTATCATAAGCTACTCTTCCATTTTTCCCTACACTACCTATTACCTCATTTGTATTCTTTAGTATATTACCATTTTCATCTACATAACCTATAACATTACCTTTGAAATCTTTAACACTGCCATCTTTATCAACAAAACCGATAACTTTACCATCTTTATCATAGGCAAGATTTTTAGCAGCTCCTACTTTGCCTATTATGTTACCATTTTTATCAATAACATTACCATTTTCGTCTACGCGACCTATAATGTTTCCGTTTTCATCAATAACATTACCATTTTCATCGACATAGCCAATAATGTTTCCATCTTTATCATAGGCTAATCTTACGCTCTTACATGCCGTACATATAACTTCTCCGACAGCTTTTACTTCATTATCTTCCGTTACATATCCGATTAGTTTGTTATCTTGGTTGAAAGCTAAATTGTTTTCTTTCATGTACCCAATAACATTATTTCCCTTATCCTTTAATGTTTTTTTATCCGCATCCAATTTTCCTATTATATTCTCTTTGACACTTAAAACATCCCCTTTAATATCAACAACACCTATTATTTTATCTTCATTTCCTCTTACATAATTTTGAGCATCTATATAGCCAATAATACTTTTATCCGCTTTTTGTACCACATTTAAAAATTCACCACGGGTTCCTATCAATAAACCTTTACTATCTACTATATCTCCATTTTTATTTGTCCCAATGATTTTATTGCTAAAGTTTTTTACAATATCATTTTTATCTATGTAGCCTATAACCGTACCTCTTTTATTTTTTATAATTCTTTTTCTAATACAGGTTCGACCGATTACCGTATCTCCAGCTTTGATTACATTCCCTTGCTTATCAATAAACCCTACTAAATTTCCGTTTTCATCAACAACTCGCCCGTCCTCATTTATATATCCTATAATATTTCCATTTTTATCTGTAGCAACTTGTTTATAGTCTCCGGCTTTTCCTATTACACGCCCTTTTTTATCTAGGATACTGCCATCTTCGGCCATCCGCCCTATTAAATTGCCCTTGAAATCCTTCACTGTTCCATCTGGTGTTACATAACCTATAACTTTGCCATTTTTATCGTAAGCAAGTCTTTTGAAATTTCCGGCAACTCCTAATTTTTCTCCGCTTGATGCTATTATATTACCGTTCTTATCAACTATTCCGATAATTTTGCCATCACAGTTAATCACGCGTTTTTTCTCATCTATATAGCCAATAAATATCCCTTGATTATTGAAAGCTAATTCTTTTATTCCTCCA
Source organism: uncultured Alphaproteobacteria bacterium (assembly GCA_949297415.1). Lineage (GTDB taxonomy): Bacteria > Pseudomonadota > Alphaproteobacteria > RF32 > CAG-239 > CAG-267. Next base: position 18,365 of record CASFSV010000016.1, read on the forward strand.
ACTTTACCTATTATTTTGCCATCTTTGTCGATTACATTGCCTGACGCGTCTTTTTTACCAATAACACTTCCTCCGCAACCTTTAACTATACCGTCTGTATCAACATATCCTATAAATTTACCATTTTTATCATAGGCTATTTCTCTTGATGTTCCGGCTTTTCCTATTATTTTTCCATTCGTTCCGATTATCTGCCCTTTGTCATCTACATAACCTAGAAGTGTGCCATCTTTTCCTATTACTCGACCTTTATCATCGACAACACCGATGACATTTCCTTTTTTATCATAGGCTACAGTTGCATAATTACCTGCTTTTCCAATTTTTTGACCGTTCTTACCTATAATGTCACCTTTTTTATTTACTTTTCCAATGATGTTCCCTTCAAAATCTATTACATTGCCATCATCATCTATATAGCCTATAGGCTTTCCATCCTTACCTAGAGCTATTCTTTTTTTATTCCCCTCTACACCTGCTTGCTTGGTACTAATGATATTTCCGTTTTTATCAACATTGCCTATATGTTTGCCATTATGATCAAAAACACGCCCTTGCTCATCTACATATCCGATGACGTTGCCATCTTTATCTAATGCTAATTTTGCATAAGCTCCTGCTTTTCCAATGATTTTTCCATCTTTATTAACGATATTTCCATCTTTATCCAATTTTCCGATAACATTGCCTTTGAAATCTCTTACTGTTCCATCCTTATCTACATATCCTATGACATTGCCATCTTTATCATAAGCCAACCTGCGGCTAACACCGACTTTTCCGATTACATCTGCTTTTTTATTATCTTGATCAAATTTAACAACTTTTCCATTTGCATCTATATATCCGATAGCTTTTCCGTCTTTGTCGTACACAATTTTACGACTCTCTCCATTTGTTCCTATCTTTTCTTTGGCTATTTTATATACATTGCCATTTTCGTCTACGTACCCGACCACATTACCATCTTGATCTACTACGCTGTTATCTGGCATGACAACACCTAAGACATTACCATTTTCATCCACTACTATATTTCCTGATGATGTTACTTTTCCGATGATATTGCCATTTTCATCAACAACTTCACCATTTTCATTTAAACGTCCTATAATTTTTTTAGGATCGTTTATATCAACAACAGTTCCATCAGGTAAAACTCGACCTATTATCTTACCATTTTTGTCATATACAAATCCTGCTTCAACGGCTTTTCCTATAATTTCGCCCTTACTATTGACTATTGTTCCATCTGGTAGTGCTTTACCAATTACTTCTCCTTGCAAATCAACCACTGTTCCATCTGTCTTAACATAGCCAATAATGTTTCCATCTTTATCATAGGCTAATTTCATATTTTGTGCTACACCTATTATATTACCGTCGGCATCAACAATAAGCCCATCCTCATTTACTCGACCGATAATATTTCCGTCTTTATCATGAACATTTCCTGCTTCATCAATATACCCTATAATTTCCCCATTGGGACCTATTGCTAGACGATGTGCACCTATACCGCTTTCATCTCCTATTGTGCATCCACTTCCTGAACTGCAATTTTGCGGATTATCCTCTGGATATACAGCACTTCCTCTGATGCTTACTTCTTCAGACTTTGCACTTGATTTATCTAGTCTTGTTTCATACCATATTATCTTAAAATTATTTTGAACATTACCAGGTAAATGTGGAACCCACGTTATTAAAACATTACAAGTTTCATCTCCGCGTAGATCTCTGTTTTTACATTTATCTCTAAACTCGAATCCATCTTCCGTTTCTTCAACCAATTCAACTCTTTCAATATGGATACTTTCACTTCCGTCTGTACCTATTGTCAAAACACTTTGATTTTGAGTATCTACTCCTAAAATAAATTTATTCATGTTTATTTGAGCAGGTGTAACTTTTATAGGCTTACTTTTAGTCTCGCCTGAAGTTGTTTCTGTATCTATAAATATTGGTCCTGTATCAGCATTGATTTCTGGTAAAATGTTCTGATTTTCTACAAAATCAGGGGTTTCCTCTTCAGGATTATAAACCTCTGTATCAGACGAAATAATTAACAAACCAAACAAAAAGAAGCAGAAAGCGATAATTCCTATGGTAAAAATTATCTTTCGAGTTTTTCTTTCATATTCTTCAAACCGAGTGTTCTCGTTCATTGTACTCTGACCACACTACAAAATATACCATTACGTCCTAATTGACTGCAAATATTGTCACCTTCTTCTAGTGATTTTACAGGGCCGACACGAAGATGAAAAACTTCTTTTCCCTGACCGTCTGCTGGGGTATCTACTGAATAGAAAGGCTGATATTTACCTAATGTTGCTGAATAATTTTTCGAAATATCATTCCATAATTTCTCTAAATTATTTACATCTTTGTCTGTTCCTAGCTCTATGGAAATATTACTTTCATTATTATTTGTAAAAGCTTTTCCATCTCTGAATTCTTTAAGTAATGCTTCTGTTTCTGCTGAAACTAATGAATTTTGCTTTTCTAAATCATTGTCTTTAGGAGTAATCAACACCGGACTAGAGTTATTACTTGAATTACCAATTTGAGGAATACTTTTTGTTTTTTGTACATTCTGTTGAACATCTTTTTGATATGTTACAGATGTATTTGATTTATCATTATATTGTGGTGTTACTAATTCTGCTCCATTAGCTTTTATATCATACTGTCCTGTCAGTTCTTCTTGCTTTTGTTCAGACTCTGGAGTTGCAACAAAAGTCTTTGCTTTTGGGATTGAATCTAACAGGGTTGTTTCTCCACCTGTGGATTGTACTTGGGATGTACTTGGAATTGAAGCCTCTGACGTGGATTTAACTTGTGTTTTATTTATGGATGATTTCTTTCCACTAATCATATCTTCATAACTTAAACCATTATCTCCTGTTGTTGAAGAATTGTTTGTATTTTCAGTTGGATCAAAAAATGAACTTACTCCCCAAAATGCTTCTTTCTGATTATTGCTATTTTCTGTTTTCTTTCCATAAACATCATCGTAATTTTCAGTATTTTGTTCCTCGCTTTCTACTGTTTTCTGATAACGTTTGGCTTGTAAATCCCATTCATTCGTTTTAGCGTAAACAGTATTCTCTAGACCATCTGAATCTGCTCGTCTTAATTTCAAGCATACAATTCTTTTACCGCTACGGAGAACCATATCGCCCATACCTTCCACTATTATCAAACGGTTATTGGGTCCAGCCGTTCTAAAACCAACAGGCGTTTCTGAACGTTCCACAATCAACGTAACAATAGGTCTTTGATTAGCTGTTAGTGCTTTATCCCCTAAATCAATATATGTAAAGATATTATCTCTCCATACACGCTCAGGAGCTATCACAATATCATCTGGATTCGGGACATAAACTTCTATATCAAAACGAAATTGTGTCGGATCAACCGGTATTTTTTCAATCCAATCTTCTTTTTGCAAATCTCTTGTAAATGTCGAATCCGTACTGCTACCGTTTTGACCATAGCTATTTGCATTTATATGACCACCACTATTATTACTGCCTACTACTGCTGAACCTGTTGCATTTTGGCGTCTTTTAACAACTTCTATATCAATTATCGCATTCGTTATTCTGTCTGTATTTACCGTTTCACTTTGAACATAGAAAACATATTTATTTCCAGAGCGCCCAAAAACAATCATATTGGTATCAACTCCGACAAATTGCGAAGAATCCGGATAGACCATCAAACTTGACGGTCCTTGTATTTCTGCGTTAAATGATTGTCCATCTCCTATATATACGTTTTCTATAACTTCCCAACTTGGAAAATTTATCAAAGTATACATACCTTCTCTAACTCTAACTGGTAGTACCAATTCAGGTGTCCAATAGTATTTGGTATATCCCGGCCGGGTTTGCCCCTCTCCCATGTGCTGCAAAGGATCTTTCCAGGCACTTTGCATCATGCCTAATGATCCAACACCTCCTAAATAATTCAAATTTGTCGCAGCATAATTTCCTTGGCTTTGATCTGCATTTTGATCTAAATTATCTTTTGTTACTTGTGCTTGTACGGCAGGAACCAATATACCTGCTGATATTAATATTACAGATAAAATGTTTACTATCTTCATCATATAAATATCCTACACCTTATTAATTTGTTTTCCGTTCAACCTGCTTATAATCAAGCACTGTAAAACCTAATGGATTTTTCAATCTTTCTCCAAAAGTTACTCTTTTAGATCTGTATTGTATTTTTACTGAAGCCAACCACACACTTAATCTTGGTGTTTCGTATTCTGGCATCATATCTTCAACTCTAAATTCAACTTGCCACCACATCTCTCCATTTTTACCACCAACTTCGGTTACTGATGATATCTTTATATTTCTGGTTATATTGTGATTGCGAATCAAATCAATTGCTTTATCAGCAAACCCTTCCCGAAATTGGCTATATACACCTGGAGAAGACATTTCTTGTATCGTGCTACCAGCCCCCCAACGTTGTTCCATTTCATCAACATCATTAACAAACGTATTTCTCAGAAGAACATACTCTCTTACAAAAATTTCCGTCAAATACTTATATTCATATATATTTTTGACTGGATGAACAGTGTAAATTTGATCTTTTTTTTCTGCAAAACTAAACAAATATGGTTCAATTCGATACAAAGGCATAATGGTAAAAACTACATATGTCAGTATTAAGTTGCAACACAGGCTAACAGCAAAAATTATAGCAAATGCTCGAGCTGTCCACAAATATCTTTTTTCTGTTGCATTTTCAACAACAACATCTGCACCACTTTTTTTCTGTGGATGGACGTTTCTTGGACGAACTTTTTCTGTTCCTTGTCCTTCCAGCAACAGTTTTTTTGTATTTTCTGAGGATACCTGTTCAACCATATTTTTTTACCCTAACTGATAGCCTTAAACCAATCTGGTAAAGTTTTAGGTAACTCTACTTCAATGCAAGCACATGGCGACAATTTCAATTCGTAAACATCTTTACCTATTCCTACGGGTTCCGGCTCATAATATGTACCTACCAAATTGCATGCGGCTAATATTAAAACTGCAGAACCGATAATTATTGCTTTATACATGATTAACCCTCTAAATAATTTCCATCTATTTATAATTAAAACTTTTATTTTTAAAAGTCTAACGAGAAAATAAATTGCCTCGACTTATCAACAGGCTAAATCGTTTTGTTGGAATTTTAACATATCAATACTTAAAAATTTTTTAAATCTCTATTTCACTTTGAAAATAACTATACACGACAAAACCTAAAGGATTTAGTAAACGTCGATATGCGGTTCTTCTGTTTGGATCTACATACCCACGAATATTTGCAGTCCAAAATCTTTCTTCTATTATTGGTTCTACACTGGCTCGACGACTTAATCTATTCTTCTTAAACGTAAAATCATATGTTTTAAACTCTATTTTCCATGTATTACTATTCTCACCGCCTGTGCGTTCTACTGAAAGTATCTCTACAGAACGACTACTCTCCTTTTTTAACATTTCTTCTTTTAATTTGGGAAAAACTTTTTCAAATTCTTTATATACTGGATATGATGATAAGTATGAAACAAGTCCGCCCCATAACCAACGATTATTCATTTCTTTTTCGTCTTTTATGTAAGTATTTCGTAACTCGACATATTGTTTCATAAAATTTATCATCATCTTTTCACGAGACTCCATCCAGCGATCTACACGCTCTCTTTTAACTATAGAGTGAGAATCTGATAATTCTACAAATAATTGTGGATCTATTATAATTTCTGGGGCTAATTTTAATATAGATAATGTTGCACAAACACCGTATAACAGCGATGCTGTTGCAAGCATCGCCATTAAACGGCTTATCCATTTATAATAAATCAATTTCGCTCTTTTTACTTCTATAACATCCTCTGTTATAAATGCCGGCGCTTCTTTGGGTTTTCCCTTGTCTGCTATTTGCAATATTTTTTGATTTATTAAATTTACCATTCTTTATTCTTTTGCCTCATTTAGTATATCGGTGAATACGAAACTGCTTGGCTTTGATTATCCATTGATGTCAACCCTTCTTCAGTTGCCTCTAACGATGCTTCACGATTTGCTAAAGCCTCTTCTTTAGCAGCTTTTACATCATCTGGAGTAGAATCCGGTTGAATAAATGTTACCTCATTCTGATCTTCTTCAAAGGAATCTAAGTAGTTTTGAATATTTTGGATGCGTTCCGTTACTTTTTCGCTACCTTCCATACTCTTAACTTCATTAAACCCTTCGTACTCGCCTTCTTCGTCTGTATATCCATTTAAGGCTTTTTTAATCGCCTCATCTTTTAAGTCATTGAGCTTGCAGAATATTGTTTCATAATACGAACCCGAATTAGATTGTCCGCAATTTATTGCATCTTCGAAATATGCGTCATCCGCTGAATCCTTTGCTAATCCTCCATTGTCCATAATATATTGAGCACAAACACTATCTGCTTCTTCGCCACTTTCTCCATTCACTGTTTCTCCATAATTGTGAAGCTGTTTGCATAAGGTCTGTAGAGCGTCATTAACATCTTTTTCATTCTTTTCTAATGAAGTCAGTGCTGTATGTTCAGCATTTACAGCCTCTAAGAATGAACCGATAAGATTCCGTTTGAACACAGCTGTATCTGCACGTTGGCGTTCAATATTATTTTCCTGATTATCTTCATTGAGTAAATATTCATAGATGTTCTTGAGTAGCGGTCGGTACTCTAAATTACCATTTAAAAACTGCCCAAGTTCGCTATATTTGGTGTACATCGGCTCTGATGCACTACCTAAACTGCCTTGAAGAGCTTTCGACTTACTATCATCTTTAGCATCGTGATCCGCTAATAGGTGACGTACACCATTTTTATAAGCTTGAACTTCTTGACATTGTTCTGTCTTAGCTACACCCACAGGAATACTTGAACGTTGTTTGAACTGAATATCTCCTGCATTATCGCCTCCAGCAACATCAATATATTTACCGCCTAATTGACATGGATATACACCACCTCTTCCGATAATAGCTCTGTAATGCCATTCTTCTGCACCATCAATTCCCTCGTTGTTTAGATATTTCTTTAATTTATCTAAACCATATGCTCGTTCAACAAACGTATGTTGATATTTCTCCGTTCCCGGTCTTAAATTTGGCGTTGCAAGCAAATATCTCCATACTTCAGGCAGATATTCAACTGCATCCGAAGTTCCTTTGTATTTCAAATCAACCAGAGCTGATATTGATGGTTTTCCTTCTTGTTGCGGAACATCATCATAATCTAATGCACTAAAGTAAAATACTTCTCTTACCGGTGCCAAGTTTAACAGTGGTTTCCTTGGCGCACGATAGTCACGTCCGTCATTTTCATCAAAGGTGAATTTTTCATTGTCACGGCCAAACTGTACAAATGTGTTTCTTCCTGTATAATAACCTCTCGCAGGCAGTGATGCAAAGTAGTCATCATCTGTCGCAACATTATCAGGTATACCAAAGACTTCTTGCAAATCAATTTCCGCAGCTTCAAGTATGCTTGGATTTTCTGCTTGCTTCAAATCTTCCAATAGCTGATAGTGTCTGGCCGTTATGGTCTGTTCACCTTCTGCCACACCATCTGCAGCATAGTTACCGTGTTCATAAATGGCCGGATTTGCTTCGCTGCCTTCTGCACCTGTTACGCGGAATTCTTCCATAACTTCCGTCACTTCTTCAACGGCTGCATCTATTTCATCCTTGATGATTTTATCGGCTTTGTTGATATATGCGTTATCGCCTATTGCCAACTCTGCTGTAGCTTCTTCTACGGCTTTTTCTTTTATTTTTACAGCTAGTGTTTCTGGCGTATATACGTCATCAGGTACGCCATAAGCTGCTAATGCTCCGGCTTCTACAACAAATTTTCTGACTACACCTTCGTCTCTTAATTTGTCGGCTGCTTTGCTTACCCATGTGCTATTCGAGAACCATCTTTTGTTAATAGTATCTTTAACAAGACCGGGCAGTTCATTTGCTACAGCTTCCTCGCTGTTTGAATCTCCATCGCCAAACATTACTCGAGTCATGGTCCAGCTGAGGTTATCGTATTTGTATTCGTTGCTATAGCCATCTCTGCATACTACTCCCTGAGGTCCATATCCTTTGCACCATTCACGGTCGCTAACCATTCTGTCCGGCTCGCTGCCGTCTTCTTTGGTTTCCAATTTTTCTTCAAATACTTTATTCGCTTCTTCTATTGCAGCTTGGCCTGCTTCTGACTTTTCAATATACTTTGCGGCAAATTTGGTTGCTGTTTCTTCAAGCTTTTGATTCAAGGTATCGATTTGCGTTTGCAGTACTTCCATTTTTGCTTTAGCATCATCTATCTTGGTGTTATATTCGGTAATTGTTTTATGCAAATTACCTACTTTTTGAAATTCTCCTTCGTTTTCATCTTCTTCCTCATCTGAGCTTTCAGCATCTGAAGTTGATTTATTTTCATATACTTTGTACCCTGCTTCAAGAAGGTATCCATATTGACCAAGAATTTCATCACTTGTATATTTCTGACTATAGCATATTGCATACGGATCATCACCTTCTTCACTATTTTCTATTACAGGTGCATCTTCACAGATATATGCAAATTCAACTTTTAACGCTGGTATTTGACCTATTTTTTGCGCTAAAGTAGCTTTCTTAGTTTCATCTTCAAATTTATCTATGTCTTCGCCTGCACCAATTGTTAGGGACTCTATTTCCTTTTGTAAACTCTTTGGTTTTGGATCTCTTTCATCCAAACGAGCTTGTAATTCCTCAACTCGTTTTTCCAATTCGTCTACTTGTGTAATAATTGCAGCTACACGTTTTAACGAGCGTTGGCGTTCTTCCACAGCGGCATTTTTATCATCCGTGTAACTACTTAGTTTTTGCCCATATAGACTTCTTTGAGTTATTGTATTTTCAAGTTGTTGCTTCAGAGATTTTACATCTGCTTCGTACTGTTGTATAAATGCTTTTAATTCTGCTTCAACTTGTTTACGCAAATCCAAAATTTCTTTGAAGTGGTCTGATGCGACAACTCTTCCGGCTGCGTGGGTATTTTCATATAAATGGGCGTTTTGTTTATCTAGGTCTGTCTGACATGTTGCTTCGTATCCACCACTATTTTTCCAACTTGCAGTTACACCCGGAATGTATCTTTGAACAAGGAATTTGGTTGATAAATCCCATTCACCCGGACATTCCCCACTGTTATCCTCTATTTCTTCGTAAGAGCCTGCAGCCTTTGTAAAATCGCAGCCACCAGATGGACTTTTAATCGTTTGGCTGTAACTTATCGGAACAGATACCTTCGTGCATCCTTCTTGTCTTGAGCCGGTAATTTGTCCGGAATTATTATCGCCTGTTACTGTACATGTCAATGGCACGGTATAATGGTAAAGAGCACCTTCCGCATCATATGCTGTACAGCTTTCTATTTTTGTTCCTGTACAAGTGCGTACATCACCTGAAGTTTCAGGGCATGTTCCCGTGTAGCCCCGACACTCTTTATCGAAAGCTAGTTTTGTCGCATCCGTTGTTAACTCGCAAACAGATACCGCAGGCAAAACCTCTTTAATAGGACCAATGTTTCCATTTTTATCTGCTAAAACTTTTGCAACACGTTGTGACAGCATACCCTGATCCGCTGTTTTGATTATCATGCGAATATTGCGGTATTTATTGCGCAAATATTCTGTTTGCATATTCTTTTGGTCATTCCATGGCTCAAATTTTAATCTGCCATTTTCGGTCAACTTCATTATTTTATCATAACCGATACGCCAGTTCTTTTCGGCCTTAATTCTGTTATCGGTTTCTATTTGTTCTGCTTGATTACCATTTTTCAAATAATCTGTGTCATTGTATACACGTTCATTTTTTACTGTTGCATAGTCTTTTTCTAATTTTGGTTCATAAGATACCTTCGGATCTCCTTCTGGATCCATGTCTGAGGTTACTGTATCTAATACGCAGGCAAACATTGTTGTACTTGTTACTTTTTTTCCGGTACTATCCGTATATGTGCATGGTTCTCCATATGTATATCCATCTGGGCACCTTTCATAAAATCCACTACACTCCTCGGAATCTGTACCAATTAACTTGTCTGTTGTGTCTTCTTGATACTCTAAAATAACCTCTTTTGACAAACCACCACGAGCTTCGTGATCATTGACAACAGATGGTTTGCTTTCGCCATACCATATAGAATCTCCCTGACCGTTGCTGTATCTATTCAAGAAACTTAATACGCTGGCTTCACTCTTTTCCAGAACTTTCATCATTCTTTCATGGATTTCTTTGGCTTTCAGATATTTTCTGTATTGAGTTTTATATTCTGCTAATTGCGATTTTAAATTGTGCAGATTCATCGCCTGATTGATTTGCTCATCTATCGGCTGTATTTTTCCTAAAATTTTCGTATCATCTGTGTTTTTTATTTCTGTTTTATCTTCATTTTTATCCGGACAGTTCTTTCCTCCGTTCTCACATTCTTGACTACGAATATAATCGCCCCCTAGCATCGTACCTGTTGCTAAAGTATAACCCCTGCTTTCATTATAAGCGAATCTATAACCTGTATCAATGTAGTCTTCTGCAGATGATTGATTTTCAGGCTCTATTGGATCTACACCGTTAATTTGTGCTGCTGATATAAATTGAGCTTCCGTTCCCGTTAAATCTTCAACTATACGCATTAGTCTATCATATACGGTAGTAACTATATAAGCATTCATTACTTCTCCGTATTGTCCTGGGTTGGTACTATCTTCAGGATCGCCTTCACTATCTAAATTTTCTTTTTGGGGATCAACGTAGGCCATTTGTAAGCCGAAAAATACGCAATGCTCCGCCATCTCGTCTTCTGTATACATGCCTTTTTGGCAATGATCTAGGCGTTCTATGGTTTTCTCTACTAACGCAAGATAATTTTCTGTTACGCGGCCAGTTAGATATGTTTCCATAGCAATGTCTTGCATATATTCATCAGCTTTGCGTTTATAAGCTTGTTTTACAGCGGGATAATTGTCTGGATAGCTACTCTTTGGAGGATATATGAAAAATAGAGTGTGAAATGCGTTAAAGTTCTCTTCTTCATCTAATCCGCCTTTTGTAATCTTTAATAAATCACTATTTTTTAATTCGCCTTTTCCTGGTGCTTTATTTTTACCTTTTTCTGTATATTTATTAAATTTTGTTTTTAAAAAGGCTTGTCCCTTTTTTAAAATTTCCAATTTTTGACTATTTAACTCTGACTTTATAGTCTGAGCCTGACGATATGCGGCTTGTATATTCGACACAATCTTATTGGCATTGCCAGGAACATCTATTTCTATATCCCACGGCATCGGTGGTAAAAACAAAAATGCTTTAGCTTCCTGTATCCCTGCTCCTAAGATGAATACACTTAGAACCAGACTTTGTAGCACTCTTAATTGTTTTCTAACCATTGGTAGTCTCCCGCATTTACTTCATAAGAATCTTCAACATCTGTTACTGCACTATTTGCAGTATTGGCCTCTTCTATTGCTTTATCAACATCTTCTTTTGTCAGTATGTATTTTTCTAAATTATACTCTAAATATGCTCCGTTTGGCACCTTGATTGCCTCTACGCTTAATAATTTCTTGGCTGCCATATATTGTAATCTTGCACTTTGTAATTTTGCGTACATCAATAATGCTTTCATACTTTCTATTCTTGTTGCTGAGTATGACGATATTGCTTCCAATTCTCCCGTTGATGCCGGCGTATTTTGGAACATTTCATCTATAATCTCACTTCTCACAGGTATCTCTCGTCTTAGTGTAGCCGAAACCTGTAATAAATGTGCAGCACTGTTCACTAATAAGAAGCGACGTTCTCTTGTTACGGCATCTATTTTGGTTTGGTGTTCAATACGTGCATCCGCGCCAGCTGACGATAAATCTTTAGGATTATAAAAATATCTGTCTATAAAATCTTTATAATCTTCCTCAGTCGGAGAGAAGTTGTCTACTATATCTTCGTCATCCCACTCGGTTTCATCTCCTCCTGATTTATTCATTATTTCTTCTGCTCCACCGTCGCCATCTGCTTCTTCTATTTCATTATCCATCTCTTCTAGGCGCTTTTCATATAAGGCATATTCCGGATCCTCTGACGTACCTACTTTTGCTTTTTCTTCTTCAAGTGCTCCTTTCTGAGCTTCTAAATCACTTAGCAATTCTTCTAATTCTTTGCAGACTGTTTCTAGTTCTTTATATTCCATTTCTGCTTTCATGTAGTCATCAAGAGCCTTTGGTTCTTCTGCCAGATTTCCTTTTACACTCTCATAGTAACTCTTCTTTTGTTCTACCTCTACTGATTTTTGTGTCTTCTCACTTAATTTTTGGGTGTATACCGTTTCTGTTTCTTGTATACTTTCCTCCATTATTGCTATTTTTTCATCATAGTAGGCATTTTTAGTTTCAGTTTGCGCCTCTTTTTCTGCTTCTATTTTATCTCTATTTTTCTTCTTTGTACCATCAACTATTTTTTTCATCTTTACTTTAAGTAAATTCTTACCATAGCTTGTTGCATATTCTTCCGCAATACCAAATAGCTCTTCTTTATTAAAACCTTGTGAACTCATTTGTTTTACTTGTGAGACTTGTTGAGTAATCTTGGTTGTAGCATCCGTGATTTTCCCTACCCATTCACTTATCTTGGCTGCCAATGTCGGAAAGTCCAAAATCAATGCTTGGGCATTTTGTGGTGCGCTCGCGGTTAATATTGTAACTATGCAGATGATTGCTATTTTCTTCTTCATTTCTCTTCTCCTATTCATCTGCTTTACGTGTTTGTAGAGTTAATTCAGCCGTTGCTCCAGCACTCGTCATGTAAGCCTTCATCTCTAATATTCTATTTAGTCTTTGTTCTGTTGCTATGGCGACGATGTTTTGAGCATTCAAAATCTCATCCATGTTTTCATTCTTAAATTCTGCTTGATATAATGAACCATCTTCTACCAAAATACTCTGGCGTGCAGATACTCCTTTAGCAAATAATAATGCTGTATCATCTGCTACTATTGCATTTATATATCGGCGGTTTTCTGTGGTCTTATCTATATCTTCTCCTTGTCCCCTTTGGTAGATATATGTATTTTCAACAGTTTGAGCTAGACTTCCATCGCTTTTCTTTTTCAAATCCCCCTCTTTTAATTCCTCTGCTCCCGGCATAACCTTTATTTCAGTTAGACTAGTTACATAATTCTCAGAATCTTTGGCAAATGCCTCTATTGCTTTTGCATCACACTTTTTGGGATTTTTATAGCAGTTACTTGCAAGATCAAACCCTTGTCTGGCTCTTTTTTCTATATCTCTCATTTTCTTTTGAAGCTCTTGAGCTTTGTTTTCTATGTCTTTATATAATTCAAGTATTGATTCTACTTTTGCCATAATATCAAATATTGCATAGGCCTCTCTTGTGTATGCAATTAATGAGAAAAACAGAAGTATACATAGTTTCTTTCTCATTAGCTCTCTCCCTCAGCTTTTTGCCCGAAGTAATTATAGTTAAATGTTTCCAAATCTTTTAATATCTCAGTCTGCTGATTTTGGGCATCCGCATCTACAATACTGAGTATTTGTTGTGTTGTATAATAATTGATTTGAGCACCTATGGAATAATCATCTTTTGTTGTCGTACTTTCTTTTAATCCATCTTGAAGACTTACTATGTTTTTATCTTCACTTGGATTTGGTAATTTCTCTGGATCAATATAATCTAAGCTTGATTTGTAGTTATTTATGACTGCTAATGTTAAATTATTAAATGCCGAATCATTGTATGCTTTTCTTTGTCTTTCCTTTCCTGCCTTTTTTTCCATTTCTTTATCATCTCCTGTTCCTATACTGGCTTCTAAGGCATATTTATATAGGCAATCTGCTATATTTTTTTCTTTTTCTGTAATTGCTTCTATGTCCGTTTTTTTCTTTTCTGATACAGAAATATCTTTAGCTCTTAAACCACATTTATATAATATCACGTTAGAAAAAATGGCTTTATCAATTACTGCCTTACTTTCATCTCCATCTCTGTCATCTGATTGCATCGTTCCCCAATTTCTGTTTGTTGCTTCAACAAAATCTGAATCCCTTCCATCTAAATATAATGTTACTCCTTTTTCAAAATCTTGTATCATACTTTTGGCTCTTTTTAACGCATCTATTCTCCGTATCTCACTCCATAACTTTGGGGACTCTATATCTGTCATCCCCATTAGTTGATATCCGGCTCGTGTATTATCTACATCTTTCAGTGTTTTTCTTAAAACATATAATGTTCCTTTGTTGCTATCATTATCCGGCTCTAAATTTCCCCATGTTGCTGAAAATTGTTTTGCTTTACTCACACTTACAATATTTGCGATGCTATAGTCTTCTCTTAAATGTTTATATATTCCATCTTTTTGGTAATCTTTATATAAGGCTTCCTCATATATTTTAGGATATAAATCTACCTCTGCTTTTGCTTTTACAACACATTCTCTTAATGTGCTTGGATCTTTTTCAATTTCTGCAACATCTAAGCCATTACACACTAATTCTGCAGGTAATAAAAAACTTTTATCTGCATCGGTAGCATATACTCCTTTTAAAAGCTGTCTTTCTTGATTTGAACTATAGTTAAATACATATAACTTTTTTATTGTTGTTACGTTACTTGCCTCCTCACTTCCATCTGAATACCCTTTTGAATTACTTATACTATTCATGATATCTTCGCTAAAGGCATCTATTTTATCTGCAATCTTTTGCGCATCCGCAGCAATGCCGTTTATTGTATTTGTATCTATTCCTACATCTAATCCGGCTATAGTTTCTTTAAATGTTTCTCCTGCTTGGGTTAATCCTGCTCGATCTATATTACCTGCATAATAGTCACTAATGGCTTGACTATACTCATCAAATGCTGCAGCTATTTGCTCATTATATAAAGAATCAAACTCTTCTTTTACAGAGTTAATTATACTTGTTACATTTGTTTTTAACTCTTCAATATCATTTTTTATATCGTTAGCTTCTTCATTTAATCTCGTCTTATCCTCATCGCTTAAATCGCCATTTTCATTTAAACTATCCATGAGCATATCAATTGCAGTTTGTGCATTATCCATAGACTCTTCTATTGCAGCTTCGGCTTCATTTAAAGCCTTATCTACTTCTTCTTTATTTGCATTTGTTTCATTTTCTGCTTCATCTAATGTATTCTGTACCTCTTCCTCATTTGCTCCAGAATCTACTTGGCTTTCGATAGTTTCTGTTGTATTTTCAGCATTCTCTTTTTCTTTATTTAATTCTTCGTTTAGTGTTTCATCGACATTTGTTGCTATATCGTCAAGATTTTCTGTTGTTTCTGTAATGTTATTGGTTATTTTGGTCACATTATCTTTGATATTGGCTATTGTTCCTTTTAAATCTGCTGCATATTTTCTAATTGACGAAACTTGATCCCCTATCGTCTTTATTGTATTATTTATATTATCTAATTGACTTTTAGCATTGGATATTTGGTTTAACCCCGTTGTAATACTATTTACAAAAGAAACTATTTCCGTTAAATCTATTACTGGCCATATAAAAGCTTTTGCCGGGCGCACATTTAATGTTAGACAAAGACAGCCTATCATTGCCACTTTTATAAAATTGGATACTATCCTTTTTATCATATCGCGCCCTCCCTAATAATCTTCATTATGTACTAATTATCTTAAACTTATTGATAATATATTAATTCTTTATCTTTTTTTTCACGTTTATTTCCGCTACTATTGCTTTTAGATCATTTTTGATGTCCTCTGTTGCCTTACGTTGTTGCTCTAGTGTTTTTTTATCTATACTTGTATCTATCTCCGCAAATGCAACCTTTAATTCTTCTCCCTTTTTGAGAACTTCATCTTTACTTGTATCTCCTCTAAAGTAGCTTTCTATTGTCTTTTTGTAATTACTTATTCCATCTATTAGTTTGTTTTGGCATTCTATATTATAGCTCTCTTTTGCATTCTCTATAAGTGCTATTGTTTTATCTGACATGTTTTGACACTTTATTCTCAAAGATGCTACTTTTTGAACTAAATCTTCCTTATCTTTATCTTCTAGTTGCTCGGTTGTTTTAATCGATTTTTCTAACCTATCTAATATTTTGTTTGTACTTTGAGAAGATTTGTTCAAAGTGCTTATCGCTGTATCTAAAACATCATTCATTTGAGCTATGACTTGTTTGCTATCCTCTTCAAACGCCTCTATATTTCCCAGAATTTCTTCTTGTTGTATGAGCATTGCTTCATTCTCAGCGATTTCTTCTTCCTCCTCCTCCTCTTCTACCGGTTCAGTAGCAGTCTCTTGCTTTTCGGCTTCCTCTTGTTCCTTTTTCTTTTTTTCCTCTTCTCTTTTTGCCTTCTCAGCCTCATTCTTTGCATTTACTTTTTGCATACCTTCATCGGCTTTTTTGGCTGTCTCTTGTGCATCATCTATTCCTGAACTACCTTTATCTATATAGTCTTCGCCTTGATTTATAATATTTTGTGTATCATTTATTATATCATTAAGCTCTCCGCCTAATGCATCATTCGTTGCATCAAGCCCTTTATTTACATCTTCCGGAATTTCCATATCTGTTCCTAAATTTTCATTAAGACCGTCTACGGCACTGTTTGCAACATCTTGTATATTTGATACTGTATTTCTTAAATCTTGGCCAAATTGTGCAATATTATCTATACTCTGCCCCATAGCCTGAAAAGCATTTTTCATTTCTGTCATTTGTGCCTTTGTTTCTGATAAAGCACTCATAGAAGTACTTACATTTGAGATAATTTCAGGTACTTCTCCAAAATCCATTACTGGCCAAAATGCTTTTGCAGGTTGATTGGTGACTATGGCACCGCTTAAAACTATAATACTTAAAATCTTAGCTTTTACCATAATTCCCCCTCTTAAATAAATAATATTCAACGTTGTAAATTGTACTACATTTTTTTGTTTTTGTCAACAAATTTATAGTTAAACCCCATTGAGATATTTTGTTACGAATCCATCTTCTCCAAATTCTTTTACAAGGCTTTCAACAAGCAATACATTTTTAATACCAGAATTGTATAATTTCAGATATGGTCCTAATCCACTCAAGTTTACATCAAGAATTACAGACTCTCCTTCCCCGTTCTCTCCGGCATCCGGACGTTTTAATAATATAGCATACGGGCAATCTCTGTAGGATTTACCACTAATGAAATCATATTCGCTGTCCGTTAAATTCCATTTTGCATATGATTCTGGTGTTGCTTGGGTGTTGCGGAAGAATATCATTGTCTTACATTGACCTCTTACCGCATCGCCAACACCTAATGAATCTACAATGTTTGGCTGTTGAAACGCACAAAGATAGGCCTGGCGTTTTTTACGACCTTCTTGCAACCCTTTGATGAAGTTATCCCTAAACATTTCATGTTTTAACATCGGCGCCGTTTCATCAATCATAATCAGTGCAGGACTACCTGTTTCTGTACTCTCTGATTGTATTCTGTGCATAATGTAGCTAATTGATGCTGCGGCAAGTACATCATCGTCAAAAATCTCTGTAAAGTCAAATGCCACAAATCTATTTGAACTCAAATCCAAACTATCGTGCTCTGCATTAAAGATATTTCCGTATTGGTCAGGGTTTACCCATCTATATAATTCACGGCGCATTGTTCCCGTTGGTGAAAAGCAACTTTTGTACAAATTCTTCAAAACTCTCTCTTCTGGACGCAGATAATCAAATGCCGTCGTTACTGCTCGAGCTGCTTCTCTTTCCGATAACGCATCTTTTGCCATAGTAATCGCTTTTAACCAGTTACGTAAAAACGCTCTATTGCTCATCGTATCTCGTGAATCGAACGGATTTAATGATACATTTTTTCTATCACCGCTAAAGCCAACATATGCACCCTGAACCATGTGAGTAAATATTTCTGCACCGCGGTGTCTATCAAAAAAGTATACTTTCAAATCACCGTGCCGCATAGCTTGACCGGCTAAAAACGTCAGCAATGTTGTTTTACCTTGTCCGGTCGGTCCTACAATACAACAGTGCGCAACCGCTGATTCCGCCGCTGATATATGAAATTGGAATCTATATGGAGAGCCACTCATTGTCCTAAATACCGTAATAGCACCTTCACCCCAGTCACTTCGTGGCAAACCTGTCGATAGTTGCTCAAATGAAACAGCTAATGAAACTATCCTTGATAAATAGAAATACGTTCTTCCACAAGTATCATATCCCGGAAATTGATTGAAAAATGTCGCTTGTGCTATCCAATTTTCTCGTACCGGCGTTACACTGAACAAACGACATATTCTTTGAACTTCACTTTCACCAAATTCTATTTCTTTAATCGAATCTCCTTTTAATATAAAACTCATGGAATATTCTACTAAAGACTGGTGATCCGCATCGCTTTCTTCGATTGCGGCCAAAGCTTCGCTATATTGCGCCACTACATCTGACGAAAAACTGGTTACTTCTGCCATTTTTTGTTGTTGCACCAAAATCATTCGTGCTTTAGGCTTAAATAAGGGATGAATATGATGAAGAACCGTTAATTCGCAATCTATTGCCAATAATGATGATATCATTCCTTCATCCATATAATCCCCTGAATTGCGTATTCCCATTGTCAGGGCAAATTTTTCTTTCCCTCCCGAAAAGAATTTTATTATACCTTCTTCTCCCGTAAAATGAATACCGTCAGAGCTCAGCATTTCTTTTAATTGGAACCCTTGCGCCCCTCTAACTTTGGGCAATGGTTTACTTATTGGATTTAAAATTCTTACAAACGGATATACCGGACTCATTTCTGCTGAGCTCTCATCATCCTCGTACAAAACTTTTATTCCGTAATCATTCAAATTAGCCATTACCGATTGTGACGCAAAGTTCAAATCTTTTACCGCATCTTTTCTATCTTCTATTGATAAAATAATGTAGTGGTCATTTTTATAAACACGACTTAAATTTTCTCGCCATGTGTCATCTACTATTTTAAGCCATTTATTTCCAAAATCCGCTTTATTTTTCTCCATCGGAACGCGGTCACGTATTGTTATCACTCGGCATGTTACTTGCAAATCCGCCATATTATCGAGCCAAGATTTTCTGGCTTCAAACATTGATAATACCGTTTCATCTCGCGCCGATGTTAAATCAACACCCTCAACTTTAAATACGCGTACATATGTGCCATTACTGCATCTTAGCGTTGAACCATCCGATAATAAACTATCAAACGGCAAAAAATCCGCAACCCTTGATTCACTCGGTTGTGGCAATACCCATGTCCCTATCTTTGAAACTAATGAAATTGCTATGGCTGCTGCGGATATAATACCTAAGGTTGCAACAATCGCGTCTGCGCTTTGCAAACCAGCCATAAATAACGTATAAAAATCAAAATCAAGGTTCAAATTTATGCCCTTTCACTTTATATAAATTTTGCGGCACCATATTTGTTTGCCCAAAGGCCTGTATCATTCCTGATAAGTGAGGATCTTTTGCTCCAAGCGCAACAACGATTAAATGCCCCAACACAATACTTATAATAAACACAAGCGGGTTTACGTCGCCCATTCCGATAGCCATAAACATGAAAGGTATTTGCAAACCTGCATTCAGCGCGGTCGGCAAAACTGGTCCCCAAAATAATTTGGGCGGATTTGCTACTGCTTTTAGTATTATATCTTTCATGGCTTCATTCCTTTTTCGTCATGTTTCCATGATAAGCCTGAAAATCTTAAAAATTATTAAATTATACTATTTTTATTTCTAACTTCCGAGGCTACTATGCGATACCGTATTCATATATGTATCGCTAAATTCTGTTTTTAAATTTGCATGACTTCCTGTAAAATAATCAATTATCGCACCTGTCGCTGAAAGCATAAACAAACTGATAAAAATATATCCTAAATGCTTAAAATTAATCTTTCCGCTTATAGCTAAAAAGGTAAACATTACAATACCAAAGCAAGATATTGCATAAGCAAAAACTCGTAGCTGAGATGCGAATGATACTGTTTTTTTCTTTAATGCGTCAAAGACATTCTCTGCCATCGCATCATTGCTTACCAGCAAAACTAGTGCCACACATATTATAAAGAGAAATATATTTCTTTTTGTCATCTCATTTTCTCCTATGTTCCTAAGGCTATGTCACTTGCTATATCCGATGCACCATTTGGGGCAAACATAGCTATAAATCCCGCGCACAAGCTTATTACCACTAACCCTAATATAATTGCTGTTAGCCACTTCCAGTTTATGTTTCCGAAAAAACCGCCAATACATACCGCAATTATACCAACAGCAGATGCCGGATAAATAATTTCTCGTAATCCTGAAAATATCTCATTTCCTGACGTTATTAAAGAGTCAAATGCTCCAGCTTGTGCAACTGAAGGTATTAGTAAGCTCAGCATTACCAATGCGTAGAAAATTTTATTATCTCTTTGCATCTCAAAATCTCCCCTATACTGTTTGTATTATATCACAAAT
Organism: uncultured Alphaproteobacteria bacterium; assembly: GCA_949297415.1. Taxonomy (GTDB): domain Bacteria; phylum Pseudomonadota; class Alphaproteobacteria; order RF32; family CAG-239; genus CAG-267. The sequence goes on from CASFSV010000016.1 coordinate 38,971, forward strand.
CTATACAAATAGCTAGTAAAAAATTTGCTTCTTACATTATTCCATCATTCTGTTTTTACTTATTTTATTTACTTGTAACAAAAACTTCACACTGTGTCCGTTTTTCTATTACATCTTTCTATATATTAAAGCTTCCATTTTATTTTTATTAAATCAGATCTTAGCAACAAAAAAGGAGCGCATCACGCGCTCCTTTTTCTTTATTTTTTGGTTATTATAGACCGTTACCAGATTCACTAAATGTATCACCTGTTTGGCCTGAAGTAATATTACCACCTGTAGCGTAGTTAACAATCGCACCAGCTGCTGCCAAAATTGCCAAACCAACAGCCAAGCCTGCAAACCAAGTCCATTTTACTTTTCCAAAAATAGCTTGGAACGCAATACCAATTAAACCAAATGCACCAACTACGAAAATAATGGTCTTAATATGAACAAAAAGCTGTAATGCTTTTTTCATACCTGTTTCCATAACGCTTTCATTTGCTGCATATGATGCATTTGCAAGTAATATTGTAAACACAAGAGCTAAAGAGCAGAGTGTAAACACTTTCTTTAAGTTTTTCATATCAGTTCTCCTAAATTCATTATACATTGTTTATATTACAGTAAATTTAAAAAAATTTCAAGCCTTTTGACTCGTCTCACTTTCATCTTAACATATTGTATTTGTTTGTTTTTTTATTCTTGTAACAAAAACTTCACACTAAACCTTTTCCTTATTTTCTATTTCTCACGCTTATTCATGTGATTTTGTTGTTATTAGTTTGTAAATATACTTGCTTATGTTTTTATTTAATGTTTAAAATATGGTTAATGTTTTAAGGCTGGGTATTTTATATTTAGGAAGCATCTTAGTTTATGTGGGAATTTAGAAATTTTGTTTTAGGTTTTAGCATATCTCTGGTTAGCGTATCACTAACCAGTCATTTGTTGGCTTCTTCTTCTCACACAACGAAACCATACGTTCGCCATGCGGATATATCTATTGAACTTTATAAAAATAATGATCCAATTGCTCGGAAAATTATTTTTTCAAATATTCAGAAAAATTCTTTATCCATATCTCAAGCTCAAGATAAAAGTGATGAATCTTCTTTAACAATCAACACCCAAGAAACAACATTAGCAGATTTATCGCTTTCTCAAGATAATATTCAGAATTCAGATATTATCTATTCCCCTCAAGACATTAATGGCACTGAAGATGATGAAATTTTGAATATTAACATTGACAGCATCATTCCTATAGATATTGAAAGCCCCCACAATACCTCATATAATGCCGAAGTCACTTACGGAGATGACAACGACAACAAAATAGCTTTACTCCCTACCGACATATCTTCCGATACTTTAGATTCATCATTTAATTCCCCTTGGGTTGTTGCTCAAGGCAGCAAGCATATAAAAAACAAAAAATTACTTGAAAAGTACGCATCTGATACATCCGACAAACTTGTTTCAGATAATTTTACACAACTAAACAACAACGACGATGCCTTATCTTATAAAGTCGCAGAGAGGATTAAGCAGAGCATTATTTTTCCTATCCCAGACGAAATATTGAATGATGAAAATTTAACACCAACTTTTATCTCTCCGCAGAAAAAAGCATCAGACAAAAAAAATCTCTCTGCAGATAAAAAGGAAACACTTTCTATCTCCCCCACTAAAGAGGAGCAGCCTTTAAAAATCATTTCCAAGACAACTCCTTCGGTTCAGCCTACTACACAAGAACAAAAAACATCAACATCCAAAGGTATTCTGGACAATATATCGTCATGGTTTTCAACATCTCATGAAGAAAAGCAAAAACGCCCCAAGCCAACAAAGAACAAAGCCACCCCCCTGTACAGCAGTCAGAACAACAATGATACACCCAAGGATGCATCATCGTTATCTTCAAATGATGCCTTAGTTAGCTTTTACGAAACGATTCAAGAAACTCAAAAAGAGCAAGCTTCAAACAAAATTATTCCATCTGAGCTTAAGCTTTCTTTTCAACCTGATAGAGCCGAGATATCAGGGCAGACGCTTCGTTGGTTAAAAGCCTTTTCTGAAAAGACAAAAGAAAAGAATCAGTATCTTCAAATCAGATTAGATGCAACTGCGCCTATTGAGCTACAAAGAAAACGCCTAAATCTTCTCTACACCATCTTTATGAATAACGGTGTTGATTTCAAAAAAGTTGATACTGTGTTTTCATTAACAGAGCCAAATACTTTTATAATAAGAACAATAAAAATACAGGAGTAACGTTTTTCAACAGAATTAATCAACAAAACGTTTTATAAATAAAGTGTTACGCTTGATTAATTAAATTTTAATATTTATTGTAATGCTAGGTTGGATTTAACAATGAGTCAGAACATGAAAAAAAGTTTTTTATTACCGTTTTGTTTATTATGTGCTTGCGGATTTTCTGCTTGTAGCAGTTTTTCTGGTAAAGACCAAACTGATACTTTTATTCCCGAAAATGATGCACCCATTATTGATGCGACAGTAAATCCTAATAGTCGTTGCGGAGTAAATGGAATTAGCTGTAACGATACAGCGCTAGTTAATTATACTAAAACCGAAGCTGATTATAGAGCTTACGGCGAAAGGACAAAGAGAGATCAGCTTTATACACAATCTGCTGCAGGTAATAATCTTACAGCGACAATTCAGCCTGACATTGAAAGCGACATTGTAACACAAACTGTAACCGTTAGTGATACAGTCAGAAAGAATAGTGCGCCTAAATATATTGTTGATAATGGGGTATTTAGTGAAACAGGAAAATTAGAATTGGAAACTTCTCCGGAATCCTATGAGAATCCTGTTACTTATAATCTGGAAGAACAGGCTCCTAAAGAGACTAAAAAGATAGTGAATACAACTGAAAAACCTTCTCAAATTAAACCGCAAAATAAAATTGGGCATGCTGATAATGTAAAATTACCTGAAATTAAAGAAATTAAACAGATAAAGAAGAGTGTTGTAGAAGATGGTTCATCTTATGAGATTGTTTGCGAAGAGAATTGTGATGATATTATAGACGATGATGTTATTACCTCTGAGTTTACAGAAGAATCTTTTGATATAGCAGATTATGTTGATGATGAGAATATTGAATTTACAGAAGTTGGAAATTCAAATCCAATGATTACAGATATTGCTATTAATGAAATACAAGTCGGTGACGATACTATACTGACTTGGGAAGCTGAGGAAGGTGAGAATTTACGTGAGTTGTTAACAAAATGGAGTGCCATGTCTGGTTGGAAACTTTTGTGGAATACCAATAGAAATTATATCTTAAATGCAGGTGTTATGTTTAAAGGGAAATTTGCAGATGTCAGCTCTGCTTTAATTAGAGCTTTTGCAAGAGCTAGACCTGCGCCTATTGCCACTTATTATAAAGGGAATCGTGTTATAGTCGTTGAAACAATGGAGAATGAGAATGCATACTAATAAAAATTATTTACTTGGATTTGCGGCATTTTTGCTTTTAGGTGTTGCCTCTTGTTCGTTGCCTACCGATTATGATGCTGCTTTAGAAAGAGATGTTGACGCTACGATTAAACATAAAGAAGATGCTAAGGCGCCTCAAAACGTTGCTGATACGGATGTTATCAGAATTAAAGATGATATTTGGCTTGGTGATACGAGCGAAATAGAATATGAAGGTGATAAGCCTCTTCCTCATTATCTGGAAACATCTGACGGTGTTACTTTGGTAAGTAATAGGCCGATTACACTTTATGAAATTGGTAATATGGTTAGTCAAATAACATCCATAAAAGTTCGTTTTGCACCACAATTAGAAGCTCCAGCTAAAGCTGCTGCTGATAAAAATGCACCAACAATTTCTAAAGTTGGCTCTAAATGGTCAGATACATCTCGTATGCTTGTTTCTTATAAAGGATCTTTGAGCGGTTTGTTAGATGAAGTATGCTCCCATTTTGGTGTGTGGTGGAAGTATGAAAATGGGGAAATCTATATTTATAAGTATACAACTAAAACCTTTACTTTGTATACGTTACCCACTAAGCCAACCATGACATCTAGCGTTAGCAGTTCTTCCGGAGGCGGAACCATTACAAGTGGTGTATCTAGTATTGATTTGTGGGCAAATATTGTTACGGCTGTGAAATCAATGCTTGGAACCGGTTCAAGTTTGGTTACGGATCCAATGAATGGTACTTTAACTATTACAGCAACACCTACGGAAATTAAAAAAGTTGCTAAATTTGTTAATGAACAAAATATAAGATTATCACGTCAAGTGGCTATTAGCGTTAAGGTTCTTCAGGTTGAAGTTGATGAATCTCGGGGCTTTGGTTTTGATTTGAATGCAGCATTTAAAGATAGAACAGCTTCTGGAGGAAATATAACATTAGGGGATAACAACTTTGGCCCAACTGGACTTATAGATGGAAATAGCGGTATGTCCATGAAGATTTTAAGTGGAGATGTTACTGTTAATGCTGCTATTCAAGCTTTATCTACACAAGGTGTTACAACTTTGGTTACAAGCGGTACAGTTACCACTATGAATAATAAGCCAGCTCCTATTCAAGTTGTTAAGACACAGAACTATATTTCTGAATACACTAAGACAAATAATGGTACTGTTGGGGGTGAAGCTAGTTACGATGTTACGGTCGAAACAGAAGAAATTGAAACTGGTTTTACATTGGATGTTTTGCCAAGAATTATGGATCACGGTCGTTTGATGATGTTGTTCAGCCTGAATTTGTCTGACTTGCTTGATTTGGAAAATGTAAACTTAGATAGTTCAGAAGAATCTGGTTATATCCAAAATCCAATTATTGAAGAAAGGGGCTTCTCTCAAGAAGTTGCTCTAAAGTCTGGTGAAACTTTGGTTCTTTCAGGTTATGAACGTGTTGAAACGTCTAGCGATAAAGCAGGTTTGGGGGCTGTTAATAACAATATTCTTGGTGGTCATCAAAGAGTAGAAAAGACGCGTAGTATTGTTGTTATTTTGTTAACACCTGTTGTGTTAGAATCACCTTTGATGCCAGAATCTCGTATGAAATTTTAGGAGTTGCCAGTGTCTGAAGATGATGACAAAGATTTAGAGCCTTTAGATGACTCTTCTCGTGAGAACAGTAAAGAATGGGCTTCCAGTTTTACTGTTGATGGAGTGCAATACGCAGCGAGTATCTTTTGGGAAAGTTTGCAAAATATTGATGCCCCATTTTTAGATGCGAAAGAGGCTGCCGAAAATGTTCTTGTTGGAGCCGATTTGTTTTGTGTAAAACACGGTAAATCGCCTCAGCTTGGGCTCGCTGTATCATCTCAAGGCTTCAAAAAAGGAATGAATGTTGCAGCTGTTACAGCTGTGACTGCAATGAGTGATGCATCTTCTCTTTTAGCCGTATTCAAAGTTGATTCCGGATATTGGTATTTATGTGTCAGAAATGATGTTATTCTATCTGATGGAGATGTGCTCTTTGTTAAAGAGGAAGATGCAAGAGAGCAATTTATGTCTATGCTTTCTGTTCCTGATTGGTCTAAAAAAATTGCTCCTAAGGAATGGGGAATTGATGATACTGAGCAAAAAGATATTTCGGAAATATTTGCTCAAGGTTTGGATGTTCAATTAGAGAAAATTAATGCACTTCGTGGTGCTGAGTTAGCTATCGTTGTCGTTTTATCCATTGCAGCCGGTGCTTGGCTGGTTATGTTTATTGCCAATACCTTTTTTGCAACAAAAACTCAAGAAAATAAAGTGGTTACACGCCGAGCAAAGAAGAAAGTTGTTAAAGAAGTTGAAAAAATTGTACCAGCACCGTGGGAATCGATGGTGGAAACAAATTGGTTGTTAGATAATTGTAGGACAACTATGCAATCTCTAGTGGCAATCACTACTCCTGGTTGGAAAAATGGTGGTGTTACCTGTTCTGCATCTGGTGTTGTTACATCTTGGAAAAGAGAATTTGGACGTCTGTCTTGGTTAGAAATGGCTTTGTCTTATTCGGGAATGTCTTTCACTAATAAATCTATTGATGATAAGGGAACTTCTGTTACTATATCAATACCATTTCAATCTGTAAAGAAAGTTAATTCAATTCCGACTAAGACGATGTCTGAATTGCGTAATATGATTAATGATTTATTTCAGACGCTTAATATGTCCATTTCTTTATCAAACGGGAAAGTTAAAGCGGGCAGTAAAACTTATGAAGCCTTAAATTTTAAAATCAATTCAAAATATGATCCTGATATTTGGAAACCTATGTTAACAAAATTTTCAGGACTTAAGATTAATAATATACGTTATAATGGTGGCGTATGGAATTATGAGGGGACAATTTATGTTCAGTAGAAACAAATTTTATGGATTACTTATATCGGCATTTGTTATCAATATTGCTAATGCTCAGGCTGTTAGTGTCGCAGATGCTTCTGCTAATGTAGCTAATTTATCTTTAAATGTTGCTTCGCAATCAGCTGATGCTGTAGCAGCAAAAGAAACTAAAGCTTTGGTTTCCCCCTCGCAAGCTAAAGTTGCTCCGGTAGAAACCGCTGCTTCTGCGCCAAATCAAGCTTCTGCTAATTTACAAGCACAGCCGGTAGCTCCTGTCGTAAGCACGGTTCAAAACACTAATATTTCATCTCAGCCCCCTTTAGTTTCACCACAAGCTCAACCAGTGGTACAAAATTCTAGTCAGGTATCTCAGGCTCCTCAGGAAGATTTTGACTTTGATTTGAAGATGAAGTCATTAAATGCTCCATCTCAACCTCAGAATAATCAACCTAGTAACATCAATAACGCTTCATCATCGGCCATTAATGATGTAGATTTACCTAAAGATATTCAATATAAGGCAAATCCAGTTGAAGCTCTTGGTAATAGTATCTTGTCTCAAATGGATAGCGATTTATTTTCTCAGATGTCTGAGATTGAAAAAAGTACAACGTTGTTAACTCTTGAATTGCGTAGAGAAAAGATACGTAATGAAATTGAGGCTCAAAAGGCAATCCGACAGAAAAATATTGATGAACAGGCTAGATTAAAAGAAGAACAGAAATTACAAGATTTAGAAAGAAAAAAGAAAATTGAAGCTCAGGTTTTGCAAGAGAAGCAGGCTCTTCTTGATAAAGAGAAACTTTTTGAGGTTCTTAAACAGCGGAAACTTCTTAACGCTTATATGAATCAAATGCTTGTTAATCAGCAGGAATGGTTAAAAGAAAAAGAAAATTTGTACGCTCAAATCTCAGCTCTTGAAGGTGAAAAAAAAGAACTTATTGAGCTATTTAAAGAGCGTATAAATAAAGTTTTAGAAGCATCTGCTAAAAATATACAAGTTGCAGAAGCTGCTCGTGCTAATTTTGAGCGAATTGTAAAGAATTTGAAAGCTAGAAATGAACAACTTCGCAAAAGAGTTGAAGCAGATGCTCAAATTATTAAAAATGCAAAAAATAATTTGTATTTAAAATCACAATCTATTGAAGAATTAAAAGATAAAAATGCTTCATCTGCGGCAGCTTTGGCGGCAAATGCTACTGCGTCGGCTCAAATTGATGATACAGAAGATGTTGAGGAGGAAACAGTACAAGAGAAGTTAAGTGCTCAATACGCCATTCTCGGTATTACAGGAAGAGCCGGTAATATGTCTGTTGACGTTATTGATATTAATGGACAGCCTTTATCATTAAAAATTGGCTCTCCTTTGCCTACAGGACATATTCTTAGCGAAATTGGATCTGATTATGCTAAATTTAGTAGAGATGGTAGTGATGATTATCTTTATATTGGTAGATCTATAGATGGCTATGTGCCTACTCTTGGTCTAAGTGATGACAAAAAGAAAAAATAATCGTATTATTTTTAATAGTTGTTTACGGGTGTAAAGTATGCCAGAAGAGTTAAAAAAGGAAAATACAGTTAACGGAAAAACTAATCCGGAATCTAATTTTGAGGAAGAGGATTCTGGAGCGGAGCAGGCTAAAAAAGTTAATTTGTTTGATCAGCTTTTTGCCAATGGGAATAAGTTGTTGACTGTAAATGGATCTGATTTCGCTATTTCAAACGAAACAAGACGTTTGTTGGCCTTGTTCTCTGATGGTACTTATCTTGTTTCTAAAGATAATAGATTTGATGGTGCTGTTTATAACTTTGAAGCAAATGTTAAAAGAAGAAAAATTCCTATCAAAGCACCTCGTTATGTCACTCTTAATGAAATATCTGCTATTTATGCTTATGCTGAACGTGGTGCTGGTACTGTTGATGTATCTGCTGAAGAAGCTGAAGATATGCAGATGCAAATCGACTTTATTAACATTATTCAAAGAGCTTCTCAGAAAAAAGTGTCTGACGTTCATATTATCGTAGGTTCATCTTCTACAGTACTTTTCCGTGAAAACGGTATTATGGTTAAGCAAAATGAGTACGGAGGTGAATGGGGTGAAGCTTTTGTTCGTTCTGTATTTGCTTCTGCAGATATTTCTGACTCAAACTATTCACAAAATGAATTCCAAGGTGCGCAAAAATTAGGTTCAACGCCTTTGCGTGGCTCTAAGGGTAAATTGATGCTTCCTCACAATGTATTAGCTATTCGTCTTCAATTTAACCCTATTGCGTTTGGTTCTCAGTATTTGGTTATGCGTCTTTTGTATGCTGACGATAATCCTGAAGGTAGCTCCGATTTACGTTCTCTTGGTCTTGGTAAGTATGAAGAAGATCTTTTTTATAAAATGAGAAGTATGGCAGTGGGCTTAAATGTTGTTGCTGGTCCGACCGGTTCTGGAAAGTCTACAACATTACAACGCAATATGATTAAACTCTTACAAGAAAAAAATTATCAGATTAACTTGTTGACTGTGGAAGATCCTCCTGAGTATCCTATTCCAGGTGCTCGTCAAATGCCGGTTACTAACGCTAATACAGAAGAAGAAAAAAATGAGCAATTTACAAAAGCTCTATCTGCAGCTCTTCGTTCCGACCCAGATGTTATTCTTGTTGGTGAAACGCGTTCTTTGTCAACAGCGGAATTAACGTTTAAAGGTGCTTTGTCTGGTCACGGCGTATGGACTACTCTACACGCTAACTCTGCTCCAGCTATCGTTACTCGTTTGCGCGATATGGGTATTCAACCTTATTTGCTTAATGACCCTGAATTAGTTAAAGGATTGGTTTCTCAACGTCTGTTTAGAAAGTTGTGCCCTAATTGTCGACAATCTATTAAAACTAAAGAGGGTTCTCCTGAATTTGAACGTTTACGCAATGCGTTAGGGGACTATGGTATCGAAAATGTTTATGTGAGCGGTCCCGGTTGTAAAGCGTGTGGCTATAAAGGATTTAAAGGCAGAATGGCTGTTGATGAGATTATTTTACCTGACTCACGTTTCTTGAGACTTATGATTGATAATGAAACAGCCAAAGCTATTGACTACTGGGTGAGTGAATTAAATGGTCGTCCATTAAAAGATGCTGCTATTGAGCGTATGATTAAAGGACAAATTGATATGGACGAAGTTGAGCGTTGGTGTGGGTTAATCGACCAACGTCCTGTATACTAGGAGAATTAATATGGCCAAAAAGGAAGAAACAAATACAGGTGCCTTTAATAAAGCAATGAAATCTTTGGGCTCGTTGGAGGTTTCTTTTGCACAATTCCGAATTGGTATGGCTGGTAAAGCTCGTCTTAAAGTATACAAAAAGTTGGCTTCTTTACTTAGAAATAGATTTTCTTTAATGAATGCTTTAGACATTATGTATGACAGTATTACTGATAATGGTAAACATCCTAGTGAGCCGATGGCTATCGCTATTGCTTCTTGGGGTAAAGCACTTCAAAATGGTTATGCTTTTTCTGATGCCTTAAAAGGTTGGGCTCCTAGTCGTGAAAGATTGATGCTTTCCGTTGGTGATATGTCTGACTTGGAAAGTGCTCTCATGAACTTAATTCGCGTGGCTGAAGGTACTGAAAAAATGTTAAAGCCTATTATCGGGGCGATTTCTTATCCTTCTTTCTTGCTCTTAATGTCTGTTTTGGTTATTTATGCTATTGGTGCATATATGGTGCCGCCGATGATGGATGCTGCTCCAAATGCGCGTTGGTCCGGTACAGCTAAAGATTTGGTTGCTGTTTCATTGTGGATTCAGAAGAACTGGTTGCTTGCATTTGCCTTTTTTCCTGCTATCTTTCTTCTTATTTATGCCACCATTGGTATTTGGACCGGCCCAACTAGAAAAGCTATAGATGATTGTCCTCCATGGTCTTTATATAAAATGTTTATGGGTATTACTTGGCTACTTTCTTTATCCGCATTGATTAAAGGTGGTGTGCCTATTTCTGTAGCTTTGACCTCTTTGAGAAAAGACTCCAACCGTTATCTTCAAGAGCGTATTGATAGAGCTATGGATTATATTAAAAATGGTGATAACTTAGGACAGGCTCTTTCTAAAACGAAATTGAATTTTCCTGATAAAGATATTGTTGCAGATTTACGTATTTATGCTGAACTTGATAACTTTGAAGAAGCTCTTGACCGTTTGGCAAATGACTGGCTTGATGAATCTGCTGAAGCTGTTGAGCAGAAAGCATCAATTTTGAATATGGTCGCCATGTTTGCTATTTCCGGTATTATTGCTTGGGCGGTATTCGGCGTATTTGAAATGCAAGATCAAATTACCAGTGCAATGGGTTAGTAGCATGCTTGATAAAATTAAGCTTATTTATCTTAAACTTCTGAATTATGTTATACGTTATTGGAATGAAATTTGTCGTGATTATATTCCGAAATTGCAGGTGTACATTAAAAAGAGTATAGATTTCTTACTTACTAATAGAACCTCCATTATTAAAGTAGCTATTCCCTGTTTGGTAATTGCTTTCTTCTTTTACTCTTGTTCATCCTCTCGGCGCGTGATTACTCGTAATATAGCTGAGATTTTTGAAATTGCAGAAAATGTCAGAGCTTATTACAACAGTAAGCCTGATTATTGGAGATTATCAACGGAAGTTTTAATTGATAATAATGTTATTCCTACTCAATACCTTCAGGATAAAAATATTGTTTTAGAAGATGATATTCATATTCTTTTGGGTGAAGGATATTTGGCTGCTCCGGTGTCTCCAAGAATGCTTACTTTTGATATAGTTATCCCTAACTTAAATAAGGCCAAATGCATGGCCTATGCCGAAGCAGAGCTATCTGAACAACAACTCTTGGTTCTTGATAAATTGACTATTTATAATGATGCAGGAAACGCTGTTTATACATGGGGGGGAGAAAATGCTCTTCCAGTTGTAAGATACTCAAGCAAAAACTTTTGTATTAATGGTGTTAATACACTTATTTGGTCTTTGAAATAGTTTGTTTTATTTTCTAGAATATCGGCAAAGATTGAGCCATTCTTGCGGCTTGCATTTCAATAGATGTAGCTAAATTTAACTTACCACTACGAATAATTGAGCGAACAGAACAGCCTTTATTCAAATCAGGATTAGCAAATAATGTTTCTATTCGTGGTTTTCTATGTGTTTCTGTCCCAACCAAATCTTGTTTAATAACGGAAAGTATTCCTCTTGATAATATATCAAAAGCAGAACTTTCACTCATACTAAAGCTTGCATATTTTACTAACGAACTTAAAGCATCCGTAATTGAGCTTGCATGGATAGTTGTTAGTACTAAATGTCCTGATATTGATGCTCGAAGGCATTCACATGCTGCATCTGGTGTTCTTATCTCTCCAATTAAAATGTAACGAGGTTTTGAACGCAGTGCTGATTTAAGCGGTTCTCGCCAATTATCATTCTGCACTTCTGTTTGCTTACAAAAACCTATTGATCCATTAAATGATTGATATTCCCCCTCTAGTGGCATTTCTGCAGGATCTTCAATCGTATAGGCAAATCCTCCTTCTAAATTCAGATATTCAGCCAACAGACTTGATATAGATGTTGTTTTACCTGATCCGGTAGCTCCTCCCCATATTATCAAACCACTTTGTGCGGATAGAGATAACATATACTGAACGAATCTGTGATCAAAGCCTAAATTATGAATACTCGGAATGGTAAGAGGCATTCTTCTTAAGCAATACAATTCGCCATTTACGCTTAAGACATTTTCAACTCGGAAAAATGTTCCTTTATAGTTCATTGAATAGGAACTTGTCTGGTGCATAATTAAGAAAAGTTGTTCGCAAAATTCCTCTTTATCACTGGGCTCTACTCTTTTCAAACTATTGGCATATTTTTCATCTGATATATAAAAGTCTTTATTTGAATTTATATATAAATCAGAAAAACTGTATTGTAAAAGTTCCATTTACTTCTCCGAATTGTTATTTGTTAATAGATAGCCCTGATTTAATCTGGTTAATTGACTTCTCTATTAAATGATTGTAATCGGATTTAGTTAATTTTGAGCTAATTACCGAGGTTAATATCTCTTCAGTTCTGTTACTGATTAAATTATTTATCTCTTGACCTACTTGTTCAAATTCTCGTTCTATTCTGTTATCTACTTCGTTAGATTTACGTTGTAAATATAAATTTAACTCTCTTATTTTTTTTTCCTTGGTTTCTTCTATTACATTTTCTTGCTCTTTAATAATATCTGCAACTTCTTTATCTGTATTTAAAAACTTCCGTTCATAATCTGCATATAATTTTTGTGCTTCTAATTTTAAACTTTCTGCTTCTTGTAACTCTCTTTTTATGCGGATGATTCGTTTTGTAATGAGATTTTTTCCTGCTTTTAAAAGTGGTTTTAGCAATGCGCTCATTACTAAAACAAAAGCAATAGCAACCCAAAATTCCCCACTCTGATAAAATGCTTCTGTCGGTATTTCTTGTATTGTTTGTTGTTCTGATATTTCTTGATTTGCATTAAAAGACATTTTTTACTCTTTCTGTTTAGAAACCTCTTTAATATCGGCCTCTGTTATCGTTTTGAGATCTAATTGTTTAATAATTGCTGTTGCAGCAATTTCTGACAATTCCTCAATTCTAGACATTGTCTCGACCTTGTCTTTAACTAACTTTTCTTCATGCTCTGCTATTTTTGATTTTAATTGCTGATTGATTTCTGCTTCTCGATCTTCAATCATCTTTCTGAGATCTTCCTCGTTCGCTTTGATTTGCTCCGAAGCTTTTAATTTTGCCGCAGCTAAAGTTTCTTCATAACGCTCCAATGTCGCTAAGGCTTTCTTATTTATCTCCTCAGCTTTCATTATAAAGTCGTCATATTTACGCTTTCTTGCCTCTATTGTTTCCGATATCTTGGGTATAATGATATGATCCATAATCATCCAAAATATAACGAATGTCGTTATCACCCAAAAAATTTGTGTCAGATAGGTCGATATCTCTAACTGCGGCATTTTCTTTACCTTTATTTATTCAACATAATTAATGCTACAACCAAGCAGTACAATGCTATAGCTTCAATAGCTGCAAAACCTGCCCAACCGTAAGTATCTACATCTTTTTTAACTTGAGGATTACGACCTACTGTTTCAATCATTGTAATCCATAATTTGGCTACGCCCCAAGCTGTGGCAGCCATTGGTAACGTACATAAAGCTGCTCCGAAGTACATTGCAGCATCTGATGCGATTAAATTTTCCATGTTTCTTCCTTTCCTAAATTTAATTAATGATAATGTAGAGCGTCACTCAAATAGATACAAGATAAAATTGTATATATGTAAGCTTGCAATACAGCGATAAAAAGCTCAAATGCAATGATGCAACTATCAAAGAACAAAGGAACAACGCCCAATAGACCTAGACTAGCAACAAAGCCGGCTATTATTTTTAGCATAATATGACCTACTGTCATATTTGCAACCAATCTCACTGTTAAGCTAAATGGTTTGGACAGAAGTGATATTGTTTCTATTGGAATTATTAGCGGGGCAATAGGCCAAGGTATTCCTCTGGGCATAAAAGTTCTTAGATATCCCCATTTTTTCTTCTTTATCCCTACTGCAATATTAAACAATAAAGCAAATATTGATAATGCACCTACAGCTGCCAAGTGCGATGTGAACGTAAAGCTATATGGAAATAATCCAAGAACATTTCCTGATGCAATAAAGAGAGATAGTGTGAATATAAACGAAAAATATTTTAAACCTTCTTTTCCGACATTATCTAATACAATTTTGTATATAAATTCATAGATACTCTCGGGTATATTTTGCGCCATTCCTGGAATTAATGTTCTTTTGCGTAAACAAAGTGCAAAAATAGAAATAACTAATGTTGCAGCTAAAACCATGCATAACGATGAATTTGTGAAACCAATATCATATCCGCCAATTTCTATGGGGATTATTTTTTTGATTTCAAACTGTTCCATTGGACCGGACACGTTTTTTTCTCCCTTATCTTTTTTCTGTACTTATACTTTTTATATAACGATATGCGTTCAGCATGCCAGCACATCCCCCGAATATTGTAAATATTAGCAACATTATATACTTAAAGTCAAATATTTCATCCAAAGTATAACCGATTGCTGCTCCAACTATTGTTCCCGACGCAAGCTCTACGCTTAACCGCACTCCTACCGTTAAATGGGAAAAATCCGAATGTTTATCAGCGGCATCTTCTGATTGTTGACTTGATAATTTCGCTTTGGCTATCTTTTCATCCAGAGCTTTTATATCTTCTGGAACTTTCATTTCATCTCTCCAGACAACCGCTTATTCAAATAATTATTTAAATCGTCATAGTTTCGTGAACCTCGAATTATTTCTTTTCCATCCTTTCCTTCTATTATAAATGTAGGGGTTCCTTCAATCTCAAAAGTCTTTAAAGCGCTATCAAATGTTAGTAGTATATCACTCGTTAATTTTTTATCATCATCACATTTTTTTATTGCTTCCTCGGACATTCCATATTCCTTAGCGTATTTATTCAGTACTTCTTTCTTTCCTGAATAGAACCAATCTTTCTTTTTATATAAAGTTGTTATAAATTCTTCATATTTTTCCGGAGGTAAACAGTAGGATAACTTAGCTGCTCGCATTGATACGGCATCTATCGGAAAATGTATAAAGACATATTTTAGTTTTCCTTTTTCTATAAAATCTCTTCTAATTTTCGGTAATACATAATTATGAAAATCTCCGCAATGTGAACAAGCCATTGATGAAAACGCATACATTGTTAAAGGCGCATTTTCTTTTCCTTCTACTCGCATTTGAGAAGAACTTAATTGAATGTCTCCGCTTACTTTTTCAGAAAATTCCGCCTTTGCGTGTGCTGGATTGGATAATACGGGGATGCCATCCTTAAAAACGAATCCCTTAGCATTCAAATAACCATATGCACACATAATGTAAACAACAATCAGCGCTAAAGCTCGACTTATTCGTTTAATGATTTTCAACATTTCATTTATCCTCTATTTGATATAATAACACTTTCACCTAATTTTGTTAAAATTTCCTTTAATTTCTCGTCTTTTATATCTGCTACAACATCTTCCATATATTTTTTTTCATCATCACTCAGTTTTATTTCTTCTTTTTCCACTTTTACCGGTTTAATTTGTGGTCTTAATTTAATATTCTGGCTAATATTGATTTTGTGTACGGCTTTATATCCAAAATATACATTTATTTTTTCTAACAAATATTCTTCTTTATGTTGCAATTCTAAAGCAAAACCACCTACCGGAACTTCCATATATAGAGTTCTGATATTTTCCCTATGGTCATATTTTACTTTTATCGGATATGCGTATGCAGCTATTTCTTGCCCTACAATATCTTTCCAATTCAATAAAATATCGGCCTCTACGAAATCTTCTGCCGTCATAACATCTTTTATAAGTGGAATAAAAACACTACCCAAACTCTCTAATTCTTTGCAGTGAGGTTCTTCTGATATATGTATTTGAATTTTTTTCATCTTTTCATTCATCTTCTTTGTATTGACGTGTCAGTGGGTGACGTTTTTTCACTTCATCTTTTAATTTTTCTGTTGTAATGTGCGTATATATTTCCGTCGTTACAATATTTTCATGTCCCAGCATTTTTTGTATCGATCTCAAATCAGCACTATTATTCACTAACCTTGTCGCAAATGAATGTCTTAAAATATGTGGATGTACTTTTTCTGGTGAAATACCTGCTTTTGCAGCTAATTTCTTTAAATTCTTAAAAAATCCATCTCTTGTAATGTGTCCAGATAAAGATTTCTGTGAAGGAAACATCCAATTGCTTTTTCTCATTCCTATAAATTTATTCCGAACTTCTATATATTCTAAAATATCTGTTATCACTTCTTTAGTTACCGGAACAATGCGTTCTTTACTTCCTTTTCCACATATTAGTATTTGGTGCATATCATAATTAATTGCATTTTCAGGTAGTGAAACTAGCTCCGATACTCTTAATCCTGAAGAATACATCAATTTTACCATTACATGCATACGCATAAATGAAAAACTTTTTTTTGATTTTGCTACAGCACAAATTTTCTTAATTTCTTTTGATGTCAAAAAATATGGCAAACTTTTACCTATTTTGGGGGTTCTTAACTTATTTGCAGGACTTTCTTTTATTAAATTTTCACTCTGTAAAAATTTAAAGAATTCTCTTATGCACGATATTTTTCGTGATAACGTCTTGGGTGTGTTTCCCGTTTCTGTTAACTCTTTCAAATACTTTTCTATGTCTTCCGTGGTAATATTTATGACATCAAGCTGGGAAACAGATGTTAAAAATTGTTTTATATCGTTTTTATATGCTCTTAATGTGTTAAGCGCCGCTCCCTCTTCCACTGCCTTTGCATCTAAAAATTCATTTATATAATTTCTCATTTGCTAAGCTTTAATTCTACACTTGTTTCTACACGTTGTTGCTCGGGAGTTATGTCTTTACATGCTGTATATACTATTCCCAAAATGATAATACCTAAAATCAAATATAAAATATATTTATTGCTCTTGTTTTTCATGTTTCTCTCCCTTAATGACTATATGCTTTTCAAATTTCATTAAATAGATATTGATTATTATTATTATCAATATATCCTTGATTGTAAAGTATGAATAATAATTTTTTGTGAAGATACATATGACAACTGTTAATAAAATTATATTACTCGTCGGACTGATTGGTAGTGGGAAAACGAGTGTCGGAAAAAGACTCGCTAAAAAATTGGGACTTCCTTTTATTGATGGGGATCAAGAAATTGAAAAAGCAGCGGGACTTTCTGTTATTGATGTTTTTAAGTGTTTTGGCGTTGAGGAATATAGAGCTGGTGAAGAACGTATAATGAAAAGGCTCTTGTCCGGGGCTCCTTGTGTCTTAGCATCCGGAGGCGGTGCTTTTGTTGCTGATCAAACTCGTTCCTTAGCTAAAAAAAACGCCCTGACTATTTGGCTTAAAGCTGATATTGATGTTTTATACAACCGAACAGCCGGACGGAAAAGAAGACCTTTTTTACAATGTAGCGACTCTAAAATTAAGAGTAAATTACAAACTTATATTGATGAGGAATATCCTTATTATTCCGAAGCTGATATTATGGTTGAAACCAGAAATGAAGCTGTAGAATGCACAGTTGGACGCGTTATGAAAGCTATTGAAACTTATTTAAACGATAAAACTAGAGAAAAGGATGCTTTATGAGAACATTAAATCGTCTTCCAGATGAACTTAGATCTGTTGAAATTATCCCTAATTTTAATCCTTATGCCGAAGGATCTTGTCTTATTAAATGCGGTAATACTCATGTTATATGTACCGCTACTGTTGATGAAAAAGTTCCTATGTGGCTTAAAAATGAAGAGAAAGGCTGGATTACTGCTGAATATGCTCTTTTACCAAGAGCGACTTCTACTCGTGTATCGCGTGAAACGCATGGTGTTGGGGGACGAACACATGAAATTCAACGTTTAATTGGACGTTCTTTGCGTTCCGTTGTTGATTTGTCTGTTTTAAAAGGTTTTTCTATTCTAATTGATTGCGATGTTATCCAAGCAGAC
Organism: uncultured Alphaproteobacteria bacterium; assembly: GCA_949297415.1. GTDB lineage: Bacteria > Pseudomonadota > Alphaproteobacteria > RF32 > CAG-239 > CAG-267. The sequence goes on from CASFSV010000016.1 coordinate 56,949, forward strand.
GGGGGGACGAGAACTGCTTCCATTACAGGAAGCTTTGTAGCTCTTTATATTGCTCTTTCTAAAATGGTTAAAGAAGAAAAAATTCCTTATAATCCTATTCGGGAATTTGTTGCGGCAATTTCCGCAGGTATTTATCAGGGGGAATTTTTATTGGACTTAGAATATATTGAAGACTCTTCTGCACAAGTTGATGCAAATTTTGTTTTAACTGAAAGCGGGAAAATTGTTGAAATTCAAGGAACTGCAGAAGGAGAACCTTTTTCTCAAGAGGATTATGCTCACTTGATGGCTCTGGCTCAAAAAGGTATTACGTTATTAATTCAAAAACAAAAAGAGGCTCTGAAAAATGTTAAAATATAAAGAAATTATTTTTGCCAGTCACAATCAGGGAAAAATTGCTGAAATTCGTGAACTTTTAGCTCCTTACGGCATTAAAGTTTTATCTGCACGAGACTTAGATTTACCTGATGTTGAAGAAACTGGAAAAACGTTTGAAGAAAATGCTTATATTAAAGCTCTAGCTGCAGCTAAAGCTCAAAATATTCCTTGCTTTGCTGATGATTCCGGATTGTGTGTTGACGCTATTGGTGGTAGACCCGGTGTGTATACTGCTCGTTACGCCCCGAATCGTGATTTTAATCTCGGCATGGATAAATTATTAAAAGAATTGGATGAAACGAATTCCAAAAATAGAGCAGCCCATTTTGCTTGCGTTATTGTTTTTGCTCAACCTGACGGTTCTTATAAATCTTTTGAAGGTAGAGTTGATGGAAACATTGCTTTATCTAAGACCGGATCTGCCGGATTTGGGTATGATCCTATTTTTATTCCAACTGGATTTTCACGTTCCTTTGCAGAATTCTCTAGTGAAGAAAAAAACAAGATTTCACATCGTGGACGTGCTTTACAGAAATTTGTTGCTTATTTAATCGGAGAAAATAAAAATTAATGTCTGCAACGTCTTCTCACCTTTTTAATATTCCGCTTAGCTGCTCCTTTTGGGATACGTTGGCAAAACTCTTTATTGATAAATATTCAGGCGATTATTTACAGCTTGCTAATGTTCTTTTTTTGCTTCCAAATCGGAGAGCTTGTGTTGATCTCGCAAATGCCTTTGTGCGAATCCAGGGCAGAACACCTGCTATTTTACCTCAAATGCTTCCCATTGCTGATATGGATGATGATGAAGTGTTTTTTAGCGGATTTAATCTTGATGAGATGTTTGAAGCTGAAAATCAAACCATTAGTCGTGATGAAAGGCTCTTTTTATTCACACGTTTAATTATGTCAAAGCCGTCCGATTTTGGTTTGAAACAAATTTCTTTAGCTCAAGCGCTTAATCTGGCTATTGATTTAGCTAAATTAATTGATACTGCTATCAATCAAGGTTTATCTTTTGACAAGTTGCAAGATTTAGTGCCTGAAAAATATGCAACACACTGGCAAGAAACTCTTAAATTACTTAAAATTATTACAGAATTCTGGCCAATGATTTTAAAAGAAAGAGATGCTGTTGATGCTTGTACTCTAAAAAACTCGCTGTTATTTAAACAAGCTCAAATTTGGGAAAAGAATCCTATATCTCAAAATATTGTAGTTGCCGGTGTTACGGCTAGTTTTCCAGCGATTATCGCTCTTTTAAAGAGTATTATAAACTTACCTAATGGTGAAATTTATTTTTCTGGAATTGATCGCTTTGCAAATCAAGCCTATTGGGACGCTGTAGATGAAACGCATCCACTTTTTGAAACCAAATCTCTTTTAGAATTATTAGAAATATCTCCGCAAGATGTTATTGATGTTTTATCGCCAAGTTTGCCTGAGCGAGAACAACTTATCTCAGAAATTATGCGCCCCGCACCTGTTTCTGATGAATGGCGAAGAATTTACGGCTCTTTTGATTTAGATAAAGCTATCAGTGGGATTTCTGTTATTAATTGCCGCTCTCAACGAGATGAAGCGTTAGCTATTGCTCTAAAAATGCGCGAAGTTCTAAACACGCCGGAAAAGACTGCCGCACTCATTACATATGATAGAAATTTGGCTCGTCGTGTTGCTTCTGAATTGGAGCGTTTTGAGATAAAAATTGATGACTCTGCCGGACTGCCGCTTTCCTTAACCTCTATTGGTATATTTTTCCGCTTATTAGCAGAGGCTGCCGGTAATATGGAATCGGATATTGCTTTTATTACTTTATTAAAGCATCCGTTTATGTTGGTCGGAATGAATGCTTCTGATTTCAGGAGTATGGTTTACACTTACGAAACAGCTTTGCGACAATCTCAAATACAAGGTCTTTCTGAAGAAAACTCTCGTTTTGTAAAAAGGATTAAAGATATACTGGCAGATTTTGCTTTATGTTTAGAAAATCCTTCAATTTCCTTTAAAGAAATTCTGGAAAAACATATCACATTGGCTGAGGCGTGTGCTACTTCGGATGCTCTTGCAGGAAGTTCCGTATTATGGAAAGGCGATGCCGGTAAAACTGCTGCAAAATTTTTCACTCAATTATTATCTTCCTCTGAAACATTAGGAAATATCAATGGGCAAGACTACTTGCCATTGTTGTGTGAATTAATGGGACTTGAAAGTGTTAGAGCCAGATATGGGACACACCCTCGTTTGAGTATTCTTGGTCCGATTGAAGCAAGATTGCATCATTTTGATACGGTTATTCTTGGCGAAGTCAATGAAGGTGTTTGGCCTAAGCCTGCACAGGCTGATATGTGGATGTCTAGACCTATGAAAAAAGATTTTGGTTTTAGTTTGCCTGAAAAAGCTATTGGTATTCTCGGAGCTGACTTATGTGGCTTTTTAGCTGCACCTCAGGTTGTCATTACACGCGCTGACAGAGTCGATGGGGTGCCAATGAAAAAATCTCGTTGGTTACTCAGATTTGAAACGGTTTTAAAAGCCATGCAATCTGATATTTTAAAAATTACAGATACCGGATTTTCATCTTTAGCAAATCGACTTGATAAACCTAACGCATATACCCCTATAAAAGCACCGGCTCCATGCCCACCGCTTTTTTCCCGTCCACGACGTTTATCGGCTAGTGGTGTTGATTTGCTTATTCAGGATCCCTACTCTGTTTTTGCTAAATATATCTTAAAACTTTATCCTCTTGATGATTTAGACCAGGAAAAAGATCAGAGAGATTATGGTACTCTTATTCATGCCATTATTGAAGATTTTAATAATATATATCCTGCTGAACTTCCTGAAAAACCTTTAGATGTTTTAGTTTCTTTGGGTAGAAAACACTTTGTTGACTTTGATATTTCACCGGATTTAGAGGCGTTTTGGTGGCCTAAATTTTTGAAAACAGCCGAATGGATTATTCAACAAGAACAAGATTATCGTTCTTCGGTTAAACTAGTTCATAATGAAATAAAAGGAGAAATTAGCTATAATCTTCCGAACGGTCCTTTTACTTTTACCGCAAAAGCTGACCGTATAGATGAACTAAAAGATGGTTGTTTGAATATTCTTGATTACAAAACAGGGAAAATCCCCTCATCAAAAGAAGTGCAAAGTGGTCATGCCTTGCAACTCCCTTTAGAGGGGCTTATCGCTTCTAAAGGACATTTTGAAACAATTTCTAATATGAATGTTCAAAAATTAATTTATTGGCAATTAGGTAATTCAATATTGGAAATAACTCCTCAAAATGATGATATTCTACAACGAACAGAAGATTACCTCTTAAAATTAGTTGAAACTTTTGATTTTGAAACAACACCTTATCATTCTCGTCCTATTCCAAAGTTTATTCCGAAAAATAGCGACTATGAACATTTGGCGCGTATCAGAGAGTGGTCTGTTCAAGAAGACGGAGAAAGCAATGAAGACTAATATTGATATTGAAAAAGATAATTTATCACAATTAGCTACAAAACAGCAATCTTCGGCTTCGAATCCTCTTAATTCTGTTTGGGTGGAAGCTTCTGCTGGCACCGGAAAAACAAAAGTTTTATCTGATAGAGTTTTACGCTTATTACTGGCAAAAGTTAATCCGGCGAAAATTCTCTGTTTAACTTATACAAAAGCTGCTGCCGTTGAAATGAACGAGCGTATTGCAAAAAGACTTAGTGCTTGGGCGGTTGAAAGTGATGAAGAGTTATCTCAAGAATTAGATAAACTGCTTAATAACGATTACTCTTCAACTAACAAAGAGCAACTTCTCACTTTTGCTAGAACTTTGTTTGCTATCTTATTGGATACCCCTGGTGGAATGAAAATTCAGACCATTCATAGTTTCTGTCAGGATATTCTTAAGCGCTTTCCTCTGGAGGCTGGCATCTCTCCGTATTTTGAAGTTATGGACGATAGGCGTTCTAAAGAGATTTTGCAAAATCTCAAAATTGAACTTTTAAAACAGGCTGATATTGATGCTTCCAGTCCTTTAGCACAGGCAATTGCATATTTAACGCAGCATACGAGTGAATATAAATTCCCCGAAATTATGAATTTAATTACAGAGAATCGGAGCAAAATCGACAATCTGTTACTGAAATTTGATAATGACATAAATCGCATTATTCAATTATTGGAAAAGAAACTTGCCGTTAAAATTTTACTTGATGTTGAGGATATTCAACGAGATGTAATCTCTTCTATAGATAAGGATAATTTAAAATTCGCTATTGATGCTTTTAATCAGGGGAGCAAAGAAGATTTGAAGCGTGCTCAAGTTTTTGTAGAAATCGCCGCAACCGAATTTTCTTCTCCACTATATGACAAGTATAAAAAACTTTTTTTAACGGACAAAGGGCAAATTAGGGCATCTTTAGCAACTAAAGCTATCCTCACTAAATTTCCTGAAATTTTATCGTTTATGACTAAGGAGGCCGATAAAATTCTTATCGCAGAGCAGCGAATCGCTGCATTAAATGTCCTAAAATCTACAGCAGCCGTACTCTATATCGCTCAATGTATTATTTCTCGATATCGTGAATATAAGGAGCTTTACGCTGCTCTTGATTATGAAGATTTGATTGTTATTACACGCCGTTTGCTAGAGGATAAATCTGTTGCAGATTGGGTATTGTTTAAACTTGATGGCGGAATCGATCATATTTTAATTGATGAGGCGCAAGATACTTCTCCTTCTCAGTGGGCGATTGTTCGTGCATTAACACAAGAATTTTTTGCAGGCTTAGGCTCTTATCAAGATGCTTTGCCTCGCACCGTGTTTGTTGTGGGAGACAGAAAGCAATCTATTTACAGCTTTCAGGGTGCTGATCCTAACGAATTTGATAAAATGTATCATTATTTTGATGAGAGAATCCAAGATTTCAAAAAAGTACATCTTGATGTGTCGTTTCGTTCTACAAAAGCCATTATGGATTGTGTTAATTTGCTTTTTGAAGTTGATACAGCAAAAAAAGGAGTGGTTCCTGAGGGCGAACATATTAATCACCAACCATTTCGTTTAGGCGATGGCGGAACAGTTGAAATTCTCCCGCTATTGCATCCGGAAGAAAATGCTTCAAAGGATAAATATAACTGGGTTATTCCGATTAATCGTGAGCAAAATTCTTCCGTTTCTAATATTCTTGCTAGACAAATTGCTCTAAATATAAAACAAATGGTCGAAAATAAAGAGATTTTACCTTCAAAGAATCGACCTATTCGATATGGGGATTTTATGTTTCTTGTTCAGCAGCGTAAAAGTTTTGTTGAAGAGTTTGTGCGAGCATGTAAAGATATTGGTGTTAATGTTGCTGGTGTTGATAAGCTTAAACTTTTAGAACAAATTGCCGTACAAGATTTAATTTCTCTTGGTAAATTTCTTTTGTTACCTACTGATGATTTATCTCTTGCGGAAGTGCTAAAATCTCCTATTTTCGGCCTTAATGACGATGATCTATTTACCCTATGCTTTAAAAGAGATGGAACTTTATTCAAAAATCTATTGAAAAATTCTGATTACGCTTCTGTCGGTGAGCAGCTTAAATCTTTACTTAACTTGGTGGGATTTGTTCGTCCTTTTGAATTGTTTAATACTGTTCTGATACAACTTAAAGGGCTTTCTAATTTTATTGCTCGTATGGGAAATGAAGTTGAGGATGTTTTAGATGAATTCTTAAATCTTGCCATAATTTTTGAGCAAACGCATACACCTTCTCTTGAAGCTTTTATTTCTTGGATTTTACAAGATGAAGTTATTATTCAAAAAGAAATGGAACAAGGTGAAAGCGATACCGTTAAAATTATGACTGTTCACGGCTCTAAAGGTTTACAAGCCCCTATTGTTATTTTAGCTGACACTACAAAAATTAAAAATAAATCCAGAAAAAGTGAATTTTTGTGGGATAAAGATGAGTTATTTTATTTTCCTCTTTCTGCAAGCTCTTATGACAATAACTGCAATACAATAAAAAATGCAAATTTAGATGCCGATTTTGATGAATATCGCCGGTTGTTGTATGTTGCTCTTACCCGTGCCGAGGACAGACTTTATATTGCCGGTTTCACTAAAACAAAAGATGCGGATGAACAGTCTTGGTATAAACTTTTAGTCAATAATCTTACATCAAACATTACTCTTCCGGATGGCGATAAGCGTATTATTTATACGGTTCCTCAGGAAAATGTGGTTGAAGTAAAAAATAAAACTACACCAGTGGTGTCTATTGATGTTGATTATTCAACTATTCTGTCTCCTGCGCCGATTGAGAATCCTTTAGCTAAGCCTTACACTCCATCTAAAGATACTACAGATGAGGAAGAAATTGTTGCCTCTCCGTTGGAGGAGCAAGGTAATTTTTATAGACGTGGTACCGTTATTCATAAATTGCTGCAATACATTGGGGCTCTAAAAGAAGATCATCAAGAATTTGCTGCTTTTGAATTTCTGAAAAAACATCTACCTGATTTTTCCGAATCCGAGCATCGGCAAATTGTCACAGAGGTTATGAATTTATGTACTCGCTTTCCAGAACTATTTTCTGCAAAATCTAAGGCAGAAGTTCCTATTATTGGTGAAGTTGACGGAAAGATTATTTCTGCTAAAGTTGACCGACTTCTTGTGCTATCTGATAAAGTTGTTATCGTAGACTATAAGACGAATCGTCCGGCGGCAAAAACTTTAGCGGATGTTCCAGAAGCTTATTTTACTCAGCTTCACGCTTATAAAGAATTAGTACAACGTATTTACCCTAATAAACTTATCGAAACCTACTTGTTGTGGACTAATACTTGTAATATGATGAAAGTATAAAACTTTATGATTATTATGTAGATAAATCTTTAATATTTTAATGGTATAAACTATATTAATTTTAGTGAATATTTATTGCGAAAGGGATAACGATGATATCTATTAATGATAGCCAATTTGAACAAGAGGTTTTGCAATCTAAAGGACTGGTTTTAGTTGATTTTTGGGCAGAATGGTGTGGGCCTTGCCGTCAGTTAGGACCTGTTTTAGAGGAAGTTTCTAAAGAAATGGGTGATAAAGTTAAAATTTGCAAAATGAATGTTGATGAAGCTCCAGCTACGGCTGCAAGTTATGAGATTAGAAGTATTCCAACTCTTTTCTTATTTAAAAATGGCGAGAAAATTGATTCAAAAGTTGGTTTTAATTCTCAAGCCACTATTGAAGATTGGTTAAATTCTCATATGTAGTTTTTATTTTTTCATTTCTTTTTGTTGAAAGCGAGATTTTTCTCGCTTTTTATTGTATATTGTTAATGCCTTGTAGAAAACCACCACTTTAGTGGTGGATGAATAAAAAGTCGGCGATATAATAAAGGTATGCAATTTGTAGAGAGTTCACATAGCGTATACAGTTTAAGTTACCACATAGTGTGGGTAACCAAATATCGCCGACGTATCCTAAATCCCGG
>CASFSV010000017.1 GCA_949297415.1 uncultured Alphaproteobacteria bacterium
AAACTTCCCATTGCCGAACAGGCTCGTTTCAAAGAGGTGGTGTTGGCGGTGTTTACTCAACGTGAGCAACCTGAAGGTATTTGGAACTTGGGGAGAAAATTGGCCGATTGGGGCGAATATCAATCTGATTTAGATAAATTGAGCAAATTGGGCGAGGGAGAGTTTTTGTTGTCTTCACACAAACTTTCTCGGGGATTTCGCGGGGCGAGAATTAGAGATTTAGACGTGAGTGCGTATGACAAGCTGATTTGTTTGGATTTTGCCAGAGTGTATTTACAGAATAAAACAAAGTTGCCGCAAGTTATGGAATTTCTTCTTGCTGATGAATTGAATTTTAAAGGTAGTGATTTTGCTGGTGTCAAAAGCGTGACTTTTCGTAAAAAAGCTAAGGTCAAACTCAAAGATGTGCGTAACTTACCTGAAAATCTCGATGTTTCTATGTGTGCCAAAGTGGTCGTGAATGATTTATCATTGTGCAAGCCTAATTCTCTCTTGACGGGGTGGAAGTATAATTCCGAAACAATGGCTTTACACATCAAAGGGGGAAATTTATCCGGCGTGTGGGATTTTTCTTCTTTCGGAGAGGTCAGAATAGAAGAGTGTAATTTGGAATATGCCGAAAACTTTTTATTTAAAGAGAATGCATCGGTTATTTTCGGCAGAGTTTTTAATATTCCGCAAAATCTTGATTTCTCTAAATGTCAACGGCTTGAATTCACACTTTCTGATTTGGACGGTATTTCGGAATTTCGTTTTAAAGATGATGCCGAAGTCTATTTTATTCGTTCCAGAAATTTGCCCCCTAATCTTGATGTTTCGCATTGTCTGGTGGTGGAGATGTCTTATTGCGATTTGAGTAATCAACAAAATTTACACTTCAAAAAAGATGCTGAGGTTAATTTTCAATGGACGAAGAATTTGTCCCCTGATGTGGATTTTTCCGAGTGCCGTAAGGTGGTGCTTGATTTCTGTGATTTGGCTGCATTCAAAACTTTTCGCTTTCAAAATGGGGCTGAGGTTCGTATGTGCGAGGCAGAAAATATCAATGCTAGAATTGATTTTACTCCTTGCGATATTGTGTTTCTTCATAGCGCAAAGTTTGGAAATGATGCGCGGTTGATGTTTAAAAACAGAAAGCAACTTATGTCTAGCGGATTAGATTTTGAAGATGATTGGAAGGGGAAGTTCTATCTGGGCGATACTTTGCAAGGACAAGTGATGAAATTGTTTAAGCGAAAGCAAAGGTAATGGAAAATGTTTGTCGATATTCATGATTTTAAATCGGCGATTGCGGTTGAAAATATGCTCACTCCCTATAAAAAGGGGCGTTTGAGCGATGATAAAAAATGGCGGCTTCCCAGAGAAAAAATTACTCCTGATGTTTGCTTTGAAGTATTGAAATCAACTAATTATGCTCGGAACATCAAAGATATGTTGGAACGTATTGTCAGTTTATCCAAAGAGGAGCAAGCGCATTTCAAAGAGGTGGTGCTTGCAACATTTGACAGACGTGAACAACCCGAAAATATCCAAATTATTGGTAAAATCTTGGCTGATCATCATGATTATCGTGATGAATTGGAGGCGTTAATTGACCGAGACGATACGGATTTTTTGTGTTCGGCTCCTTATATAAAGAGAGGTCGGCGGTCGGAACAAAAATATTTTAATCAAGATGATGTGTTTGATTGTGATAAACTTGTTTTAACTCGGGATTATGCTAAATTTAGCGGATGTCCGAATTTACCTTCCGTTTTGGATTTGTCCGCTTGTAAAATTGTTCGATTTGAGGATATTGATGTCGCTCTGGAAAAGGTGGAAAAACTTATTTTTGCTCCTTGTTCTATGGTCTATTTTTATCGCGTTCAAAGTTTTCCTTCGCATTTGGATTTGTCAAATTGTTCAGGGGTTGACTTCAGATATTCCGATTTGGCTCAAGTTCAACAGTTGAAGATTTCTCCTAATGCGTGTGCTAATTTTGATAATTGTTCCCATATTCCTCAAAATTTAGAACTTGATAAATGTAAAAGTGGGAAAGATTTTCGTTTGTTGAAAAATCTTGATTGGCAAAAAGAGAGAGTTTAATTTTGTTGCTACTTATGCACAATTTTATGCACATTGCTGCAAAAAACGTTGAAAATTTCGTTTTTATCTCTTATCTATTTCTCCGTTGTTTGTGATAACTCCATTGGACGCAGGTGTAATTCAATGGTAGAATGAGAGCTTCCCAAGCTTTTAATGCGGGTTCGATTCCCGTCACCTGCTCCAAATTCTCCCACTTCTCCGTATTCTCTTTGGTGTAAACGTTTTTCGCGTGTGCGAAATTTTGTGCGCCTGATGAGAGCGGGGAATTTTTTTATTCTTTTTTGTTGGGGGGATTTTTGCGTTTTGCGGTTCTTTGGGCTTTTTATCTGTTAGTCTTCATCCAAAAACTTCGCAATCATCTCATCTACCATGGATGTATCTTCGTGCTTTACAGGCGTTTTCGGCTTTGTTTGTTTGTTGCTCTCGGGAGCGGGGAGAGCTTGCAACTTTTGCGGTTGGCGATTTTCTATATACTCCTGTTCCGCAACCGAATCGAGCCATGGTTTATTTTGCGGGGTTAGGCGCTCGTTGGAGGCTTGATGATTTTGCGGTTTTGGGAATGAATTGTAATTCATTTCATTGTATCTCGGTTGCGGTTTGTTTATAACCAATTTGCTCAAATCTGCTTTGAACGCTTGTTCCAATATTTCTGATGCGCTTAAACCCGAATTTATCATCTCGTTTGCGGTTTGTTGCGCAACGTTTCTTACCAGCGTTTTTCTAAACTCTAAATCCAATTCCTGATTCTTATGCCGTTCGACACGATTGCGCTGTTCCTGCATCTTTCTTTCAAAGCGAGAAAACTCATTTTCAGGAGCGCCACCGCGTTGATAATCCGGCAAGGTTAGCAAATTATTCTTATAATCCATTAACGTTCTGATGCCGTTATTGTCATAGGCTCGATATATCAGCCAATCCGTTACCAGCTCTTCGGTTACAGCTAACGGAATTATCTGCGGCGGTATGCGATTAAATTTTATGACCGTGTCGCCGTCCGCATTTTTATCCGTAATAATGTTCATTTCAAAAAAATCATGATTCCAACTATATGGGCAGGACGGATCTATCAGACGATACGATATTAACATTCCCATTAACGCCGTCTTCATTTCTCGCAATGCGACAAATCCCAGTTGAAAAGGGTTTCTTTTGACTTCGATATTATGTATCGCTCGTTGGCAGCAAAATAAATGCAATCTGTATAATTGGCGGATGGTTTCTTCCGGTACTTCGGGATATACGTGTATCGGGTGATTGACGGCTTTTTCCACAAAGTCGCGCAAAAACATTCTTTTGCGTTGCTTGACGGCCGGCAGGGTGCGTATATCTGCTTCTTCTACGGCGGCAGCCATCGTGACATCCGTACGCATTTGCTCCCATAATGTTACCGGTAGTGATGTATCTATTTCTTCCAACTTATCCAATAACAAAATTTCGGGTGATGTCAGTGCTTTGCTTGCCATTTAATTTGATACCTTAATAAGAGTTTGTTTATTCGTCGGAGTGTAGCACATTTTCAGGCTTGAGTCAATATATCTAAAAGCTTTTTTGTGCTTTTTTTTACATTCTCGCAAAATGCTTTTTTCTGTGGAAATTGTTGAAGATAACCGTGAATTTCGCTTGAAAATATTACCCCGCGGGTTTATCTTATACCATAGTTTAGTTTTTTTTAAGGATTGATTGATGAATTTAACCAAATTATTTGCCGTTGTCGGGTGTGCGGCTTGTTTGTGTGGGGGACTTCCTGCTATGGCTGCTCAGACTTCTCCTGCTGCCGATGATGTGAAAAGAGTAGAAAGTTATCTTAATTCTCTTAAAACCATGCGGGCGGATTTTGTGCAAATCGCCAGCAACGGTGAACAGGTTGAGGGACGTATCTATATCGAAAAACCTAATAAAATTCGTATGGAATATAACGAACCTTCTAATATCTTGATTGTCGGTAACGGCGATTATATCGTTTATTACGATAAAGAACTCGACCAAATTACCAATATCGATTATGAGGATATTCCGGCGGCGGCGGTGCTTGCCAATACGGTTAAAATTGACGGTAAAGAGCTTAAAGTTACCGAATTTTATGAAGATCCGGGAGTTACAAAAATCGGTTTGCAATATGCTAACGCCGGTGATTTGGGACCGTTTACGCTCGTCTTTGCTAATAATCCGATGCAGTTGAAACAGTGGAAAGTGGTTACACCGCAGGCTATGGAAGTTTCTCTTTCTCTCTATAATACCATCACTGACGGAAAATTGGATGAAAGCTTGTTTAAGTTTAGTAAATCTCAAGAAACAGGAAGAAAAGACCGCTTTAAACGTAAGTAATTACATCTTATTTTTAATCAAAGGGCGCTTTGCGGCGCTCTTTTTTTGACTGTGTATATTCCTTTTTCGAAGGTGCTTATCTTATTTCATAAAGGCTTAATTTAACGGCTGTCGTGCTGTTGCCACGCGGGAACATAGAATTGCGTCGTGTCTTGTTGTTTGGTTGCTTTAACGGCCTTTTTCCCACTTAATTCATCCGGCGCATTCGTATTGCTTTGGTGAGATTTCAGGTGCATATCAAAGCGTAGTTGCTTGGAGGTGTTTTCCGCAGTTGCCGGCGGAAGCTCGCCTACTTGTTGCTTTAATTCGTTTTTTAATTCCGTACGATTGGTCGTGTCGGCTTGATATTCTGGACGAAGCGGTGAGGGGATGTAGTCATTGACATGGCTCTTTTGTGTTTCTATGGTGGCGTTTTCCGTGCCGTTGATTAACCCTAATGTATCCCAAAAGGCGGCTTTTTTGGTGCCGTCCGCGCCGGTGATGAGTTCCGTACCGAACTTTTGACCGTCTAATAACAGATATTCATGCGTCGCGCCGTCTTTTTCATCTTTTTTTATTTCCAGACTGTGCTGACTTAGATCTATCTCTTGACCTTTATCATAGAGCTTATAGCTTTGTATATTGCCGTTTTCATCCATAATCGAATATAAACCGTGCGGCTTGCCGTCTAATAAGGTTAAATCTAATATCTCGCCTTTATTGTTTTGGATTTGCTTTAATTCCGCATTTTGATAATTACTGCTCGGAATGGCTATATCAATTCCGCCGTCGGATAGTTTATATGTCGTATTTTGCGGGGTTTGATACAATGGTTCCAACTTCTTCTTTTCTTCTTCTTCGGCTTTTTGGCGTTGGCTCAATTCATCTTTTAATATGTCTGATTCCAAATCCATGATTTGCATTTCATACGGATCGGATAAACGTTTTGTTTCTGCCGGATGGCTTTTATAATATTCTTTCCAAAAATCAGCATCTTCTTTGGCTTTTTGCGCTTTCTTTTCTAAAACTTCTTCTTTGGTGGTGCCGTCTAATGGGTTCTTGTACTTGTCCATGTTGGTTACAAAGTCGTTGAGATTTAATGTTTTGCCATGATTGGCATTGACAGCTTCCATTAAATTTTTGCGACCTTCTTCGGTTTGCGCTTTGTTATAATGGTGTAAATCGTCTTTGATGTTCTCAAACCATTGTTTGGTGTCTAAGGTTATGGTTTGGGCTTGTTGCATCAAGCGGTTAAATTTTTCTTCATCGCCGGTGGGGCTTAAAGTGCCGTTCTTTTTCCAGATGTCTGATTTCATATCTAAGTAAACGGCGGTTTTTTCTTTTAGATTATCTGATATGAAATTAAAATCGTATGCGCCTTTTTGACCAAAGCAGACGTCTTCGGTGATGTTTTCTTGCAATTCTTGGGTAACTATGGCTGTTTGTAAAACCTTTTCAGCTTGCTCTTGGGATAAGCCGCTTACGTCTAAGCTTTCCGCTAACTTGAACGGACCTTCGCCTTCGTTCATAAATGCAATTATTTTTTGGGGCTCTGCGCCTTGTTGTAAGAGATTATCTGCAGCAATTATGGTTTGATTTTCCAAAATTATATCTTTATGGTTGCCATATTGGGTAAAATCAATACCTCCGATTTGGTAAATGTCGTGGATTTCTTGTTTTAATGCTTCAGGATTAGATTGTGCTATGGTTCCGACACGATTTAAATAGGCCATAGTTGCGTTGGTCCATTGTTCTTTATAACCGGCATCGTTCGGGTCGGCACGGTATTCCGTGGCATCGTTTTTTATAAAAGCCATTTCTTTATCAAAATCCGAACTCTTATTGCTATCCGGTTTTAGTACTCCTTCTTTGATGGCGGTCATATACTTGCGGTGTGCGTCGTCTTGGATATATTTTTCAATAATGGCATCTTTTTCGGCTTCTGTTTCTGCGGCTCGATATTGACGGTGAATTTCTAATTTTTCGGCAATTAAAGCCGTGATTTCATCATGTACATCTCGTTGATAATTTTCATTTAAGCTTACATGGGCTGTGCCTAAATGTTTTTTATTGCGGTTGATTTGATGTTGGGATTCATGAATAAGCTGCAATGATTCATCGGCTTCTGGCGGGGTGTTCTTAAATCCGAAATCACTCCACTTCATATCGCCTTTTTTTACATAAATTTGATTGTCTTGACCATCATAATAGGCTGAGGCAGCTCCCACCATGCGGACTGAATCGTTACGTATAGTGATGGTTTTGGTGTATTGGTCAGGATTGTTTTCTGACTGTGGTGCGTTTTGTGCAGACATTGGAGCCATGCTCGCAGCTCCGATGACAGCGCCCATTGCGGTTTGTTTCATTTTATCTTTTATGGACATCTTTTGCTCCTGACAATAATAACCCTAATTCATTATCCTCAGAATAACATATTTTCTTAGGGAGGTCAATGTTTTTTAGACATAGTTTTGTTTATAAACCATAGTTGCGGCGCAGACTTTCCGCTCCGTTTTCGGTTGACAACAGCATAATCCATGGCTGGTACGCCGTGGTGGCGGGGATATCTTTTTCTGAGGTGGGGAGTAAATATTGTTGCCAGGGCATTACTGATATTATGGTACTGTTTTTATGTGGCCAGTTTTGCGCTTGTCTTATTTGATTAACGGTTGATTCATCAGGTTGCAAAATATATTGATAAGAGGTGGGGATGGCGAAATCTTTGGGGGCATAGTAATTCCACATCACGCCGGAGTTGAGCGTCGGAACATAGGATATATTTAGCAAATCATCGCTTTTTATATCATACGTTTCGTGGTAAAAACGCGGGCGATAGGAAGTCATACCGCCTTGCACCATGATATATTTTTGGTCTAATGAAAAGGCTGAAGATGCCATAAAACGTGCTCCGGCGCGGCGATATAATTTCATTTCTGCGTCAAACCCAAGTTTCCATACTTTTTCGGCTTCAAATAAGTTATTCGTTGATACGAAAATAATCGCAACGGCGAGGAGGGTGCCGAGATTTTTGAAGAATTGTGTAGAAAAAGGCACACTTTGTAGCAAGGCAAAAAAGCCGGCGTATAAATACATTAAGCCGAAAAAGTCAATGCGCGGAGAGAATTCCGTTTCTGCTAATGATGTTGAGATAAACAAGGTTACCAATGGTGCGTAAAGGCAGATTATGGTTAAGCCTAATACGATAAATTTTTGAGGTGATGGTGTTGCTTTGTTGGCTAACTTCTTGATTATCAAAAATAATCCTGAAATCACTAAAAGTGCGGTCAAGATTTTGTAGCTTGTGGTGATGAACGGCAAAGATACCATAAATTGCCGTACGATATCTTTACTCACTAATATAAACTTGTTACCCCATTCGCTCATCGGGGTGGTTTGCAAATTATAATAAGACGTGTTGACTGCACCGCTTTGCTCTAATCCTAAAAGACATAGTTTGTAGCCGATTAGTCCTAAAATAAGATTGAGCAATGTCCATTTATAGCGCTTAATTTGCTCTTTTATAAAATCTTTTACTTCTGTTTTTGGGGAAAGGTGCAGGGCGTTGCTTAGCAGTTTTATGCTTATCACCACAGCAATTAAGTTGATAACCGGTGGGTATCCTCCTAAAGCCATAATAATTAAAAAGATGGCGGCGGTTGTGCGGGGAAAAGAAAATTTTTCTTCTTTTTCACTTATCACTAATGCGCCGATGATAAAAGCGTTCCAGCTCAAAACCGGTATTATCAAAAAGGCAAAATACATAAACGAAAGTATATATGGCGTTATGGCGCAAAACAAAGCAAACAACGCATATTGTTTTTTGTGATGAGGTAAATTCCAATAGCGGGCGAGTAGGGCTATTCCTAACGAAAAGCCGGCAAAACCCAGTAAATTGTTAATTATAGGGTATATCTCTCCGCGACTTAATAAATTTATCGGAATAAACTGGGTAAACCTTGCTTCAAACAATCCGGCACCAAGCGATATACCTTCTTTCAAATACCGCCAATCATGGTCGCCGAATACAAATTGCGCCCCATGATACAAAAATATCAGGCTTAAACCTATAAAAGCAGTGAAAAAGGCTGTCCAAAATGGTTTGTCGGTTTTTTCATACCATTTGTGCATCACTTCTAAAAGGTCAAAGTTCAGAACTTTCTCTTGCAATGATGATGCTTTTACCGTTGGAACTTCAGCGGTTTGAGGTGCTTTTGTAAAGCTCTTTACTGTTGCTGAGCTTCTTTTGACCGATTTGGGGCTTAATGTCTGCTTTTTTTCGGCTTTCTGGAGCTTCGAGGGGCTTTTTAGGTCATCTTTCTGCATCTGTTTACTCTTTTTTTCCTTATTTTATACCCTAATTTGTGGGCGGTTTTTAGTCAATTAAACAAAAATTATATGCACAATTTGTTTAACTTGCTGTTTTTGCATTATTTATTTTTTTATCATTTTGAATCTGAAACTATTGACATCTCTGTCGGGGGGTGTTATAAGTTTGGGTATCGTGGAAGAGTGCATATCAAAAAAGTTGAATCTTGTGATAAATTATTTTTAAAGTTTAAATTTTCATTGAATGTCATTAAAGAGCGCTGTCGGTTTCTATCGGCGGCGTTTTTTAGTGCGGAAATCAAAAAGCTCGATTTGATTGAGCGATGAAAGCTGTCGTTTTTTATCGGTGGCTTTTTTAGTGCTCAAAAAAGGATGGCTTTTTATGAAGCTTCAGACGCTCTGTCTTTTGCAGACAGAGAACTTATTCAATTAAAAATAAACTTTAACTTTGTTTGTACCAAGAATTCATTACCTTATCTACTTCTATAAGAAAACGACAATTCTCCTATAACGAGATATGCACTCTTCTTCTTAGCTAATTATGGGATTTTTGCGCATTGCAAAAATGTATTGGGTGGGGCGGCTATGATACGGACATAGACGCAATGTGTGATTGTTGGCACGTTTGGGATTCCGTGTATAGGTTGGGTTATTATGGTTGTAAGGAAAAAGTCGGTAAAAACAAATGAAGAGATTTTGACGGCGGTGTTTGAGGCGCTCCGTAAAGGGGCTTCACTTTTTGCTGCTTGTCAGAAAAACGGTATCAGTACAAAGCAGTTTTATGAAATGACGGCGGTCCATTCCTCATTTTCTCAAGCTTATCAAATGGCATTGGCGGATTATGCCGACAGCTGTACCGATAATATTCGGAAAATTGTGGCGGAACTTAAAAAAGGCGAAATTGATAACTCCACTGCAAAACTCTTAATCGAAACCGAAAAATGGTTGGCGCAAAAGGCTTGTCCGGAACCGATTTGGACAATGTTGCAAAATGGCGATGATGAAAATGATGATGGGCGAAACTTAAAGGAAATTGTGGTCAAATTTGTGTAACGTGTTGAATGAGCGTATTAAAATGGTGAAACTGGTGCAAAAAGAAATGAAAGTGCAATTGCCGAGGGCGTTTCGCGAACTCTTGACGGCAAAAGCACGCTATAAGATGTTTTATGGCGGTAGAGCCGGCGGTAAATCTTATGCGTTTGCTGATGCGCTTCTGACTTTAGCTACCAGTCGCAAACTCTTAATCGCTTGCGTGCGTGAGGTGCAAAACTCTATCAAAGATTCCGTTTATAAGCTGATTGCCGACAGAATTGCGTTTTATCAACTCGACGAATACCGCCTTTATGAAGATAAAATCGTTAACCTTAAAAACAAATCGAAATTTATCTTTAAAGGAATTTTGGAACACAATGCGCAAAATATTAAATCGCTCGAAGGGGTGGATATTTGTTGGTGTGAAGAAGCGCAGAAAATCTCCGAACGTGCATGGCAAATCTTAGACCCGACCATTCGTAAGCCTAATGCGGAAATTTGGCTTTCTCTCAACCGTGAAGAGGAAAACGATCCCGTTTGGAAAGCGCTCGCACTTCATCCTGACAGCGATACGATTGTTCGTAAAGTCAACTATTATGACAATCCGTATTGTCCCGACAACATGAAGCGGTTAGCACTTAAGATGAAAAATGAAAATTATGGCGAATATCTGCACGTTTGGGAAGGAGAACCACGCTTGACGGCGGATAATCACTTAATAGGGCGGGAAGAAGTGTATCGGGCGCTGGAAAACGATATTAAAATCAATGATGATACCGCTCCACTGATTATCGGAGTTGATGTGGCGCGTTTTGGTGATGACAAAACCGCTATTTGCTATCGGTGTGGGCGGCAAGTTTTACAATTCAAAACGTTTCAAAAACTCGATGTGGTGCAGGTGGCGCATCTTGTCGGCGCTATTATTGCCGAAGATAAGCCGGCAAGGGTGTGCATTGATGTCGGCGGGCTTGGTGCCGGTGTGTATGATGTCTTGGCGGCAAACGGTTTGGCCGAATATATCGTTGCGGTTAATTTTGGCGAACGGGCTGATAACGCCGAGCGCTTTGTTAACCGTCGGGCGGAAATGTGGGCGAGGGTAGCTCAATGGCTGACCTCGCCTTTGCCGGTTTCTCTGCCCGAATTTTCAGGCTTAGTCGAAGATTTGACCGCGCCGCTTAAGATGTTTGATGCACTCGGACGGTTGCAGTTGGAACCTAAAGCCGAGATTAAAAAACGTTTGGGGCGTTCTACCGATGTTGCTGATGCGTTGGCGCTCACGTTTGCTATTCAAAATGCGGAATATCTTTTGAAAATACCTCCTTCTTCAGGTGGGGATTTTGTGGATGATTCCGTTTATCTTTAACTTAATTTTATAAAGGAGTACAAAGATGAGTTCTGTTTTTTCTAAACCGAAAGTTGTTCAGGTGCAACCTCAAGAGGTGGAGTTGGAAGTTGTTGATAATTCCGCTGAAGTGCGTGAGTTGGAAAATAAACGCAAAAAGAAAATGGGGGCCGTGTCACAACTTTTATCTCACGATAATTCTTATGGTTCCGGCGGCGGTAAAACGACGCTCGGTGCGTAGGCGGATTAAAAAAACGTTGCTTTTAAGGTTAGTATATGATATAAGGTTTGTGTTTTATGGTTTGTTTTATGTGGAGAAATCTATGAACGCAAATTTGAATAATCCCTCTAAAGCCAAAAGGATGACGGTGGTTGACTATATGGCTTCAATCGTGCCGGCACTGTTGTTTGGGCTGTTTATTGATGACGGTGCGGATTTTTGGATGATTGGTGCTGTTGGTGTTTATGTGCTGTTTATCGCTATTGGCGGATGCGGTTTTTCGTTGACGACCGTTTATGCCAAATTAACCCAAA
The DNA here is from genome assembly GCA_949297415.1 of uncultured Alphaproteobacteria bacterium. Classification (GTDB taxonomy): domain Bacteria; phylum Pseudomonadota; class Alphaproteobacteria; order RF32; family CAG-239; genus CAG-267. The sequence continues at coordinate 11,624 of CASFSV010000017.1, forward strand.
GCATGAAACTGCAAAAGCCTATGATGGAATATGCTCGTTTTGTCGGCGTGGGAGTGCTTTATTACCTCTTGTGGTGCGGGTTTATGGTTATGTTTAGTTTGTTGGTGTAACGAGGCGGAAGATGATGAAGTTCAAAATGTATTGGAAAGCAATCATATGTTTTATCATAGGGGCGGCGGTGTTGCCGATGTGGACGGTTTGGGCGCTCGCTTCAAATCTCGGTCTTAACATATCCTCGCAGAAAGCGTTGCTGATTGGGTTGTTTACTATCGCTTTTATTGCGGCGTTTTCTTTGCATAAACCGCTCTATGTTCGTTTGGTTAATGAGGATAAACGACATTTTATTAAATCTGCGCTGATGTTCGTTTGGCTTTATATGGCTTGGTGCGGCGTGATGCTTATCGGTAAAGTGTTGGTGGGCTAGGTTTTAATTCTTTCTTTTTAATGAGCCGGTTTGCTTCTTAAGCCGGTTTTTTTGTGGCTGAAACGTGGAACTGCTTTTTCCGCGTTTCTTTATTTTGGGAGGTTCGTATGGAACATTTGGATAATCGTTCTTCGGAATTTCAGCCGGAGAATATTTTTGCGGATGATTTTCAATTCGCCGCACCGAGATTGGTGCGCAAAAAACCGGCGTTTAACGCGGAAAATATTTTGAAACGTTTGGATGCGATGAAAGCCGAAAGAGCTAAATGGGAACCCATGTGGGATAAGGCGGCGGAAATGTGTTCGGTTGAATCCGAACTCTTTACGACCGATAACCGCGGGAGAGTGCGCCAAAATGTGTTTGACACGACAGGGCGAAACGCTTTGGCTTGTTTTTGCTCCAGCATGAAATCGGTGATTGTGCCGACAACATCGCAATGGCATAGGCTTAAACCGGTTGATCCGAATTTGGATGACAACGCCAAAGTTAAAAAGTTTTTGGATAAAGCGACCGACTTACTCTTTCGGGTGCGTTATTCGGCTTATTCCAATTTTGCGTCTGAAAGCGATTTGTTGTTTAATCAACTCGGTATTTATGGACATGCGTTATGGATGGTTGAAGATAACGTCGGGCAGGGGATTGTTTATCGCACTATTCCGGTTAAAGAAGCTTATATTAAACGTGATGACAGCGGAAAAATCGCTGCCGTCTTTCGTGAGTATGAATTAACCGCCGGAGAAGCTGCTAAAAAATTCGGTGATGAATTGCGCGGCGATATCTTGCAAGCGGCGGAAAATACGCCCGAACGGATGTTTAAGTTTTTACACGCCGTGTTTGAACGTGATGACTATGCGCTCGAAGCTGCTGATTTTAACGGGATGAAGTATGCCAGTGTGCATATTGATATGGCGGCTAAGCGCATTATTCATGTCGGTGGATATCGCTCTTGTCCGTATATGGCTCCGAGGTTTTTGGGGATTGCCGGAAGTTCTTACGGGGATAGTCCCGCGCTTCAGGCGTTTTATGACTTATTAACCGCCAATGAAATGGGTAAAACCATCCTTCGTACCGGTCAACTCCAAGCCAATCCGCCCATTCTTACCAATATGGGGCTGATTGATACCAATAAGCTCGGTTCGGCGGGGGCGGTTATTCGCGGCGGTTTGGATAATCAGGGCAAGCCTGCCGCCGTTTCTATGCAATATGGAAATAACCTCTCAATTACGGTTGAAATGCAACGCGAAGTACGCGCGGCGATTGAAAGGGCCTTTTTGGTTCCTTTGTTCCAATCACTCACGCAAACCAAGCAGATGACCGCTACCGAAGTCGAAAAACGTGAAATGGAAAAATCCATGTTGCTCGCTCCGATGTGTGAACGCATCTCCGCAGAATGGCTTGCCGGTAATATTGAACGCGAACTTGATATTTTGGCTTCTTACGGTATCTTAGACGATGTGCCTGACGAATTGATGTATGACGGTTCCATTGCTATTCAATTCGAATGTCCTGCCGTACATATGCAGCAATCCGGCGCAATTGTCGGACTTTATAAAACGATTGAGGCGGCTACCTCTTTGGCGCAGGCTAATCCGAATATCTTAAATGTTTTTGATACCGAAGCGGCGTTACGCAAAATTGCCGATTATTACGGTGTCGGTCCTGATGTGGTGCGTACCGCCGATGAAGTGCAGGCTCTCTTAATGCAGCAGGCTCAGCAACAAGCTCTCTTGCAACAGCAACAAAGCGGTGCACAAGCAGGAGCGCAAAATGCTCAACTTTCGGCTTTACTTAACAAGACTTCGGTATAAAGGAGAAAAGTGATGTTTTTTAAGAAAATTAAACGTGAACATGAACTGGTTAAAGCGTTTCATAAACTCTTTTTAACTCCTAACGGAAAATTAAAACCAGAAGCGGAAATCGTGATTGAATTTTTGCGTGACGAGGCGGGAGCGCGTGGGGAGCTTGGTGCCGGGGGTGTGCCTTATTTCTATGATGCGCAAAATCGCTTTGATCCGAATGCGGCGGCTTTTCTTTTAGGCAAAAGGAGGATGTTTGATTTGCTGGTTAAATATCTGGCTCTCTCCGAAACTGAAGTCTTTGCTTTATTTACCAAACTGCAGCGTGACGGCGATGATGTGAAACGAGATTTGGACGTTTAAGGTAAAAAAATATTTTCAAAAACGTTTCCAAACCTATTGACATCCTGTCGGAGTTTGGTTATGATGAACGCATAATGGAAATAGTGTTTATTCGGGGACGTAATTAAACGTTCTTTTTTTATGGGCGTTTTCAGCGTCCTTTTTTTGTGACGATTTTTTAGGCAGTACTCGTTTGAGGCTGCCTTTTTTGATGCTAACTTTTTTTGTGGGGATTTGATGATGATGAATTCTAAAAAGCCGGAGGGACAGACGACCTCCGATAACTTCTTAAAGTCTGAATTTGATAAAGACTTTTTGCGTGCACAATCCGGTTGGGGAGAAATGTCCGCGGAAGATTTGGACTATATCGACAAGAAGGGTTTTAAAACTCCTGCCGATTTGCTCAAATCTTATCGCGAACTGGAAAGAGCTTTCTCTTCTAAAGTTTCTTTGCCGAAGGACGGCGATAAAAAAGCTTTGGACAAACTTTATTCCCGTTTGGGAATGCCGCAAGACTGCGCTTGTTTTGATGTTGTCTTTGCCGACGAAGATAAAGAAGACGGTGAAGCTTTTAAACAAGTTTGTCTTGAAAATCATATTCTGCCGCAATCTGCTCAGGCTATCTATGATTGGTATGTGAAACATCGTGATGAACTTATTGAACGAAACGAAACCTCTTGGGCGGAAAATTCTTTACGCGAAATGGAAGAAATGAAACGCACTTGGGGGACGCGCGCACAACGCAATTGGGAATTGATGAAGCGTGGTGTCAGAATGTTTTGTGATGATGAAAACACCGTTGCCGAAATTGAAAAGGCAATTGGTACCAAACGTATGATGGAAGTCTTTTGTCGTTTGGGTGAGGCTATCTCGGAAGACAACCCGATTAGCTTTGGTAAACGCCGTAAAGGCGGAGATTGGAATGCGGTTGAGTATTTCAGAGAAATGTTTAATGACTACTAATTTTGTTTGTTGAAAGGATTTTTTAAATGGCTGGTACATTAAAAGAAATTGCGGTTGCTTTGTCTCAAAAGCAAGAGCATTATGTCGATTTTTTAACCAATGATTCTCCGATTTTGGATAATATGCGTTTTGAGGCTTCTTCTCACGGGCTTTGGAATGCTTATGAAGAAGTGGCGAAAATTTCCGGTGCGGGCTTTATTGATATTAACCAACCTCTGCCTGAAATGGAAGTTGATTCTAACTTAAAGAAAATTGACTTGTCTATCTTGGGTGGGGAAATCTTTGTGCCGGAAGATAAGGCTGCTGTTATCGGTATTTCCGAATATTTTGCGAAGAAAGTTCCGGTTCTCTTGAAGCATGCAGGTGAAACCGCTGAAAAGAAAATTATTTATGATAACTTTATCCCATATGCGGTTGAAAACGGTAAAGTCGTTTCTGCCGGTGCGGATGATAAATGTTACTCTATGGTTGCGGTTCGTTTTATTCCAGGGGAAGTGACTGGGCTTTATTCCGCTAAGAATATCAATCGTTTCGGTCTTTTAGATTCAACTCCTATCAACGGCGGGCAACTCTATAAAAACGCTAATGGTTTGCTTGGTTATGGTGTGCGTATTAAAGGCTATATCGGTATGCAACTTGCAAACCCTGATGCCGTTTCTGCCATTGTTAATATTTCTGCCGATAATATTCCGACAGCAGAACAAATTGACAATATGTTGGTGGATGCAAAAGCGACACCTGCTTCCACTTATATCTTCTGTCATCCGAAAGTGCTTTCTATGCTTAATAAGTACAAAGGCAATGTTTTGCAGACTATGACCGGCGATATGGATGTTAACCGTAGCTTTGCAGCTTGGAACGGTATTCGCTTTATTACCTCTTATAACTTTGAAAACGGTTCTGAAAAGGCTGTTGAATTGGCGTAACCTCTTTTTTTAGGAGTTTTTTTGATGTTGAACAATATTTTGAAAGTTTATGATGAAGATTTGGCTAAAGGCGCTCTTAACCAAGCATCCATTGCCGAGGGAAAAGCTATTGCCGCAGGCTCTACTCAAGGTGCTTTGTGTGTTAACGCTTTTGCTGTTGGTGATGTTTCCATCTCTAATAGTGTGACTATTACTGTTAAACATGGTGACAGTGAAACAGGCTCTTTTTCTGAATTGCTTACCATGTCTATTGAAGCTACAAAGTCTTTTGAAGATGGGGAATTGATGGCTACGGCTACATTGCCTGCTGATGTTAAAGATTTTGTTACGGCGGCGGTTACTTCTAACACTTCCAACTCTGGCGAAATTCGTGTGACCTTGGGCTACTTGGCACGCTAAATTTCGCTTGGTGTTCACATATTATTTTGTCTCAAATTATTAAGAAAATGTCCATAGTCCGGAGGGCGGGCGCTTGCTCGTCCTCTTTATTTTATGCTTTCTTGGAGGTTATATGTCTAAAGTTGAAATTATCAACCGAGCGCTGCTCAAACTGGGCGAACCGCCGGTTTCGTCGCTTAACGATGCTGCTTTCGGCAAATCGTATGAGCTTATTTATCAAGATGTGAAAAATCTGTTGTTGTCGTCTTATCCTTGGCGTTTTGCCGTTTCGACAAAGCGTCTTGCTCGTCGAAATGAAAAATACGGTGACAGATTTATGTTTCAGTTGCCTGCTGATTGTTTGCTTTTGCTTAAAGTGTTTGGCGCGGGGATTAAAGATTTGACCGAGCCAAGACCTTATGCGTTACAAGGATATGAATTGGCGAACAATTGCATTGTGACGATGCTTGATGACGGTATTGAAGTTGAATATGTGCGCATTGTTGATGATGATACGCCGTTTCCACCATTGTTTCGAGAAGCGGTTGCAGCTAAAGTGGCGGCTGAACTTGCGATGCGGATTAAACATTCGCTTAATCTTAAACAGGCTCTCGAAAATGAATTCTTAACTCTTATTCAGCAAGCCGAACTTAATAATGAAATTGCTAAAGATGCAGAATTAGTTCCGGATAACAGTTGGGTGTTGGTGCGTCAGGTATGGGGAGATTAATCTGATAACCTTTGGGATGTTGTTGCGTATCCGTTTGGCGGGCGCTTTTTTTTATTTGGGAGAAATGTAAATGAGTATTAAACCGACTAGAATGCAATTTAATGGCGGTGAACTCAGTCCGTGGTTGCAGGGGCGGACGGATATTGCTAAATATGATAAAACGGCGAAACTTTGTCGTAATTTTATTCCTTTGGTCGAGGGGAGTTTGAAACGTCGCGGGGGGACGCATTTTGTGGCTCAAACACCTCAGGATGACGATATTTTATTTCAAATTTTACCGACACCGGTCGAAGCTAAAGTGTTGATTAATGGGGTGGAGAGATCTTCTATTACAGTTGCGCGCGGTGATAAACTTTATTATGAAGTCAGTTGCGATGGTTTTTCTTCATCCAGCGGAAATTATGTGGTTTTGGAAGATACTAATTTAGAGGTGTTTTTGGTTTCTAAAAGCGAATTGTTTACTTTCACTATCCAAACAGAACCTTCCGATGCAACAGTGCTTCTTAACGGGTATCAACGTCGTTCTATAAAAGTTTTCAAAAATTCTACCGTGGAATATCAGGTTTATAAAGATGGTTATATTTTGCAAAGCGGTTCGGTAGTTGTTCAAGATAATCAGACCTTAACTGTAACTTTACAACAAGATGAACAGACATTAATCGATTATGGCGATTGGGGAACTTTGGAGAAATTTGTTGGGTGTACCGTGTTTCTTTATAATCATCGCTTTTATCGAAGTTGGACTATTAAATTTTCAAACGGATATTTGGGGGTTGTTCTTGATTATTCGCAAATCGCTCCTGATGAAAGTTATGTGCTCGATGAAAGTTTATTCTTTAAATCGAATTATGATTTATATAACGCTGTTGTGATTGCTTATGGTATTTATCAGGTATGTGTTGCCGTTAAAGGTGCGGCTGATGATGTTATTATGCTTTGGTACTATGATGAAAATAATGAATGTATTGGTGGAATTGATGTCTTTTCGGCTGATATTGCAGGTTGGCCAAGAGATGAAGATGATAAGTATATTACTCAAATTAATGATTATGTCGGGGTGGTTTCCGGTAATGTTTTGAAGGTTTATTATCAGGGAAATTTGGTTTGGGAATTGAAAGGAAGAAATAATGTCTAATGCTAAGAGTTTTTTGTTTCCGTTTAAATATAGCCATCGTGTAGCTTATGTGGTTGAATTTAGCCATCTTAAAATCAGACTTTTTGCGCAAAGGGAATTATTGCGCCAGCATACTCTTTCTACTTCCAGCACAGATGATAATGAGCCTGATGATGCTTTTCCTCCTGTGGAATTGGTTTCTCCTTATACTTATAGCGATTTGTGGGATGATGATGAATTGTGTTGCAAAATTCAGACTATTCAACATTCTGATATTATGTATATTTTTAATGAAAATCATCCGATTATGCTCTTGAAACGTTATGCGAATGATGATTGGCGTTTGGAAGAACTCGAACTTCGTAATGGTCCGTTTTTGAGTATGAATACTTCTGATACGATGATTACCGTTACAGAGAAAACCGGTACAACACAATTAACGGCTTCTGACGATGTTTTTGTTGAAACCGATGTCGGGCGATTGGTCAGATTACGCGTTTTAGATGATGATACAAAACCTTGGAGTGCAGGCGTTGATGTTAAAGCTATGGAAATTCGTTCTTCCGATAATAAATATTATATGGCTCTTGCTGAAGGGGAAACCGGAGCTATCAAACCGGTACATAGTGAGGGTACTCGTTCGGACGGCGGTGTTTCTTGGCAGTATGTTCATGATGGTATCGGAATTGTTAAAATTACCGATTTTACAGATGCACAGCATGTGACGGCGCAAGTTATATCTCGTTTGCCTGATGCTCTTGAAAATGGTACGGTCTGTTGGGAACTCGGTATGTTACATCAAGGAACTTCGTATCCGATTTCAGGGGCCTTTTTCAGAAATCGTTTTGCTTTTTTGGTTAATTCTGAAACCGGACCTAATGTTTGTTTGTCTTTTTCGGGAGACTATAATAACTTTGCAGATATGGATTGCGGTGAAGCTACCGCTGAAACGGCGATTACCGTGCCGGTTCTTAGTACAGAATTTAATGAAGGAAAATGGCTTTATGCTCGTGATGCGCTTTTTGTCGGAACAGGGGCAGCTGAATTCTATATTGACGCTATTACTTCTTCGCAGGCGATGGCTTCCGATAATATTCGTATTTCTCAGATTTCTACTGTGGGAAGCAAGGCGATTATGCCGGTATCAATCGGTGCGCACGTGTTGTTTGTGGATAGATACGGTTTGAGTTTGCGTGACTTGATGTATAATTACTACAATGATGGCTATGATCAAACGGATATCTCTATTTTAGGTAAACATTTGTTTCAATCGCGTATTGTGGCGATGGTCTATCAAGAAGTGCCAGACAAAGTGTTATGGTGTTTGGTGGGGGATGGTACTTTAGCCGCAATTACTTTTTCTTCGGAACAAGAGGTAGCTGCTTTTTCCAGGCACGATGTTTCAGGTACAATCGAAAGTCTTGCCGTTATTCCAAATTTGGAGGATAATCGCGATGAGCTGTGGCTTGAAGTGCAACGTGTTGTTAATAACACCTATCTCAGAACCGTGGAGTGGATGGATAATGGTATGCCGCAGGCTCTTCCGGTGGCGCAAGCTGATTTTAATAATCTTGATGAGAAATATCTTTACGAGGCACAGTATATGCGACAAAATGCCGTTTATCTTGATGCAGCGGTCGTTTTCGATAAAACTGATGAAACCGATACTTCCGAACTTACAGGTTTGAAACATCTGGAAGGGAAAGAAGTTTTGCTCTTTGGCGATGGTGTTATTTTAGATTCTCAAGTGGTTTATAACGGTAAGATACAAATTCCGAATTCTGTTTCTCATTTGGTGGTCGGACTTAAAATTTGTAGCCAGTTTATTCCTCAGAATATCTATATTCCTAATGAATATGGCAGTGGTATCGGGCAAAAACAACGTATTAACCATGTGCTTTTGACACTCTATCTTTCTGGTGGTGGGCAAATCGGTGAAGATGAAAATTCTCTGGTTAATATTTTATATCGACAGACAGATGCTCCGATGAATAATGTTCAAGAACTTTTTAGCGGTAATAAAGAAATCTTATTTAACGGTTCTACAACTCAAAAAGAGCAGGCGGCAAATTTCTTACTTCAAACAACCTCTCCGTTGCCTTTTAATATTTTAGCTCTTGTTCCTTATTTGGATGTTACGGAATAAGACGCTGCTTGAAATTTTTTTAGGGGCTTTATGCCTCTTTTTTTATAGGAGTTGTCTTTATGATTAGAGATTATCAAACAGGGGATGCTTATTGGGTTGTTCCGCAATCTTCTCAGGCTCATGAGGCTCAGATTTTTGCTGAGGGATTTGAACATATTACTGCTTATTCTTTTGAAGATGATAAGGGGAATATTTTAGCAGTTTGCGGTTTTGATGTGTTTGAATTTCATGGTGAACAAGTTGCTCAGTGTTATGCACTTGTTGGGCAAAATATCGGAACTAAACTTATTGAATTAACTCACTTTTTAGAAAAGAAAATCCCTGAACAAGCCTATCGTTTGGGGATTAAACGCGTCTTGATGACTGTTAGGGACGATTTTTTACAAGCTAAACGCTTTGCCGGTTTGTTGGATTTTAAGCCCATTCGCGTATTGGCTGATTTTTTTGGCGGGAAAACTTATCAACTTTATGAAAGGAAATTTTATTATGGTGGCTCAGGCTCTCTTAATTAAGGCAGGTATCAATTTTGCTTCGGGTTTTTTGAAAGGAAAAACTGAACAAAATGAATATGAAACTAAAGCACAGTTGGCTTTGCAAAATGCGCAAACTTATCGGAAAAATGCTCAAAATGTGCGCTTGAGCGGGGCTTATAATGAAGATGCTTTACGCTCACAAAAACGCTCTACTATTGCTTCTGCTTCGGCGGCTGCAGGGGAAGCCGGTATGGGCGAAAGTCCTACTACAACAACGGCTTTGGCGACAACTTCTTCGGCTCTGGAACAGAATATCTTAAATGAACGCTTTAAAGTTGAGAGTGAAGCGGAAAATTATTTGTATCAGGCGCTTATTGAAGAAGCTAATGCCAAGCAATATAAAAAAGAAGGGCAAAATCGGTTTAGCGGTAATTTGCTCAGCGGGCTTTCTTCTTCGCTTTCTTCGTTGTTTTAATTTGTGTGTTTGGGGAGATTAAATATGGCTAACAGACAGAAAATTCCTTCTTGGGGACTAAGCGGTGCTATGGCTAAAAGACCAGTTGCAGCGCAGGTTACTACTCCGGCGCGGCGTTTTATTGCTTCACAGCCGAATGTTTATTCTGATTCCGTTTTGCTTGATACCGCTAATGTGTTGGCGGATAAAATGCAGAAAACCGAAAATGAACGTTTGGCTATGCAGGCTGATATTTCATTAAAGGCTACTCGTCAAGCTCTCGAAAATGCTCAAAATCCTGAACAATTACAAGAAATGGTTACTCATAATGATAAACTTTTAGCGGCTCAATTTGACGGGGATAAGTCTGCTCAAAATTTTTGGAAAAATTATGGTGATAAAATTCTTGCTGCTAATCAGGCTGATACTCAGAAAATTGTTGCTCAAAAGCAAATTGACTTTGGTAAGCAAAGTCTTAACTCCATGCTTGCCGATAATCAAAATCTTTTGGCCGAAACGCAAGATGAACTTAAAGCCGGTAAACTCTTAAAAATGGGGAGTGATGAAATTCAAAATACGCCTTTCTTGAATGATAATGATAAATCGGTCTATCGTGACGGCTATTTAAAAACGGGTATTCTTAATCTGGCTCTTCATAATCCTGATGCCGCTGATAAAGCTGTTGATGCTTATTTTAGTGATGATACACTTAAATCTGATTTGAAAGCACAAATTCAACAGACTAAATTCTTAAATGAAACGTATCGACAGCAAGATGAAGAAAAACAAAAACGCCTATCACAACTTAATCGCTTGGCTGATATACAGAATTTATGGCAGAAAAAAGAAAGAGGAGAAATTTCTCCGGCACAGTATTTCGTATTAGCGCAAAATGCTCATCTCCAAAACGATAACGATGGTTTGAATATCAGTGTTTGGGGTGATGATGAACAACGTTCCGATACGCCTTTAACCGAAACCTATCGTCTGGTGCGCAAAATGAACGAGGGTACACCGCTTTCTCCTCAAGAACTCAATAATGCATCTAACTATTTAATCAATGCTTATCGTCAGAATAAACTCGGATTTGAGGAAACTGCCGCTTTGCAAAATCAGTTGATGGCCGCGCAAACCGATAAAAATACTGCCGATTTGATGTTTGATAAAGAAATTGATGCACTGGCCGATAAGGCTTTTGTGGCGGATATATCTTCTTCTTTAACTCGAGGAGATTATGCCGCCAAAGAACTTATGGAAGATAAAGCACAATTTGCCTTAAACCTTTATCAAAATTACTATGCGCAAAAAACAGCTTTGACTTCCGAATTGTTGCAAAAAGGCGGACAATTAACGCCGTTGCTTGAAAAGAAAATCTCGCAAATTGCTTTAGATAATGTCGTGCAGGATTTGAAGCTTAAAACAAATGCTTCTCAAGATGCCGCGTCTTTTGGGGAGTTAAAGCAAGCTTTACAATCCGTTTATTCCGGCAGTGATGTTTTGCCTATCTGGAAAAAATATGCGCAATCTGCTCCGTATAGCGAAGATAAACTTGATACAATGCGCTGTATTGCTCGTGATATGCAGAAAAAAGAACTCTCTTATCCGCATTTTGATACCTATCAGCAATTACAACAAGCTGATTTGGCTCCAGGTGATAAATTCTATTTCAAAGGGCGTTTGGCGGTTATGAAAGGTTAGTGGTTTTGTTTTTTTAGTTAGGAATTTGATATGAGTACAATGGATAATAATTTGATGGCAATGACACCAATCCCTCAAGCGGCTGATGGGCAAGCTGATTTGATGATGACATCGCTTCCTTTTGCTGATGATGAACTTAAACAGACAATTTTACCTTCTCAAAATGAAGAGGAACAATCTCAATATGCACAAAATATGACTCCCATTCAGACTTCCTCTGATGATGAATTTATTTCTTCTCGGGATGAAACTGCTTCAGAGCCAAATGACACACTGGATGATGAAACTGATAGAGAAATTCGCGCCGAAGATTTGCAATTAGATTTTGGGGATGATGACGATCATAATATGCCGTTTTCTTATCTTGAAAATGAGCATAATTTGCAATTTCCGGTACTGTCGGCTGATACTATTGATGAAATGAAGCCGCATTCCAGTTTTCAAGCTGTCGGAGATTGGCTGAAACAAGCAACAGATATTCAGACTTATTGGAATGCGCTGGAAAGTTTTGGTGGAGATGTTGCTCAATATAAATGGGCATATGATGAAGGAAATTTGGGAGAGTTTGATGCGGCTTCTTTTTCTAAAGAAGCTCTTAAAGCTACGGCTCGTGGTTTTTCTTCCGATAATTTGCGTATGATGGGCAATGTCCTTTCTGCTTTTGGAACCAATATTGAAAATAAAAATCTCGGTATCGGAATAATGACGGCCGGCACAACTTTGCATACACCCGAAGTTGGTGCCGTGTTTAAAAATATCGGAGATAAATTTCAACAATATGCCGAACGCATTGAAACCAATTCGGTGTTAGCGCCCGTGCAAGCGGCTTATATATCGGAACCGAGTTGGGAAAAGTTGGCTAATGTTTTAGGGCAGGGCTCGGCACAGGTATTATCTATGGGGGCTATGGCTAAATATCTCGGTGCAGCTTCGGCGTATGCTTTGTTTGCCGGCGGCGGGGCAGCGCAGGTTTTTAACGAATCTTATGATAAAGAACAAAATGTCGATACTGCTAATACTCTTGCGCTTCTTTCGGGAGGTACAACCTTTGCTATTGATAAAATATTTAATCCTTTGCCTAAGCAAATTGAAAATCGTGCCAAAATGACTTCCAAGATGATTGCCAAAGAAGCTCTCGGAGCGCCGCTTCGCGAGGCCGGTACCGAAGTGTTGCAGCAACTATTAGCCGAAAATTTAGTTCGACAAGTCGGTATTGATGATACTCAGGATTTGTTTGAAGGTTTGGTTGAAAGTGCTATCGGGGCTATTGCCGGTACGTCTGCTCTGATGGCTGTTGATGGCTCAACTTACTATGCGCAAAAATCTTATGAAGATGCGCGGAGACGTATGTTACTCAAAGGGGTGAGTGATGAAGATATTGAATTGTTTAAGAAAAATGCTTTGGAATTGTTGCAAAGTAAACCAGATGCTTTTTCTAAAGTCTTTTCTTATTCTTTGGAGCAAAATCTTAAAGCTCTCGAACTTGAAGCTTCGCAGGCTAAACCCTTAGAACGTTCCGCTCGAAAAGCTGATGTTGATGCTTTTAGAAAAATCTATGACGAAATGTATCAGCGGGCTTTTAATGCAACACAAGATGATACAAAAGCGAAAATTACGGCGGGTATGATACAAGCTAATATTATGGCTTTTTATAATGTCGATAAGTCCTTTTCTCCGCAAAAAATTCTTCAAGATAATTTGCCGAAAATAAAACAGATGACGTATGATAAATTTAAACAACAAGTATCTTCGGAAGATAAACTCTTATTCCAATTTGGCGGTGTTGATGCTAAATATGCCGATATTGTAAAACTCAAAGAGGCGTTGAAGTTGGAAGATGAGGAAGTTAATCCTCGCGTGATTTGGTCCAGAACAGGTTGGTTTCATGGGCAAGACGGTAAATGGCGTTTTGAAATCAGTGATGCTGATGCTAAATTGAAGCTCAATTTCGATGTTAATGAAAATGAACTTCCCAAACGTTATTGGCAAACTTATATTCAAAAGCTGGAAAAACAAGAAGCTCAAGAAATTATCAGTTTGCGTGCACTTGAAAAAAAAGTTACCGATGATGCTGAGGTAATCGAAGAAATTTATAATTATCTTTATGGCGATTTTATTGATTTCTTGGATAAAAATTATACCGGACATTTTTCTTTCGGTATTGATAAAAACGGTGGTTTCTCTTTTACCGATCCTGAAGTGGATTTTGAAGAAAATATTAAAAAGCAACAAGAAAAAGTTAATGATAACGTTGTTGCTTTGGTGAGCAGTTATGATGCCCGCAACGCAACAAATAAACTTAAACAAGATAGCTCTATGTCTTCTTATATCCGCGATAAAACCTTAAAGCAATTATTAATTGACAAAGAAAAATTTAATGTTTTGGATGATGAAGATATTGCCGAACTTACTTCCGCTAATCAAAATACGGCCACTTCTTATAATATTCAGAAACCTAATTCAGGGGGCTTAGCCGTTGTTGTGCGTTCTTCTGACTTTAAGAATAATACGACAAAAGTGTTTAATAAAGATATGAGTAAATTACTCAATTCCTATAAAGGTATGAAAATTTATAATCCGTCTTTAGACAGTAACATTGAAATCGGCAAAACTTCGTTTAAAAATTTGAGTGATGATGCTAAACTTTTAATTCCTTATTTTCCGATGCTTTTGGAAAAGGCAGTTTTTGGTGCGCGTATCGAAAAGGCTCCCCAAAATACAAAATCTGAAATTAAGGCTTCTTACTATTCTTATTTGCCGGTAGAAATTGACGGAAATCGCGGAAATGTTCGGATTGAAGTTAATGAAAATTCTAATGGCGATTTATTGTGGAATTTGCAGATAAAAAATATGTCTGCGCAAGAAATTGAAGCTCATATTACTCATACAACCGGTGAAGATGTTACTTTTGATGATTATCTGACTGAGCAAGAACGTAAAACGGAGGAATTGCGTAATTCGTCAAAAGCTCCTTGGATTAAACGTAAGGCTGCAAATACCAATTTTCAGTCGCCCGATAAATTTTATACAGATGAACAATTAAAAATTATTCATGCGGCTTTGGAAGAAAGGTCTTTTTTTCACTTTATGGAAGAAATTTGGTCCTCTCCTTTGGATGAAGATGCTAATCTTCAGAGATTTGATAAATTTTTAGAAGATAATCATGCTAAAACCGAAGGACTTATGAATTTAGCTCAAAAACTCGATGACGAACTCATTCATGAGGTAACTAAAAGACAAAAAGCTATGCAAAATATGGGGATTCGTGAAAATTTTGATATGTTTGATGATTTGACAATTAACAAATTTTATCAGTTGTATCTTGCAGGACAAGGAAATTATCACAAACCTTATTTTAATGCTAATTATCTGTCTAATTTGTATCGTCAAGCTCACATTCCAATGTCTATGAGTGAAAAATTTTTGGCGCTTCCTCGTTATCGTTCTTGGGATAATACGTATAAATCGCTTATGAAAGATTTTTTAGATAGAATTTATCGTATCTATCGTTTTCATAAAGAAATCGATTTTGCAAAACAAGCGGAGTTACGCGATATTCAAGCGGCAAATGAATTTATTAAACAACGTGTTGATGAGGGCGATGAAAGTCTTAGAACCTATTGGTTGGAAAGACAACTCCTTTTGGATAAAAAAGAAATGAAATTGGGGGATTTGTTGGAGCATCAAGAACTTTACAAAAATTATCCTGATTTGAAAAATGTGATTGTTCGCTTTGTCGAACTTGATAATGATGACGGATATCATTTCTATCGTGATAAAAATTTTGAAAATGATGTTTTGGAAATTGATCCCAGACAGTTTGATTACACTAATCTGAAAAATTTGTTGATGAAAGGTGCTGCTTTTGCTATTCAGATGCGCGAACATTTTGATTTGGTTCTCACGCCTTCTCAGCGACGTAATTTTATGGATAGGCATATTTATTTGGCCAAAAAGAAAGCTGCGGAACATTTAGGGTCTTTTGTTGATGAGTTTGTTACTACATATCTTCCGGAATTGGCTCCGGGTAGTTTTTGGATTTATAGAGATGTACCGCTTCCGCTTATAGATGTTTATGAAAGCCAGAGTAAACAAAATAAAACGAATAAATCAAAAAAATCGGAAACTTCTGATGCTGTTCGTCATCTTAAATTCAGAGATGTTGATTTTGATTTTTTGTTTGAAAAAGTTGATGAAAAATATGCTAATCATATTCTTGATCCTCATGAACGTCAACTAGGGGATTTTGCTTATGCTTCATTACGGGATTTGATTAGTAAATTTAATAATTTTGAATTGGTGGCTTCCAGAGTGTCTTCGGGCTATTTTCATACTGCTCCTTTTCCTTGGGCAGGCGGTGTTTCTCAAGGCGAAATTGATGTTAGAAACATGATGCAAAGACAAAATTATTCTGATTGGCAGAGAAGTTTTGCTTATTGGGATGATAGAGTACGCAAACCTTCTTTGGATAAAAAACAACTCTCTTTTTCGGCACTACACAAATTTATGAACGCGGCCGAAGGTGATAAAGAGTTTATTGATTTTGATCCTGAAAAAATGAATAGCCTTCCTGATGATGATAATAAAATCAGAGGTCCTTATGACAGTTTGTCGCTTGTTATACAAAGGTTTGCAAGAGGGGCGTATGAAATTGCTGATAAGACTATCTATTTGTTTGAAAAAGCTGATGAACAGACAATTATGCATGAAACTTTTCACTATTTAAGCCAGTTGCTTAAAACTTCTATCTATAATACTGATTCTAAATTGAGATACGCCTATAACGGTATGTTGGATGATTTGAGAAAAGAGGTGCTCTATAATTATAAAATCGTTAAAAATAAAGGTAAATATAGTTTTGTGAGACACCTAGAAAGTCGTAATTTTCCTGATATCTTAGGGAGCTTCTCTACAACCAGTGAAGCTCTTGATTATGCAGTTGAAGAGTTGTTTGTGTATCAGTTACGCAATAGCTTTTCTTATAAAAGGTATCCTAAAGACGAATATTTTGATTTGTTAAACTATTTTTATTGCACTTGGATGATTAACGTGTCTCAAGCGGTTGTCCTTAATGAGAAAAAATATAGTGAAGCAGCGCGCCATCTTATGGAACAGGTTAATCATTATTTGACTAAAGCTTGGTTTCGATTGGTGGATAAATTAAAATAGTTCGTATGCGTTTTTAGTGCAAAATGCTTGCATTTATATATCAGCAGTTCTATAATGCCTTAGTTTTTTCTTTTTGACGGAGTTTTTTATGGATAATCAAGATATCTCTAAATTAAAAGCTAAGAGCAGAGTGGAACTGCTGATTTTGTTTTTTGTATTGGTTCTTGCTGTGGGAGGAGTGGCTGAATATCGTCATTTGACTGCTCCGATGTCTTCGGCTATGGTTGTTTTTGATTATGCTGAGGATAAGAATTTGGAGAAAACTGATAATACTCAAACTCAAAAAAAACTTTCATCTTCGCTTGCTCAAAAAAATACTATTACTGCACCAGCAGAAGTTAAAGCTCCAATTTCTAAACTTAATCCCCCTAAAGCTCAGGAAATTTCCGTTTCGTCTGTCGCAAAAGATGAAAAGGTACAGCTTGATGATGTGAAAAATTTAAGTGAACGTGTGCAACCTCAAAATTCTGAACAAGTGGCTCAAAAGATTCAGGATAACAACAAGCAAATCGCAGAGAAGGGAATTATTCAGGATGAAACCATTGTTCAACGCGATGGTGCTGCTGAATTGACTAATTATATGCAAGATATTCACCAAAAAGCTGAAACCATTACTCGTCCGCAATCTGCTTTGGGACAAATTCAAGAACGTCAAGAAGTTAAAAAAACGCAACGTCAACCGCAGCCTGTGTTTGAAGCTGGTAAAATCGAAATTTATGACAGCGAAAAAGGGGTTGTTGCTGTTCATAAAACTGTTGAAGTTATTGTACCAGAAAAGACAGTTCAAGAGGAGAAAATGGTAGATAAAGAAACAGCAGAGCTTTCTGAATCGCAAACTATCGATAATGTGAAAAAGCCTGAAACTGCTAAAGCTTCAAATGCGCAATCAGCAGAGGTAGTGAAAACAGAAACTAATTCTGTTGAACAAAAAGTTGTTGCACAAACTAAAGAGCTTGCAAATGTAGATGTCAATAAAACGGCAACGGCCGATGTATCAGATAAGGCACAGCCGACTCTTTTGGTTCCGGTTAAAAACGAGCCGGTAGCAAATAATGAAGTTGCACCGAAACCCGCAGAAACAAAATCAGAGATAAAGCAGGATTCTGCTCAAGAAGCACCGGTTGATATGATTAAGGCTATGCAAGAAAGCAAAGCTCCGGTTAAAGAAAATACGGTTAAATCAACAACTGCTCAGGAAAATATCATCAATCAGAATGATGAAATATCATCAAATATTGTTTCTGAAAAGCCGATAACTTCTGTAACTAAGACGGTTGAGGAAAAGCAAAATGAAGTTAAAGAGCAGATTGTAGATGATAAAGAGGCTAAAAGTAAAAAGGCTAATGAGGCTTTAGAAAACCTATTTAAGAAAATGTCTGAACCGAATGCCTTGACTAACTCTACATCTGGAGAGTTAGTTGGCGAAGTTACGGTTCCGGTTGTTGAGGCTATAAAGAGTGAATCGGTTGAAAATAAGTCTTCTATATCTCAAGGTGTTGAAAATAATGCAAAAAATAATGCAGAAACGATTTCAAAAGTTGATGAGAGTGGGGCTGTTGATATGATGAAAGCTATTGTTTCGCGTCAATGAGTTTTTATACTGTGTAAGTTATTTTGTGTCTAACCTCTTGATATTATTGTGTTTGTTTGAATCGTGTGCAAAAATGTGAAAAAAATTAAAAGAAAGTGTTGACTTCTTATTTTTTTCTATATATAAACGCTTTTGTTCCGATCATTGGTCCCATCGTCTAGTGGTTAGGACATCGCCCTTTCACGGCGGTAACATGGGTTCAAATCCCGTTGGGATCACCAATTCAAACGGCAGGTATAAAAACTGCCGTTTTTCTTTTATAAATCAAGCACTTAACCGAGTTCGAATGTTTGTTTTTTGAAAATTGCGTTTTGGGAGAATTTTCCGAACTCGTTTGAGGATAATCCTTTGTTTTTCAATAAGTTAAATGAGTTTGAATCTCGTTAGGTCTTGGGATTGACTTTTAATTATGAATCGGATTTGAAATTTGTGATGATGAAAGTTTTTGACGTTGACGATGATTTATTTTGGCTCCGACGGCTAAGCACCAGTGGTTTATGACTTGGGATTATTAAATTGCCTGACATATATTTTTGCTGGTATTGTTTAAAGATAAATAGATATCCCCCCAGTTTACTGGGGGGATATCTATTCCAGGACTTTCAGCGAGTTCGGATGTTTTATTTTCAAAAATCATCATTTTTTCAATTTGTCCGAACTTTTGCAATCTAGTTTATTTTTTTCAATATGTTAAAAATATTAATATAGCTATTTTTAATCTCTAAACAATTCCAAAAGCATCATCATATTTTATTACTCCGTTTAGTGGCTGCGGATTATTATCAAAGCTGATTGCCATAAAATTTTCATCTGCCACATCAAAAGGAGGTACTATTCCATATTGACTAGCCGGAACATATCCAGCTTTTGAATAATAGGAAAAATCCCCTAAGACTATAGAATAATTATATCCTAAATTTTGTGCGATTTTATGTCCTTCTTGAATTAAAGCTTGTCCTATTCCTTGTTTTTGAAACTCAGGTAAAACAGATAACGGCGCAAGCGCTAAAACCTCTGTTGTATTAATCATTGCTTTTGTAAAAAGGATATGCCCAACTATCTTATTGTCAACTATTGCAACAAGTGATAGCTCAGGGACAAAAGATTGACTTTTACGCAGTTTTACGACTAAATCTTGTTCATTCCCATCGCTATGTTTTGCAGATTTAAATGCTTCGATTATAACATGATAGACTTGAGCATAGTCTTCTTTTTGCTCTGTTCTAATGATTAACATTTTCCTTACTTCCCTTAACATATTCTATATTTTTAATTTAACATTATTATATTAAGATGATGTAAAATAGACTCGTAAACCGTGAGTTAAGCATCACCAATTCAGTAGCGCTCTTTGTTAGGGCGCTTTTTTTGTGTCTAAATCATCTCTTTCGGGATTTGAACCCATCGCTTTTTGCAAAGCGAATGGAGGCTCTCAATTCCGACTAGAATTTTTTTAATGTCAGTGTCTGATGTGCAAGTGTGTCTGTGTTTTTTATTTACTATTTATATAACATGTTGTATTATAAAATAAGAGGTAAAAGCGTAATTTTATAGGTTTAATATGGTAGCAAAAACGGAGAATTTTGATGAAATTGTTTTTTCATTAAAAGAAAAACT
Organism: uncultured Alphaproteobacteria bacterium; assembly: GCA_949297415.1. GTDB lineage: Bacteria > Pseudomonadota > Alphaproteobacteria > RF32 > CAG-239 > CAG-267. The sequence continues at coordinate 31,445 of CASFSV010000017.1, forward strand.
TAGTTCTATGAGTGACAATGATAAGAATGCTTTTTTTGCTAAACCTGCGGATAATGCTTCTTTTAAAGGGCAATGTGCAGGACAATACTTATATGCATTAATTGCTAATAATGTAGAAAATTCGGAAGATATTAAAGATAGGTTATGTGAAATTGTTGGGGCTGAATATATTGATAAATATATGGAACATTTGGAAAGATTAAGAAAAGTTAAACAAGATGAAATAATGAGTTTGACTGAGCATTTGTATCACTTTTCTCAAAATTCTCAATTATCTGAATTGGAACCAAGATTTCAGTATTCATGCACACTAAATGAAGAAGCCGGAAAATCGTTGTGCTTTGCAACAAAAGAAAAAATATCTCCATATATAGGTAAACCATCTTCTAATAATCCTAATGAGTATAAGGGAATTTCCGTATTTATGGACGAACCTTGTTTGGTTTTGAGCGGTATTGATTTAAAAAAATATGCAGTAGATGTAGAAAAAAATCAATCTTATCGTTATGAAGTCGATAAAAGTGTTTTTCAACCTCTTGTTTCTTTATCCGGTGAGTTTACTAACGAATACGCTTCTGACAAAACTGCAAAAATAATCAATGTATCAGGTCCTTTCGGTCTCCATGATATTTATAAAGCTGATATTCCAATTTATTATATTCCTGATGCAGAAGATAGAAATACTCTAAAGAAAGTCTGGCAACAACATATTAATGAGGGGATGAGTCGATATCAAGCGATGGAAATAACTCAATTGAAATATCCTGATAAAATGTATTGTTTGAATAAAGATGAAGATTTACAGCAACAAATGCAAAATGCAATTCAGATTGAAAGAGTAAAATCTAAAATTGTAGATAGGCAAGGTAATGAAAATAAGAACAATATAAGATATAAATCAAAAGGAGGATTAAAACAGACTGAGGTTTCTTATAATTCCAAAGTGAAAATAAAAGAAAATTTGAATAATTTGTGTTGTGTTTCTGATACATTTGATAGAAGATGAGGTGTGTAAATCATCAATTCAAATTATGAGGCAGCTTCTCGGGGAAAGTATGGCTCGGTTGTATCAACTATTGGTGGGTATTTGAAAGAGGCAAAAGATATTTTTAAATATCCAATAGATGATTGTAAGCGTGATTTAGGGGCAAATGCTCGTGGAAGAGAAGGGGCTAGACAAGGAAAAAGTTTACAAGAAACGTGTCCGACACACTATAAAAGATACTGAAGAGGAAATGTGTAATATGACTAAACAATCATTAAAAAATGTGATATTGATGAGTTTTAAGTTCATTATCCTATCTTTGTTATTGGTGGCATTTTTAGAAGATTATTTTATTGTTCAAAACGCAATAAGGGGGATTGTTTTATTTGCATATGCTTTTGTAATGCTTGTTTGTTTTATTTCTTTAGGCTACGCTTTCTTTTTTAGATTTCGTTATAAACGTATACTATACATCATCTCAGGAGTGTTTTTTATAGGGTATTGTGCTATGAATAATCTGGTGTCTGGTATTTATGAAGCGAGAATGGTGTCTTTTTGTTTGCAAAATGGTCAAGTATATGATTACAATGAGCATAGATGTCGTATTGATTGCAGACATTGGAGTAAAGAAACAGGTTGTGTAAAAATTGAGACCGAGTAAGTGTCAGATATTTACAGAGGTGAAAGAAAACTGTTTTTAGCTTAGAAACGATGCGTAAAGCATTATATTCTTTAAGCTCTTCTTTTGAGTGGTTAGTTTATAGATTTCTTCAAAAAACTTGATTTTGTGTGGAAAATGTGGTATACTCAAATTCTAAAAATTAATTATTATGAGACAGAAGTATACAAAATACATCTTTGCTGCGATAGTAGCATTGATGATGACAAGCTGTTACTCAGTAGCCAGATTGTCTAATAACGTTGCCTGTTTAGTAGGTAATGTAAAAACAGAGGTGGTAACTGCCAGATATTCCGGATATCCGGTATGTGGCGGAGGTTTTTATATCCCACAGTATAATTGTACTGTATGGGGTAAAAACAAAGAACACCCCTATATGTTGCAAATCGGTTCACTCATTATGACGTTGGACCGAAGGAACAACATTATAATTGAAGAAGGTAACGGTCATCGCGTGGTCGTTACCGAAAGAGCAGAGAAAAAATATAGAGTTGGGGATTATTTGGTAGAAGTTCTCAACGCAGGTTGGGAATGTGTATACATCACAAACCCTTACGGATACAGAAAGCAGTTTATACTGTTGCCGTATCAGAGATAAACTAACTCTATATTTGGTATAAGGAGGGGAAAAGCGCTGTTTTGCTTCTCCTTTTTTTATTTCTTTTTTTCAAAAAAAACAGCGTATTATTTTATAAATTGCTGGACAACAGGATATCTCTTTTCTACATTGGTATTAGTTGTTTATTTATTTTTATATCATTATGGAAAAAGTTATTAGTCATGGAGGTGTTTTGACGATAGTTTGGGCTCTCCTTAGCATTCTGTTAACCGGGTGCTCTTTGTTTATTGGAAACAGTTTTAGTAAATCTATCTATTCCTCTTGGAAGGAATTTTATCACGATGGTGAGAAGTATTTAATTAGTCCGCATGGTTCTAATGAGTTCTTCTTAAGAGATTATGATACCTTTTTGTGGGGAGATGTTGATAATCCCAGATGCTTAGCCATTGGGAGGTTGTTCTTTAAATATAAAGGTTTTCCTTATTTTTCCGTGTATCGCAAAGGTCATGATTCTTTGTTTGATGTTCGCAGAAATTTTGAAAACAGTTATATGGAAGATGGATATAAAGTTTTACTCAAAATCCATTATGCAGAATATCGGAAAGCTTTTATTACCGTCACTAATCCAAAAGGCAAATCAAAAATCTTTGAAATGTTGTTGGAGGGGAAATGAACTCTCTCTCTGATGACTAAATCTACATTCTCTGTTGCCTTTCAACAGATGATGGTCAAAATTAAAGAGGAGCTTTTGTGCTCCTCTTTTTGCTTAGAGATTATTCAATTTACAATAGCCTTTTTTATTTAAAATCTTATATAAATTTAAACTAGCTTTTTCTGCTCCAACAGATGGCTTTTGGCGGGAGGATGTATCCAAAACTTTTTGGTATGGAGATATTAAATCTGCGATTTCACTGTCCGAAAAAACACAAACCGTTTCATATTCTTCATAATAATCCGGACGCGAAACTTCTTCCCTATATTTCAGAACACAATTATGGTCTTGATTGTAAGATTGGGTTTGTTTGGTCATTTGAATTGCATTTATCATTTGGGTATTGGTCGGTGATGTGTATTCTTCTTCGTTAAAGCATGATTCTAACGCAAATAATGTGTATCGTAACTCAGGGGAGGGAACATATTGGGCAATTTGCGGATCTGTTGCAAATACACTCAGTTGATCATAATTGGTTAGCTTATATATTTCTGTCATCGGAATATGATATATAAAAGCAGAACTGTCTATAACGCAACTATTGGCTTCTTTGCCGATAATTTTTATGGGCTTGGTTAAATATGGGGTTCTTATATATTCTTGTGCCGGAGTGCAAGTTTGGAGCTTCTTTTGAAAGTTGTCCGAAAAAGTCAATATATATTCAGCAAATTGTTTTTGATCTTTTTCGTTCGGTTCTTCATATTTTGCTTCACAAGCATTTTGCTTTAATTTTTCTATGGTGATGTTTATTAAACTGTCTGTCATGGTTTTTAGGGTAGGCTCGCGGTAAATATTGCCGTTTTCGTCTTCATACTCTTCTAATACGGTAAAAGTTGAAGTTATTGGTTCGGATGAACGTGTCATTATCGCATTATACAATTCACCTCTTTGGGAACGATTGAGTTTACATTTGTAGGTGGTCTTGCCCATGTTTTGCGTTTTGTGCGTAATTGTTGCATGGCAGAGATTATCTGCTTGTATTCCGTTTATGCGAATATTGATACGCTGACATGTTGCATCCATATCGGCTAAGTCCGGATTGATTTTGGTGAATTCTTCGTTATATTTGTAACAGTTACGAATCGAATTTATTAAGCTGTTACTAAAATGGTATTGTAAAGTGGTGTCTGTTTCTGCGTACGCATTTATTTCCATGCTTCCTAATAACAAAGCGGCTATGATGTATTTTTTCATTGATGCTCCTCTCTTTCAGGTTTACTCTAAATCTCGTTTTTTAATATGTGCTTAAAAAAAATTTTTTTTATTTAGCCGAAAGTCTTGATTTTCGTTTTTCACTTCCTACTTCTTTTATAGAACGTGATGCGAACACACTGATAAACAGTGAGATGAACGCAAAATTGAAATTGGAGGATAAAATAATGTCAGATTATATGATTAAACGTCAAGATAACAACCATAGTAACATCGCTTCCCGTTATGGTTACCGTAAGGATTTTAACGATATGGTTAACAGCTTCTTTAATAATTGGTTGGATTTTCCGTATGAAAATAACGCTGTTAAAGCGATTGAACCAAAACTTGAAATTTCTGAAGATGAAAATGAAGTTAAAGTTGCTGCAGAACTTCCGGGAATGAACGAAAATGATGTAGATTTGGAAATTTCTGCCGACGGATATTTGACTATTTCAGGCGAAAAGAAACAAGAACACAAAGAACATGCCAAAGGCAGCTATTTCTCGGAATTTTCTTACGGTTCTTTCAAACGTACTATTGCTCTTCCTTGGGATATGCGCTTTGATGATGCTAAGGCTGAATTTAATAACGGCGTGTTGACCGTTATTATTCCTAAGTCTTTGGATGAAAAAGATAAAAAACGCAAAATCGAAATTACTAAGAAATAAGGATTAAACCTTTAACTTCAACGCCTTGTCGCTCTGTGCGGCAGGGCGTTTTTTTTTATTTTATCGGTTGACACGGTGGTGAAAAAGTGGTACTTTCTTTTTGTTAAATTATATTTATGAACTTTAAAATTTTTGTATCATGAATGATTTATTATTTTTTGCAGCTTGTCTATTGACGGCTGTCGGTGTGTGTGCTTGCATTATTTTTTTCGTCTTAAGTTCGGTTACTAATCATCGTATTTTGCTCAAGATGCTAAATCATGAACGGGTTGATTTGGATATAGATGATAAAAAATATGAGCGAATGAAGTATTTGACACCTTTTGATGGAGTGGACAGATATTTGATAAAAATTGGTGCACGCCGATTAAATGATGCCGAAAAATTTTTAAAAAAAATGGGTGTTTGGTGTCTATGGATAGGGCTCATGTTGTGGTCGTTTAATTGTTATTCTGTTTCCGATTGGTGGGGCTATCCGTTGGTTGCTTTTATGGCTTTTGTGATGAAGTATGCCTTATCATTGGTTCTATTCTGCATCATGTCTGCAATTACCAGCAAATTGGGGCTAAGAGCTTGTAAGAAATATGACTAGCAATAAACTTAATATCTTAGAGAATTTTAAAAAGGAGCTTTGTTGCTCCTTTTTTTATGCTTGACGAGGTATTTAAAATGTGATATATTTGTTTCCGTTTTAATATATTTATGAACTTTAATCTATATCTTATGCTAAATTTATTATTTTGGGCTGGGTTGATGTTCTTGGGACTCAGCGTGGTGTTGTTTTATATTCATGAAGTTCTGCGGAGAAAAAAAGATTTGGATATCTTTATGCTTTTGATGAAGGATAGAAATTATCCGTTAAACCTTAAAGATAAAGATATTATGTCTCAGGTACCGGTAGATCTTGATGATTTTAACTATTGTTGGCTTTCTATCGTTTTTCGGAGGTTGACGGTTAAAGAAGAAAACTTAGCAAACCATGCAAAATGGATGGGGCGTTGCGGAGGTTTGGCAGTGTTCTTGTCTTTTTCCGCTTTGCCGGCGTTGTTGACTTTTTTGTTGGCGATTGTTTTTGCCAATAGTTTTGTCGGTGTTTATCGACGCTTGATTTCTATTATCTTTGAGGTCAGAACATTTAAAAAAGCGTGGCGTTTGTATAAAGCGCAACAGAATGATTAATCTCTTAAACGTTTTTTATGGAGTGCTTGGCACTCCTTTTTTTTGTGATTGACGGAAACGATTATTTATGCTAAATTGCTCATAGTTTGAATATTTTTATGAACTCTAAATGTTTTGGGTATGGAAAATTTATTATTTTACGCGGCGCTTTTGCTGCTGACATGCAGTGTTATTTCCTGCATTGTTTACAATGTTGTATGTTGGTCTCAAAATCTGAAACTCTTTGAAAACTTGCTCTTTGATGAAAATTATCCGTTTGAAGTTACTAATTCTGATGAACTTGCTAAAACGGCGGAAATTAAAGATTTTTGCAGCAGATGTTGGGCTAAAACCTCATTTCGCTCTAAAACTGAAGGTGAGAAAAAATTGGAGAATCTTATTACCGGAAATGGGCTTTTCGGCGGAATAGCATTATTCCTTTCGTTCTCTTTAGTGCCGGTGATTTGGGGCGTAATCGCAGGTTTTGTGTTGGCGGTTCTGTTACAATATGTTTACAGAAATCTCATATTCTTTATTGCTCATATTTTTGCTTGGCGGAAAGCTCGCAAAATTTATTGGCAATATCGGCGAGGGGAACTTTAGACACAAAATGTTGGGTGAGGGGGTGCTTAATTGGCACTCCTTTTTTATGCGCTAACTACGAGCGATAATATCCGCAGTTGTGATTGGGACTATACTTGCTAAATCTTTTAGCGACATCTCTACCTGATAACCAATCATGCCGGCACTGAATATAATTGTCGCAAAGTCTTGTGCGGTTTGGTGTGCAACGGTCTTAAACTGCTTTTTCATACCAATCGGAGAACATCCTCCATGTACATATCCGGTTAAAGGTAACAGCTCCTTTTGTTTCAACATCTCTACTGATTTTTCACCAACTGATGCTGCCGCTTTTTTTAAATCCAATTCCTCTGCAACAGGGAGCATAAACACATAATGTGTTCCGCTTTTTCCGGTGGTTACCAATGTCTTAAATACTTGTGAAGGATTTTCTCCCAATGCTTCAGCTACTTCTGTTCCCGATATGGCGGAAGTGTTGGCGTAGCTATATGTCTTATAAGCTATTTTATGTTTATCCAAAATTCTCATAGCATTGGTTTTTACACTGGACATGGTGGCAGAACTCCCTTGACTTTTTTCTCGTGTCTATGTGCGTGGTATACGGCGCTCAGTTTTATTTGTAAAGTGCTTTTTTTGAACAATAAAAAAAAGACACCCTGTTGAAGGTGTCTTTTTAAAGGTTGGCGGTTTGGTTTTATATCCAAAACACCGGAGCAATACATGCACAGTCGTTAAAGTCTTTAGTGTAAAACTTCGCTTGTGCCTGCTCGGGATAATACAAAAAGCACAAAATTGAATTTGGGGCAACCAGATTGGACGTAAATAAAAAGTGTTTTAATATGGTTATATTTGTTCCAAATCTTTTATTACGCACTCTTTCGGATGTGCCAAAATCAAATGATTCTATTTGATTGACTAAGTCGAGAAATACCGGCTCTATCAGTCTTAATTCCTCTTGCGAGGGGAGAAAACAATCGCCTTTGCTTAAGCCGTTTTCTGCATAATTTAAGCAATGATTAAGAGCTATAATGTCAATTTGATGCTTTTTCGCGAGTTCTTGCAATTGGAAACTATTTTGTTTACCGGATGTTCCTTGTATGTCATAGAGGGAAAACTGATTGTTTTGACTGAATGCTTGAGTACTCATGAAATCATCATATTTCCAACCATGAAAAGTAAAACAAAGTGCGCGTTTGCCAACAGGGGCTTCTTTATCAGGATTTTTCCAGCCGATGATGCCGGTGATTTCTTGATTTAGACGCTTGGGGCTGATATCACCATTAGCGTACAAATAATCCAGAGCTTTAGCTGAGACTAAATTTTGCGTGTAACGCTCAGCGATTGAAGCGTGTTGCGGTTGCGGATCTTTGATTTCTGTTACGCCTAACGGGCTGGATACTTTTACAACAGCTCGACTGGCATCTTTGCCATAACTTCCGTCCGGATAAAAATAGTACGGATAACCGATTTGGTTTCCAATTGCATTTAATTTGCGGATAATAATTTTAATACTTTTTTCCATGATAATTTAATTTTAGAATAATTTTTGTGTCGAGGGGACAATAATACAGGCTGATTTTTTCGTCAAGTCTATTTTGTTTTTTTATTTCTTAGGGGTAGGGCTTATAGCTATAAAAAAAAAGAAAGTCTTTGCCGGTGAGGGCAGAGACTTTCCGTTTGGTTTAATGCAGCGCTACAACAAATTGCCAAAGCGCAGATTGAAAATTTGTTTTGCTGTTTCGGTCAGGCCATGTATCCTGCGGTAAAACAGAATCATAGCAATTTTACCGAACTCAACAAATTGATTTTCAACTTCGGCATCAAAGCGATTATCGCTTATATAGCCTTTAAGAAATTCTTCGTCATTTAAACAAATCAATTCGATTTGTTCAGCTGGGTTAAGAACTCTTGACTGCGCAGCGGCAACTTCTTGGTTGCTTTGTCTGCATGAAAATACTTTTTCCATATATATATAATAAAAATTAAGTTATTGAGCTTTTAGTATAGCGCGTTTTCTTAGGCTCTGCAAGAAAAAAATACTTTCGTCGCGTTTAGGAAAACTAAATTGTTTAAATCAGGCGATTTCTCTTGCAAAAAGTACTTGCAATTTAAAATTATTTTGCTATATTTCCCTCTGTCCTTGCTGTAGAAAATCGTTTCTACGGCTATACATTAATTTTGTTGAGAATCCATAAGGAGATTTTTTTAGATGAATAAATACGAAAGTATGTTGATCGCACGTCAGGATCTCGGTCAGTCTCAAGTTAATGACATTGTTGCAACTTTGTCTGAAGCTATTAAAAAAGAAGGCGGCGAAGTTGTTAATGTTGATAACTGGGGCTTGAAAAACCTGGCTTACCGCATTAAAAAGAACCGTAAAGGTTACTATGTTGTTTTGAATATTTCAGCTCCGGCTAACGCTATCTTTGAATTTGAACGCTTGGCTCGTTTGAACGAAGATATTATCCGCTATATGACGGTTAAAGTTGAAGAATTTAGCAGCAAAGATGATAAAGCTGCTGATGAAGCTGCTCAATAATAGGAGATGGAATAATGGCTAATAAAGCATTTTTTAAAAGAAAAAATTTTAGCGATAATTCTAATTTTGTTATTGATTATAAAGATACAAAGTTTCTTTCTCGCTATATCTCGGAAAAAGGCAAAATTATGCCTAGCCGTATCACTAACGTAACCGCAAAAACTCAAAGAGAAATCGCTCGTGCTATCAAACGCGCACGTTATGTTGCTCTCTTGCCGTATGTTGCTAACTAAGGAGATGGAACAATGGAAATCATTCTTTTGGAACATGTCGAAAAATTAGGCAAAATGGGCGATAAAGTTCATGTTAAAAACGGTTACGCTCGTAACTACTTGTTGCCTCAAAATAAAGCTTTGCGTGCTACAGAAGCTAATGTTGCTTATTTTGAAAAACAACGCGCTGAATTGGAAGCTCGCAATAAGGCTCTCTTTGATGAAGCTAATAAAAAAGCTGAGGAATTGAAAGGTTTCTCCGCTGTTGTTATTCGTCAAGCTGCTGAAACAGGGCAACTTTATGGTTCTGTTACTATTCGTGATATTGCTCAAGCTATTAATGAATCCGGTGTTGCTTTGGAACGTCGTTTCGTTTCTTTGGATAAGCCGATTAAATATTTGGGCGTTTATCAGGTTAAATTGAGCTTGCACCCAGAAGTTTCTCAAACTATCTTGGTTAACGTTGCAAGAACAACTGACGAAGCTAAAAGACAGGAAAAAGCTTATAATAATCAATCTACCGATGCTGCTGTTAAAGCTGAACCTCAACAGACTGCAGCTGTTAACTAATTTCTGTATTTTGCAGAGTTGGTCTTTTAGTGGACTTGTTTGATTATAAGGAGTCGCTGGTTTATTTCAGCGGCTCTTTTTTTTAGTTGGTTGTCGTTTGCTAACTTACTTACAGCAGAATGTTTAGCTCTTAGGTAATAACTTTTTTTGTTATTTCTTACGCCTTATAGAACTTGTTCTAATATTTTAGTCTTTATCCTTCTATGTACATTGGAGTAGGGGATATTTATTTTTTGAATACAAAACACCTTGACTTTTTGTCTATTTACTCTATGATGCTCGCAATTACTAATTATTAATTCTCTATAGATATGAAAAAATTTTTGATTTTTTTAGGACTGTTCTTGTTGGTTGTTTATAACTTCCGCAGTTGTGAAGATGTCGGACCACGTACTTTGGAGGCCTATGGACTTGCTCAATACAATCCCGATGGTCCGTCTTTGACTATTCATGACGATCTGGATACCATACAAAAGCCAAAAACGTATATGACGACATATGCTAAAATGGGATGGTGCGGGGAAGAAATTGATTGGAATAAGAAAATCTATGTCTATATTACGGAAGGCTATGTTTCTGTCGTATCTAACGTAAATTTAGACAGAGCTAATGCTCTGCAGTTTTTCTGCGCAAAATTGGCTTATCATAATTTTATCCGTTCCTTTACTCCTTGGGTGCTGTTTGTTCTCGGGTTTGGCGTACTGCTGTTGTTTTTGTATGGAATTCAACTTCTGGAAAAGAAAAATCCCATGGGACTTAGGATTGTTAATTCTATCTGGTGGGGCATCTTCATCGTCTTTGTCTTTAATTTCTTTCATTTGTTTGATTTTATTGCGCAAACCAAAGAAGCTAATCCGGTTGTTGTTGCTGTTGCAAAAGAGGAGTTGTCGCTTAATCTTGATGTTGTTACCGGACAGGAATTTGAAGATGTGGCCTTGAAAACGTTTTATGAGTGGGATGGGAATTTTATTGCTTCTTCTTCTAAACTCAGAGATACGGATGTTACTCTTATGAAATGTTCCTATCGTGCATCGTCAGAATTGTTGGTTAGAACTATTGTTCTTCTTACGCTTATTTGTTTGGTTATTTCCGCGCGGAAACAAACTAAAAGCTTTGCCAGAAAACTATCTGAGGAAAATGAGCAAACATCAAACAATGATGATTCCGAAACTAAGCGTTAATCTTACTAAAATCTTACAGAAAGCATCGGTCTTGTACCGATGCTTTTTTGTTTGAAAAATACCAACGCGTTTTATATGAAGGTATCGTTTTATGGACTTTTGAAAAAAACTTTGACAGATTTCAGTTGATTTTTACGTTTTTTTGTGTCTATAGTACTGGCAATTAAAAAATTATTATATCTTAAAAAAATATGCTTATGAATGATTTTTATGTTCCTTTACGACAGGAGTTTTTAGATGCGCGTTTTATGCGTGCTTGTTTGAGTAAATACTTGTATGATAGCGGATATTACTGTTGTGATGTCTTTTTTGCGCAAGTGCGGTTTAAATCCGATAAGCAACCTAAATCTTTTCAAAATGATTTGGGGTTTAATCTTGTTTATGAAATGCTGGCCTATAAGCCTAAAGATGGGTGGAATTGGAAGCGTTTGACTGAAGAATGGTTTCCTTCTATCAATTTGGCAAAGTTGCCCGAACAACGTAATGTTAATATTAAAACATTTGTTGAATTAGCTCCTTATGAGACCGGAGATAGATATGATCGCAGAGCAGAGTATCTGAAGAGGAAACTTGATGAAAATCTTTTGTGGGAAGATGAATTGGCTCAAAAGTTTGATATTATTAAAGTCTATTTTGATATTCTTTCCGGACAATTCTTTTTCAGACCATTTGAAAATAAAAGTTTTCAACCTTATTTTCGGGGGGACCGATTTGATTGGGACGGGGATTTTGTTGAAGGTTATCGTGATAAGCCAAATGAAAAACGAGCTTTTTGCAAATGGCTCAGCCGATATTATCAAGACGATTGGTATGAGTATTGTCTTTATGATCCGGATTATATTAAAGTCGGGTTTAATTGCGTTTATAAAATTGGGCGCGAGCCGTATTATGAACTGCAACATAAAGTAGAGGCTACTCGGCAATGGATCGAAAATGAACATTTGCTTGTTGAAGATGTGCCGGTGTCGGCGTTGCTTTCTCCGCTTGAAATTGTCCAGATATTGTATTGGATTCATACTTCAAAGTGGTATCGTTCATATCATAGGTTTATGGATGTTTTTGACATTAATAAACTTGTGGTTTGGGGATATTCGGATACGAGTTGGTTATGGAATGAACGATTTATCAATCCCAGTAACGACGTTTATGCGAATCGTGCTTTCTTCTATACGGGGAATGTCTTGGAATTGACGACGGAACTTAAGGTTGATATTGCTAATTTACGACAAGATATCTATAAGTTGGCTGCAGCGACTGAACATGGTTTTTCTATGTTGACGGGGGTGTTGCATGATATTTCTCGGCAGATGTATCGGATGAGTTGTTGCCAAATTCAAGCTAAATGGGATCATTTTTCCGCATTTGCTCGTGCTCATTGGCCTAATGAAGGGCAAAATTATTTGCAAACGGGACTTATTTTGAATGTGCTTCCATATGATGAAATGCCTGTAGACTTTATGAGAACTTACGAGACAAATTTGCTGAGACGTAGTGAGGCGCGAATGGAACAAATGTTTGCTCATCTTGAAGGTGAGGGTTCTGCTTCAGCGGAAATAAAACGTTTGACACAAGATTTTAAGCAGAAATATCAAGATTATGTTAATGCGCTTAATCAACTTTCTACTTTAAAGAAGAAACTTGATACGGAACATGTTCTTTCTCTTGATGATGTTATCAATTTGCAAAAACTTGCTGAGTAATTTTATTAGCGGCTGTTTCCTTATTGGAAACGCCGCTTTTTTGTTATATACTTACAAAAGAGTAGGGCTATATGTTAGCAAAGAAAACCCCGCCATTGTGACGGGGCTTGTTTCTTTATTATTGATCTAAGAAAGAACGTAATTTCTTACTGCGGCTCGGGTGCTTCAATTTTCTTAAAGCCTTTGCCTCAATTTGACGAATACGCTCTCTGGTGACATTAAATTGCTGTCCAACTTCTTCCAATGTGTGGTCCGTATTCATACCGATACCGAAACGCATACGCAAGACTCTTTCTTCTCTTGGGGTAAGGGAAGACAAAATGCGGGTGCAGGTTTCTTTTAAATTAGCATGAATTGCGGAATCAATCGGTTGCAATGCGTTTTCATCGGCAATAAAATCTCCCAATGATGAATCTTCTTCATCTCCGACCGGAGCTTCAAGGCTGACCGGTTCTTTGGCTATTTTCATTACCTTACGGATTTTATCAACCGGCATTGATAATCTCTTTGCCAATTCCTCCGGTATTGGTTCTCTGCCCATTTCCAAAGACATTTGGCGTGAGGTTCTTACCAATTTATTGATGGTTTCAATCATGTGAACCGGAATACGGATGGTGCGTGCTTGGTCGGCAATGGAACGTGTGATTGCCTGACGTATCCACCATGTCGCATAGGTCGAGAATTTATAGCCTCTGCGGTATTCAAATTTATCTACCGCTTTCATCAAGCCGATGTTGCCTTCTTGAATTAAATCTAAGAACTGCATACCACGATTGGTGTATTTTTTAGAGATTGAGATAACTAATCTTAAGTTAGCTTCAATCATCTCCTTTTTAGCACGGTCTGCTTCTCTTTCGCCGCGTTTAATGGTATCTACCATTTTACGATATTCGGAAATCGGCAGACCACATTCTTTGCTCATTTCTGCCAAAGAATTACGTAATTCGGTAATTTCTTCCCGATTATCTTTGATGAAGTTCTGCCAGTGCTTATCTTTCTTTTCAGCCATTTTTTCAACCCAATGCGGATCTAATTCCGAACGCTGGTAGGCTTCCAAGAAATCTTCTCTCTTAACGCGGCAATTTAGTGCCAGACGCATCAACTTTCCTTCAACACCCATTAAACGGCGGTTTAATTCATTGAGTTGTTCAACCAATTCTTCAACTCGTGCCGAATTTAAGTGAATGGAGCTCATTAACTCTATCAATTCTTTTTTGATGTTGGTATATTTCTTTTCCAACGCAGGTTGTGCTTTTCTTCCGGCTAAGATTGCTTTCATGCGTTGGCTTTGAATACGGCTCAATTCATCGTAGTAGCTTGATATCTTATTTAAAATATCCAATACCGGTTCAAAGAGGGCTGCTTCCATAGCACTGATAGATGTGGTACTATGTCCGCCTTCTTCTTCATCATCCAGTTCGCCGTCACTTTCGCCATCTATATCGTTGTTTTCCGTAACATCTTCTTCTTCAGGCTCATCATCTACCGTGTCATCGAATTCGATATCATTTTCTAAATCATCGTCGATTTCATCCAGATTTTTGCCTTCCAAATCTTTGGCTACTTGTTCTAAATCATCAACCTGTGGGGTGTCATCATCATAGACTATCGCTTCTGAATCCACACCATACATCATTTCCAGGTCGATAATGTTGCGTAACTGCATGGTGCCTTCAACCAATTCATCTCGCCATTTGGATATGGCTTTTAATGTCATCGGATTTTCGCAAAGGCCACCTATCATTACCGTCTTTCCGGCTTCTATTCTTTTGGCGATGGCTATTTCTCCATCGCGGGACAATAATTCAACAGTCCCCATTTCTTTTAAGTACATACGAACAGGGTCGTCCGAACGCATTAACTCTTTGCCGTCCAGATTGCCGACACCGTCTTCATCATCTAGTATTTCATCTTCTTCAAGACGTTCTTCTTCCCCGTTATCGTCTTCAAAATCTTCTGTTTCATCGGCCGAAATTATGCTGATTTCCATATCTGAAATCGCTGCCATGATGTCTTCTATTTGGTCTGATGTTTCTTTTTCGGACGGTAGGGCTTGGTTTAGTTCTTCTATGGTGATGTACCCTTGTTCTTTTCCTTTGGCAATTAGTTTCTTTAACGCACTGCCAAATGAATCTAACAGAGGTGCATCAGATGTTCTGTAATCTTCGTTATCTGTTTCTGACATGTCGTTCCTTAAAATCGATTTTAAATTGCCTTTTTATACGTAGTATAAACCGGCAAAAAATTGCAAGCGGTTATACACTTAATCTTTCTTCTTGACTTTGTCAAGCTATATTTCCGTTTAATGCATATTTTTTTGTGCTTCTTTATCGTGTGAAAAGCTTGATTTTCTACCTTGACAGAATAGGGGGAAACTTTGTATAATTGCTTATTGTCGGTTGGGAGTGGTGTATCGGTATGCTGTGGAATGATACTGAATTGCAGAATTTATACGGTCTCGGTAAGGAAATCGTTGTTGAACGTTTTATGAAAAATTTAGATGCTCCGGAAAATGGTGATTTGTTTCAAAAGGAAAATTTTTCTTACCTATGGGGCTTAATCGGTATCGCCGGTATTAAAGGAACTTCGCCTCTTGTTCGACACAAAATCTGGAATGCTTTGCTTCAATTCGGCGTGGTAGATGCTTTTGATAAAGGGCAACTTTCCGATTTTAATCGTAATCTTGCTGAGCGTTATAATGACGGACGCTTAAAGGCTTGGAAAGGTCTTGATAATTTTCAGGCAAGCGTTAAGTTTCGTAAAACCGTCTTGGATAAATTGGTTAAAACTGATGCCGATTTGGCTCAACAGGTGTCGCCTTATTGCGTTGATTATAAAAAAATGATGGAACAACTCGATAATGCGGAATTAAATGATAAATTAAAAGCTTATTTGGAACGTTTCAGAGGGTTGGGAGCTGCTTGCGGGGTGACTACCGATGCCGTTGCCGCCGTGTACGAAAAAACTGATGTGCTTCGTAAACTTTGTGATGTTGCTGCTTATACACATCGTAAATTATCCGAAAAAGAAAAAAATTACTTGTTCTTGTATTTGTTTGAGGCGGTTAATGATGGGTTTTCTCCCAAATCTATCGGTCTTGATGATGCTGTTTTAGCGAAACTTATGGCTGATGAAGCTTTGGACGGTTTATCCGAGCTTGAAGCTGAACCGCTCTTGGCGCGAAATGCCGAAATTGAAGACTTTGCGGCTAAATTTGAAGATGAATTCGGTTTTTATGAGGAAACCGAAGCTAAGTTTATTAAACATGAATTCGGTAAAATCCGACCGATTACCGAACGTTGTCTTAAATGTATTCAAAAAGATGCTGAACCTAAAGGTGTGGTTTTTGCAATGACGCTGGTGGAACTTAACCAAATTAAATCTGCCGTGCAAATCCTTCTCGAATTGGCTAAAAGAGGACGGGCTACCGAACTTATCGGCTTTTTACATCGATTGTTGCCCAAAGTTAAAGGTTCCGAATCCTTTATTTTGGATATTATTTGTATCAATTTACAGAATTTTCATGGCGATGACGATTATTTTGTGGAATATGCCGCAAGAAGAACTTTGGCTGCCGTTCGTACTTTTATTGAGGCTAATTGCCAACAACAGGCGGCTGTGCTTCTCAAATATTTGGTGCTCGGTAATTGGTTTTTAGATAAAAATGAATTGGTTAAGCATTTTATTTTATTGGCTAATACTTTGATGGTGCTTGACGATAGTTTTACGCCTGAAATGTCGTTTTTGGCTCATCAACTCAATTTAAGAGTTTTTGAAACCGAAAATGGTGTGATTATCGGTACTGATGAAGATAATCCTTTGGCTATGGCTCAACAAAAATTGGAACAATTTGTTGCCGGTACTTCTATGCTCAATTGGGCTAAATATGCCGAAGAAGATAAAAAAAGAATGCAGGCTAAGGTTTCGGAAGGTATTGAAGGGGATACTTGTGATATTGATTTTGGTGGGCTTGCTTTTCATCAACAAACGTCGTTTCGGCGTAACTCTCCAAAATCTGACGACAATGACAATACTCCGGCTATTCGTTTGACCGATGTTTCTAACTTGAAAGATAAGGTTGCTCTTCAACCAAATATCTACAAAAAAAATGATGAAATTGTTATTCCTCAAAAAATTCAGGATAAAGCGCCGGAATTGTCTTCTCATTCACAGATTAAACCTTCTGGGAAAATTCCTTCTTCCGCTGATATCCTTCGTAGTTATAGGCAAACGGATATTTCTTCAAATGTTGTTTCGGAATTACCCAGTACGCAACTTCGTGAGAAATTATCCGAATATCCTCCGGCTGTCCAGATAGATGTTGATGAACCTTCTGCTGTTATAAAAACATCTCATTCAAATCCTATTAATTCGATATCCGCTGCGCCGCACGACGATAGTGTTTCAATTGATGGCATAGCAGATACAAAAAATACCGAATTTGCTCAAAAAAATCTTACCGGCGAACGTTTGATAAACAATGTAAATCATGCGATTACATCGCCTTCGGAACAACCTGTTAAATCGTCCGTTATTACAAAACAAGCTCCTCAAATTAACGAAAACACTCCAAAGCCCTATACTCAAGCTAATGTCGTTCAGCAGGAGGAGCGTGAAGGCATAACACCAATTAAAAAAACGGAAACTCCCTTACAGACTCCTGACGTGAAACCGTTAAATGAAGAAACACATCAGGATAATCAACAATCGGTAATAACAAATGTTGCGGAAAATGTTTCTGAACAGCCTATTGCTCTCTCCGAAAATTCAGACAATGCTGTATCTACTCCTCTTACGAATGCAGATGTGCAGGAGAATGCAATTTCCAAAGAGTTGCCTCAGATTAACGATGATAAAGTTTCTCCGCTGCATGGTAACGACGAAAATTCAATTCCACAAGTAGAGGATGCTCAAGCTGCCGTACAAACTTTAGATGAATTGCCGAAATTTGAGGAATGGGAAAGCTCCGATGATGAAAATTCTTCTTCCCAATCTTCGATAAAAATAAACATAAACAATATCTTAAACATCAATTCTAAAGAAGTAGATAAACATTTTGAACATATTAAACAAATTGCTTCCGCCGCTATGAAAAAGGCCGAAGAACAGGCGGCTGCTATTAAGAAAAAGGTGGAAGATGCCGATTTAGCCAACTCGCCGTCCGTTCATAAAATTAAAGCATTAGCTGAAAAAATTAAATTCTTTCGCAAAAAATAATTACTTTTTGGGGAACGGTAATTTCTTTTTTTAGGTTTGTTTCTTCCGCTAATTGAGAGCTGAGGAGTATAATATTTGATAATCTGTTCTGCTCATTAAGTAATCTTGTGTTGAGCTTTTAATCTTAACCAAACTCGGATTTTTGTTATGAAACTCATAAAAAAAACGCCCGATTTTCACAAATCAGACGCTTTTCATTCTTTAACTATAAAAAAATAATTTGTCAGAATCTACCGTTTTTCGCAAAGGGGCAGATTAGCGATATTTTCTTTGCAGAAAACATCTTTATTTAGCAAATTTAGATGTACTCGAATCTAAGTGAACCGTCTATTTTCACAAACAAACGGTTCCATCATGACTAAAGCAAGACTTACTCTTGCACGAAGTTGTTAAACTTTTTAAACTCTGTTCCGGCATTCGCATGCGGGATGGAGAAAATGTCTGCGTTATTCATAGTATAAAAAAATAAGGCAGACTAAGAGAGAATAATATTTAAGTGATAATTTAGTGATTTTTCTTTTAGCGCATCGGGGAGATTTTGTCAAGAATAAATTTGTTTTATATTGATTTTTATTATGCGCTGCGTTGTATGGCGAAATTTTAGTCGTCCGGTTCGGCTGCGTGCGACAATATTTCATCACGCTCTTTTTTTAAGCTACTCAGGCGTTCGTACGCTTCTTCGGTAAAGTTTTGGCAGATTTCTTTGGTCAGATCTTTGATTTCTTCTTCTAAATTACGTAATTTGTCTTCTAAAAGTAATTTGTCTATATTACGGCGTAAATCGTTGATAAAAGGCGGACGTTTCTGCAACATATCCAACTCCCATAACTCTTTTATTTGTTTGTTTTGTGGAGTGGCAGCTAATTTTTCCAACAATTCTTCCGTTGATATAGGTTCCTCTGTTTCGTGATATGTATCCGATATGGTGGTTAATAAATCTTTTAATTGCGGATTTTTTATTTCACAGCTTAACAGTTGTTCTTCATAATCATCAATCAATTCCGGATAAATCAGCTCGGCAGCTATAATAAATCGAATATTCTTATCATTTTCACTTTCCGCACTTTGACGCAAGGTTTCAGGTGCATTGCTAATTACATGGTTAATTTGCGGGCGAGGGGAATTATAATTATTGCGGCGGTTATTGTTGTAACGATTATTGCCATAGCCGTTGTTGGTGCGTGAATAAGTCGAGGTCTGAGTGGTACGCGGACGAGCTACTGATTCTTCATAAGGTTGCGGTATCGGCAATGGTTCACTTGTTGGGATATTATCTAAATAAGCCGGCGGATTTTGATTTTGTATCGGTGCAGATGTTACAGGTTTAGGCTGTGGGCGAGGAGCGTATGGGTGCGACTGTGGCGTTGAATACTCTCGCTTTTGCCAGGCTGTCTGTTTGAACGCCAAATAAATACGGTTGCGAATTTCTTGCGCATAATAACTTCTGACCGTCGCATCTCCTATTTTGGCGACTTCTGCCAATAATGTCTTTTCGATTAAGGCTTTCTTTTCCGGCGTGGAACTATCTTCATTTTCGGTATATTTTTGCCATAAAATATCTATCAGCGGTTTCGTCTTTTTCATCAAGGCTCCGAAACTTTCTCGGCCATGTGCTTGTAAGTATTCGTCCGGATCTTGATTATCCGGCAAAAATAAAAATTTCAGCGAGTATCCCGCTTTTAATATCGGTAAGACTCTGTCTACCGCTCGCATCGCGGCTTTTACTCCAGGACTGTCGCCGTCCAGACATAATATCGGTTCGGGACAAACTCGCCATGCTTCCATAATTTGTTCTTCCGTCAATGCTGTTCCCAGTGGTGCTACCGCGTAGCCAAAACCGTATCTATCCAGAGCGATAACGTCCATATAACCTTCGCAGATAATCAGGTTCTTTTCTTTATAGGCAACTTCACGTGCTTTATCTAAGTTATAGAGATTTCGGCGTTTATTGAAAATAGGGGTGTCGGGCGAATTTAAATATTTCGGCTCAATCTTTTCCATTACTCTGCCGCCGAACGCAATTATCTTGCCTTGTTTATTGGTTATCGGTATCATCACTCGATTGCGAAAGAAATCATGCGGGCGGCGTGATGTGTCTTCCGGAATAGCTATCAAGCCCAGCTCTTTCAACTCTTTTTCGTTAATACCTTCCGCTTTGAGATGGGCCATTAACGCATTGTTATTTGGGGCAAAGCCTAAACGGAATTTTTGGATGGTTTCTTTAGATAAACCGCGCTTATCCATAAAATATTTTAGGCCTTCCGCACCTTCCGGCATTCTTAAAGATTTTTCAAAAAAGCTGCAGGCGCTTTCCATTATGTCATATAACGATTTGCGTTCTTCTTCTTCCTTTTTATCTTTGGCCGTTAGTTGAGGCATCTGTAAACCGGCCTGATGCGACAATTTTTGCAACGCATCTATAAACGGAAGTCCGTTGCCTTCCATCTCAAACTTGATGATATCGCCATGTGCTCCGCAACCAAAGCAATGGTAAAAACCTTTGCTTTCATTGACCGTAAAAGAGGGAGTCTTTTCGTTATGAAAGGGGCATAATCCCTGATATTCTCTGCCTTTTTTGGTCAGTTTTACTTTCGCACCGACAACATCAACTATTGAAACGCGAGCGCGTAATTCCTCTATAAAGCGTTGCAAATCGTCGTTCATGTATTTTTTATACCCGTATCACAGACTAAGCGAGCATTGTTTTGATTAAACCGGAGGCTTTACCCATATCTATTTGTCCGGCATAGGCACTCTTTAATTCGGCCATAACTTTGCCCATGTCTTTAATTCCGGCGGCTCCGGTTTTGGCAATAGCTGCTTCTATAGCGGCTTTGGTTTCTTCCTCATTTAATTGTTTGGGCAAAAAGCGTTCTATTACTTCAATTTCGCCTTGTTCTTTTGCTGCTAACTCCGGTCGACCGCCTTCATTGTAGATTTTTATTGATTCATTTCTCTGTTTTATCATCCCTTGCATCATTGACAATAATTCGGCATCCGTTGCGCACTCTTTGCCGGCTCCTCTGGCCGTAACATCTTTTTCTTTTTGACCGGCGATAATCAAACGAACGGCCGCTACCGTCGTCATATCATGATTTTTCATTGCTTCTTTTAAGGCATTTTGCAAATTTTCTCTTAACATTTTTCTCTCCTTTTCGGTTAAGATTATTTGTGAAACTTCTTTCGGCTCTGATTAGGGCTTGGCAAAGTTCAAATTCAAACTTACCGCCGTATTACTTTGCGGTGCCGGTAAGCTAAATACAGCTCGTGTGCTTTCTCCGCCTTTTAATTTGGATTGTTCGGGCGCAAAACGTTCTTTCATATTATTAACGGTAATTTGCGGTACATAAGTCATATAGGGCGACGTGTTCTTTATTTCTGCCGTCACTTTAAGTACAATTTTCTTGTTTTCCGTAACGCGATTAACGCTTATCTTGGTAAATTTGAGGTATTCTTCATTATATAGGCCGCTTAACCCGATTTTATTATAATATGCTTCTGCTTGCGGATAAATACTGACAACCTCTCTTCTTAAAAATAAAATACCGGAACATAACAGCAACAGTAACAAAAAGGCTGAAGTTTTTTTGTAACCCTTAAATGGTTTGGGTGTATCAAAACGATCTGCCGGAGTTACTTTTAAGTTAAATCCTCTGTCTTCTTCTCCAAAAAGATGGGGTTCTTTACGATTTTCTTCTTTCTTTTCTTCTCGTAACGGCATCGTACTAATCGTAAATGATGTTCCTTGATCTGACGTTAAGGTTATCTCATTTTGTTTTTGGGCTGCGCCCAATATAACCGCTGAGGATAATATTTGTGGCGGTTCCGGCTTGTCTTCGGACGGTATTGATGTTTTCGGTGTTATCATCGGGGCCACAAAATTCGGATTGCCTTCTTGTTGGACTATTTCTGACGAGGATGGTGTTTTTCGACCGGATTTGCTATCTGCCGGAATAATAAATTCTTTTTTTTCTGACGGCCATGGTCGTACTGTTGGTTCTGCTACTTGCAGTTCTTCAATATATGGTGTTTCTTCCTCTTTTTCTTCTTCATAACCTAAAGCATCGCTGCGCATGGCATGCCATACGTTGGCACAAGCCTGACAACGAAATTTTTGACCCGTCTTACCGATTAAATCATCCGGTATTTCGTAGATACTATGACATTTGGGACAACTTATTAACATCTGACCTTCCTTTTTTCATTTCTTGTTAGTATATAAAGAAAAAATATTTAATCAAATCTTTTTTGGGACTATAGGTTAAAAAAATATTAATTGCTTCAGAGGGAATTCTCTCTACAGAGTCTTTGTTTTTTTTATATGGGGATGACGGTGCGGCAAAACAAGAGGATAAATAACAGCGATATTGTGACTGAGAAGAACTCTATGAAAAAAAAGAGCAAGCAATCTCATGTCGCTCGTAAACGTTCACCTGTGTCTTGTGATGACACTGTTTTATCTCAAAATCCTCATTGTAGAATTAAACAAAAAAATAGGGGAAATCATAATTTTTCTTGGTATGATACCTTCAGCCTGCTTATCATTTATTTGGTTATGGACGTTTTGATGCTTGTTGGATTTGCTCGGTTCAGACACCTTTTTGTTGTTGTTCTGTTTATTGTGGCGTATCTCTTGCAAAAACACCATAAAGCTAATCTCTTGTGGGCTTGGCTCCTGACTTTGTTCAGTTTGTTGACTGTCGGGGTTTGTAGACTCTTTTGCAAAAATGAGATACTTTATCCTGCTTCGCAAATCAGTCTTATGTCTACTCATCAAATAGAGGAAATTTTTTCCGTTACATCTTTGTTGTGGACACTGGGACTATTGGCTATTGTGTTTAGTGCTTATATATATTATGTCAGAAAAAAGGATAGGGCATTATTTACTACGGAATGGTTCGCCGCGCTGCTTAATATGCTGCTGTTTTGGGGCTTTATGTATCTTATCTTTCAAAATGCTTCGTAAATCGGAGATTTTTTACTAATAATGTTGTTGTGGGACAAAAGGAGTGAATATGAATACGGGACAATTTGAACCGATTGTGGAAATGAAAAATGTTGCACTGGCATACGGTGATAATCCCGAAGTGCTTAAAAATATCAATTTCTCTTTTCGACGCGGCTCAATCCATTTTTTAACCGGAAAAAGCGGTGCCGGCAAAACTTCTCTGCTTTCTATGCTCTATTTGGCTCAGAAACCAACTGCCGGTACTTTGAAAGTTTTTGGAAATAACGTGGCAATGACGGATCGTGATACGTTGGCGTTTTTAAGACGGCGAATCGGTGTCGTCTTTCAGGATTTCAGACTCTTGGAGCATTTGAGCGTCTTTGATAATGTGGCTCTACCCTTGCGCATTCGCGGAATGAAAGAAAAAGAAATTCGGCAAAGGGTTATCGAACTTTTGGCGTGGGTGGAACTTTCTCATAATATGTACGTCAAAAGTTCTGAAATTTCCGGAGGAGAAAAACAACGCGTTGCCATTGCTCGCGCAGTCATTAACCGTCCGGAATTACTGCTTGCCGATGAACCTACCGGTAACGTCGATAGTGAAATTGCATTAAAACTTATGAAATTGTTTGCTGAACTTAATCGCTTGGGGACAACGGTCGTTATTGCTACTCACTCAAACGAATTGATGAACCGGTATAATTATCCCCGCTTGGTTTTGGCGGACGGTAATCTGGCTTATTTGAAAGATAAAGTTGATGATTAAATTTTTATATTTGTTTCTTTGAAGAGGAGTGAATCTTAAATGGCTGTAACTGAATTGGATGAGATTAAACAAGCAATGGCTCTTGAAGAAAAGATTACTCCTAAAGGAAGTAATCGTAAAGTCGGTAATTCTGTTTCTAAAGCAACGGCAAAGCAACGTGCCGCTCGTATTCGTGAATTAAGGAGACAAAAAGCTCCGGCCGATAAAAATCAAGAATTGCCAATCGATGAAGGTTATTCCAAAACTTTTTTGCGTGTTACCGTTGCGGTTTCCGTCTTTTTATTTGCTATTACTCTTGCCGGTGTTCTCGGTATTAACTCTATGTTCGAAAATTCCAGAAATCAGGTTATTTCTAATTTTACTGTACAAGTGCTGCCTTTGCCCGATATTCAGGAAAGTCGCGAGGATTTGCTTAAAATTGTTAACTTTTTAGAGAAATATCCCGATATTGAACAGGTTACGGTATTAAGTGATGCTGAGTTGCGCGCTCTATTACAGCCTTGGTTGGGAACAAATGTGGATATCGAAATGCTCCCCATTCCGAAACTCTTAGACGTTAAAATCCGCAACGGTCGTAACTTTGATTATCGGGAATTAACGGTGCGCTTGTCCGAAATATCAGCCCAAGCTTCCATTAACGACCATAATCTTTGGCTCTCCAGATTGCTCAAATTTATTAACTCTTTGAAAATGTTGGCGGTGACAGTACTTATTCTGGTGGCCGGTGGGTGTGTCGCTTCTATTGTTTATGCTGCTAAAACTGGTCTTAATGTGCATCGCGATATTATCACTATTTTACATACTATGGGGGCTACCGATGAATATATCGCTCTTAACTATGTAAAACAGATTTCTCATATGTCTGCGCTGGCTGGAATTATCGGTGCTTTGCTTTCCGTGCCGGCTATCCTTATTATCGGACATATGGCTCAGGGTATTGAAGCAGGCATTTTTAACTCTGTTACTTTCGGACTTGAAGATTGGCTCTTCATCCTTTTATTGCCTTTTATTTCTGCGGCGCTGGTGGCTCTTACCGCTTATGTAACCGTGGTTAAAACATTGCGCCATATGGTATAGATTTTTTGAGTGAAGTTATGAACTTGTGGGCTAATAAATTATTAAACTTTGTTGCACAGATGGGGCTTTATTTATTCTGTGTGATGGCTTTTTATCTTTCTACGGGTAATTGCTATTTTATAGACGGAAAAATAGTTGATTTCTCACTCTTGGGATGGGCTTTGATGCTCGCTATTTGGGGGTGGGGGCTTGTTTTCTATTTTCGCCGGAAAAATGTTAAAATTTTAATATTTGCTACACAATTATCTGTGATTTGTTTTACTTTTGATTGTTGGCGCCTGTTTGCTTTTGCTGCTAATTTATCTGCTAAATCTTATATTAATATCCTCTTAGTTGCTGAATTTATTGCCATTCTGATTGCTTGGTGTATTAAAAATAATTTCTTGCTTTCTTCAGCTTTAATCTCTTTGCTATTAATCTATACTGGATGTGTTACCGCTTATCCGGCTTTATTGTCTTGGAACCAAATATTAGCTGTTTCTGCTGTATGGGCTTTTATGGCTTCTTTGCAATTTTCTCATTGGCTTAAACCTAAATTTATGTTTCTTTTTATTGGTGTTTTGCTTAGTGGTTGGTGCTGTTATTTATATTATCAAACTAATGGTATCCATTTTTATGAAGCAAAAATTACCAAACCAGCACAAAATGTTAAAGTCAGTATCATTGTGCCTGTTTATAATGCCGAAAAATCATTAAAGCGTTCTCTGGATAGTCTACGTAAGCAAACGCTTAAAGATATTGAGATTATTTGTGTTAATGACGGCTCTATTGATAAATCTGGTCAAATCTTAGCCGATTATGCCGCTCATGATGCTCGTTTTAAAGTGATTACACAAGAAAATAAATATATCGGAGCGGCTCGTAATACCGGACTTGCTGCTGCTACAGGTGAATATGTCGGTTTTCTTGATAATGATGATTGGGTGTCACCCGATTACTATGAGAACTTATATAGACGGGCTAAATTTCATGATGCTGATATTGCTGTTGTAGCTCAAAATTATGAAATTTTTAATAGAGTAGGTAACAAATTTAATAAAAACAGTCAAATTATGTTTTTACTAAACACTGATGTAATTGATAATTTAAAAACCGAATTCTTTAAAATTCCTCGCTTTGTCTGGGATAAAATTTACAGAAAGAGCTTTTTGGATAAATATTATATCAAAAGTTCAGAGCGTCGAACTTTTTATGAAGACTTTTTCTTTATCTTACAGGCAGAGATTAATGCTAATAAAATCGCTGTAGCTCACGAGGGAAAACATTACTGGAACCGTTTGGGTAAAACAACTAGCCGTGTTTCTAATGTTCCTTTTTCGGAGGAACCAGCGTTGCTGTATCTTGATATTTTTAAGTATATTCAAAATGCTGCTCTCTCTCCCGAAGATAAAGAAGATTGGAGAAAATTAACTCTGATACATATGGAGATTGTGTTTATTGATATCTATTTATCTTTACGTGAAGAAGATAAAGATAAATGGGTTGATTATTGTCAGAAATTATTCCCAGATGTGTCTTTTACTTTTAGCGAAGAAAAATTTAATGAACTTATGCTTAAATATATTGTTTTCAGGTGAGGCTTTGAAACCCTTTATTAAATCTTTTTTTTGACTAATTGTGGAGAAAATGAAAAAAAGTGTGGGAAAATAAGCCCATTCGACGTATATTCTCGTAAAAGTGAGGTTTTATGAGACATAAGCTTTTGTTACTTACCGTTCTTTGCTCGGTGATTTTATTCTTTGTTTGGTTGGGCGGTTTCTTTATCTTTAACCGTACCGTTTTTGCTTATGTCAAAAATAATCATACCGATATTGATGGTCAGGCTTTGGAACAACGAAGAAATCTGGCAGAAGATTATGTGCGGGCTTTATTTGATAAGGAAAATCTGCAACGAGATTTTGTGCCGCTTAAAACTTATCCCTTAAAGCCTTTTGATGTGCGCTTAATTGCTCTTTATTTGCCGCAATTTCATCAATTTAAAGAGAATAATCTTTGGCATGGGCAGGGGTTTACCGAGTGGTCGAACGTTACTGCCGCAAAACCGCTCTTTGTTGGACATTATCAACCTAAACTCCCTATTGATGTCGGTTTCTATGACCTTGCTCACGATGAGGTTATGAAAAGACAAATCGAACTTGCGCAAAATTATGGTGTCGGTGGTTTTGCTTTTTATTACTATTGGTTCTCCGGAAAAAAATTGATGGAGAAACCTATCTATAACTACTTGGCTAATCCAAAACTCAATTTTCCTTTTTGTCTGAATTGGGCTAACGAAAATTGGTCAAAACGTTGGGACGGCGGTAATCAGGAACTCTTAATCGAACAGACTTTCTCTCGTGATGACTTTGAACCCTTTGCGCAAGATTTACTTCCTTTCTTCCGAGATGAACGCTATATTCGTATTGATGGGCGACCTTTATTCATTATCTATCGTCCGGCTGCATTTGATAAAACTCTGTTTGTCGAATTTACTCAATATCTTCGTCATTTTATGCAAGAGCATGGCGTGGCTAATCCATACCTTATTGCTACAAAGGCTTTTGGCTTTTTCGATAATCCGCAAGATTGGGGATTGGATGCCGTGATGGAGTTCGAATTAAACGATATTTACGGATTGCGCCAAAAAAATGTGGCTAAAATTGATGATGCCGCCGATTTTCATATCTATGACTGGGCTGAATATATCAAAGCTGATAAAATGGTTAAAGACTATACTTACAAAACCTTTCGTACCGTTTTTCCGCGTTGGGATAATACGCCGCGCAAGGCTTATTCGGGAGCACTGATTTTTGATGGGACAACACCTGATATCTATGCTCAATGGCTTGATTATGCCGTTAAAACTACTCGGCAAAACATGATTGGAGATGAGCGCATTGTCTTTATTAACGCTTGGAACGAATGGGCTGAAGGGGCTATGCTTGAACCTGATAAACGCTTCGGTTACGCTTATCTTGATATGACACGGCAAGTTATGGATGGAAATTTTGTTTCTTCAGCAGACAAACCCACACCGATTGGTATTGCGGTCTTAACCGGCGGTATTAACCGCATTGAAAAAGCCATACAGTTACTTAATGATGGAGTAGGGGAACGTTTACTTATTTCCGGTGTGCGGCCGGGGACAAGTTTGAATCTTATTGCTTCTCGTAAAGATGTTGTGCTTAAAAATGCTCAACCGATTGATTTGGGATATGAAGCAACCGATACCGTCGGTAATGCTCGTGAAGTTCGCGAATGGACGGAAAAATATAATATTAAAGAATTTTATGTGGTGACTTCTTTTTATCATATCCCTCGCAGCCGCTTAGAACTTCAGCACGAAATGCCAGATGCTGTGATGCACTTTGTGGCGGTTGATACACCGAATGTTTTGCCTCAATGGTGGAAAAATTGGTGCAGTTTCAAATTTATGGCTGCCGAATATACGAAATTCTTAATTGTTTATTTCCAATATGCTTTGGACAGACTTTTATAAAATAAGAAAGGTTTAATGATGTCTAAATGTTATCTTTTTATTCGCTCTTTAATTGCTAATTTGTATTTTTATCCGGTAATGGCGGTCGCTTTTGCCGTTTGTATTATTATCGGGATGTGTTCTCGCAAAGCTATGATTAAACTTTGGGATAAATATCTCCACAAACTGATTTGGGGCGGTATGCTCAAACTTTGCGGTATTACCGTTGAAGTGCGCGGAAAAGAATTTATCACTCCGAACGTTATTTTTGCCAGCAAACATGAGTCTGCTTTTGAAACCTATGCCTATACCGGTATTATCCCTAATTCCGTTTTTGTGCTTAAAAAAGAATTAACTTATATTCCTCTGTTTGGGTGGGGACAGGCACTCTATGGTATGATACCCGTAGACAGAGGCGCTGGCGCAAAAGCAATGAAAGGTATGGTTAAAGAAGCTCAGAAAAGGGTCGCTGATGGGCGTTCTATTATCATCTTTCCTGAAGGTACTCGCTGTAAACACGGTCAAGTCAAAGGGTATAAATCCGGTATTGTCTTTTTGGCCGAAAATCTTGATATGCCGATTGTGCCTGTCGCTCTTAACTCTGATTTGGTTTGGTCTAAAGCCTCGTTCATTCGTAAACCGGGGAAAGTTATCTTCCAATTCTTACCGCCGATGAATATCAAAGATTTTGCCGGAAAGAAAGAATTTATGGCAGAACTCCAAAATCGTATTGAAACGGCTTGTGCTCAATTAGGTTAGCCATAATGCTTGCAAACTAATTTCGGTTATGGTTGGTATGAATAAGGGGGATAGTCTTTATAAGCAAACGGTGACAGAACAAACGGCGGGAGTAGGGAATATTGCCGTTGGATTGCCTGATGATGATAAACTGGCTGTTTATATCCATTTCCCTTATTGCAAAAGTCGATGTCCTTATTGCGACTTCTTTCGTGCCGTTCTTCCGAAATCGTTTGATGAAAATGCTCTTGTTCAGCGATATCTCTCTGATATTGCCTATTTTGCTGATTTATTTGCACAAAAGCAAACCGTTAAATCTGTCTTTTTTGGTGGGGGAACTCCTTCCTTATTATCTCCTCTGGCGGTTGATGTTGTCTTAAACGAACTGCAAAAGAAATTTAATGTTGCTCATCATGTGGAAATTTCTTTGGAAGCTAACCCTAATACTTTTGAACGTGATAAATTTTTGGCGTTTCATCATGCCGGTATCAATCGTCTTTCTCTAGGCGTGCAAGCTCTTCATTCAGAAGATTTGAAAAAACTCGGACGTACTCACTCTTTATCCGATGCACTTACGGCGATGGAGCTGGGATCTAAGACTTTTCCGAAATTTTCGATTGACTTAATCTATGCTCGTCCCGGGCAACAATGGGATAATTGGCAAAGGGAAATTGATACCGCGCTGCAATTTGACCTTTCGCATATTTCTTTATATGAACTCTCTATTGAAGAGGGAACGCCTTTTTATCGCAAAAATGTTCAGCCTATGGACGAGGAAAATTCTCTATCCCTCTATAACAACACGGTTTCTTATTTGCGCTCGCTGGGATTTCAACGTTATGAAGTATCTAACTTTGCCAAATCAGTTTCTGCTCAAAGCATCCATAATTTGACTTATTGGCAAGGCGGTGACTACATCGGTATCGGGGAAGGAGCGCACGGTCGTCTTCGGCTTAACGGACAAATTTTTGCGACCTTAGACGGACAACTTGCGGAAAATTTATCTCCTTATGAAAGAGCCCTTGAACTTCTCTTAATGGGACTTCGTATTGAGGATGGAATTTCTGAAAATCGTTTTTATAATGCTTGTGGAATACATTTATTTGACTTTTTGTCAAAAAAAATGACAAAAAGACTTGCGCAATTAAATTTATTGTGTTATGATGACGCCAACATTAAACTTACGGACAAGGGTTTTATCCTTTTGGACGAAATTATTTTAGAGTTAGTAAGTTAAGTTTTTTTCTATTTAATTTTGGTCGTTTGACCGTAAAACACATTTTAAGGAGATTTTCAGTTATGAGAAAAATTTTGGCAGCCGTAGCGGTTTTGCTATTGGCGGGTTGTTGTTGTAATCCTAATTATGTTCCGACTTATCGTAGAGATAATCCGAAAATTGAGCCTAAACCTGTTTATTATCAACAATATACCACACAGCAACCAACTTATATCTACTATAAACGCAAAGCTACATATACCTATTATGACCAACCAACCTATGCTTACTATAGTCAAGAACCGACATACACTTATTATCGCGCTCCCAAAGGTGAGGTTATGCATGTGGCCGGTTTCGATATTCAACAAGGACAGCAAATGCGCGATTTCTTCGATGATTTTGAAGAACCTATGCACGCTCAATATATCGGAAATAATACCGTCAGATGGGTTTACTATATAGATTATGACTATGAGGATAATGAAGGCGATATTGTTCGTTATAGCGACTTAGGTGATTATCAACCACATTCTTTGTGCTCTTTGACTGTCGAATTTTATCGCACTTATGTTACTACGGCTTATACGAACTGCTACTGATTTCTAACTCGGTGATTGTATAATGGGTTTACCTATCACTTCTCCCAAAGGGGCGCTCAGAATCGAAAATATGTTGCGCCCCTATAAACGTGGTGAAAAAGAAATTACACTTGATGTCGGACTCGATGTACTGATGTCTACCAACTATGCTCGCAGTGTGCGGGATATGTTGCTGTGTATTGAAAAAATACCGATTGATAAGCAACGAGAATTTGAAAGTGTCGTGCTTTTTACTTTTGTTGATCGTCTGCAACCCATTGATATTCATAATATTGCACAAAATTTAGCTCAAAACGGCGGATATGAAAAGAAATTGGCTAAGCGTATTGCGCAAACAGCTTGTAAACACGGTGAGATTCTTATGTCCTCGCCAACTCCCACATATTGTCTGCAAAGTCTTGATACTGATTTTGTTCGCTTTGATGCGGATAAATATGACGGTCTTAAAGTCTTGAGAGAGAAATGCGGGATTAAAGCCGTTCCTAAATTGCCTAGTTTTATTGACTTGACTGAATGTTTAACGGTGGAAATTTACAGGCAAAATCTTCAGAATGTCAAAACATTAAAACTTGCGCCGAACTGCAATATTGAAATTACTCATTGTCAAAACTTGCCGAATAATATCGATTTTTCGAAAGTGCAAAATATTTGTCTTAATGGGTGCGATTTACGGAATTTTGATCAGTTAATCTTGGGAAAAGGACAACAAGCTCAACTTATCGGTGTGCAAAATTTACCGTCTTTTCTTGATATATCCGGTTACGATAAAGTTCTGTTGGTTGGGGCGGATTTATCTCATCTTAAATATCTTAAGCTCAAAAAAGCTCCTCCGGCTTATTTGGAAAATTTAATTCCTAATTCTTGTCAGGTAGAAATTTTATCAAAAAATGAAGTTTTGAAACCTTCTTTTTTACAGAAATTTAAACAGCGTTTTAAATAACTTATCTCTCTTTTTTAATGTTTAAATTTAAATGGATTTTCTGATTTTTTTTATTTTTTTACCTCCTTGTATCATCTTTTTTGATGATTATATCTGCCCTAAAAGGGATTTATAAGGAGAATTTTTGATGAAATTACTCAAATCTAGTCTATGGGCTCTGGTTTTTATTTTAGGGGCTTGCCATTGGAACGATGATTCGAAAAATGCTTATTATCAACTTAATGGTATAGCGGTTTATAAAGGTCAAAGTATATCTGATCTTTGGCTGGCTAACGGTGCGCCTAATGTTATTAAAAATCTTAGTGACGGAGTTGTTATGTGGATTTATTATACTAATTTTCAATCTGTCGGCGGCGGAGAAATGATTTCTTATAACATACCATATCCTTCCAGCTCGGCAATTAAATGCAGTGTAAAAGTCTTGCTCCGTAACGAAAAGGTTATTTCCGCTTATTCTAATTGTGATTAGACTAAAAAAACAGACCTTACCGTTTTGGATAGGGTCTGTTTTGTTTGCGGTGTGCGCTTACTTTTGGATGGTTGCTGCTTCGATTAGTTCTGTCAACAATTTTTTACCATCCTGATCACTTTTGATCATTTTGGCCGTACTCTCTGTCATTGCTCCATGTTGCAGCATCTTTACCATTACGGCTCTTGCTGCCTCGCGGTTTTGGCAGGTATCAAAGTAGTAGTAGTGAAAAAATAGATTGTGGAAGCAATTTGCTCCTTGCCAATCTTCTTCATTGACATCCGCTCCTTTATCTATCATCTTTTCTGCTAACGACCAGATTTGTTTGTCGGTGGCAACTTGCAAATAGGGGACATCTCCGCCAAATGGATAGTCAAGACGACCATTCAGTTCAGCTCCTTCGTCAATTGCTTTCAATGCAATTTCAACGGTTTCTTCATCAGTGTGGAGCCAATTTTCTTTGGTTTTAATTCTTTCACTTTGTTGATAATAAATCAGAGCATTTACCAGTAGTTGCTCCGCTGTTTCTTTGAGCTTTTCCATACAACTTGTTTTTTGGTGGTTAATAATAGCTCAAACTCCGTAAAGTTTGAATTTTTTTCTCAATTATATACAAATACTTAGGTTTTGTAGCCATATTTTATGAATTTTATATCTTTTGTCAAGTTTTTTTGTCGTTACTCCTTATTTTAATTTGGCATAAAAGTTAATTTGGGCTTGCATTGTCAAAATATTGTACCTAAATATTCTACAGATTTATATATGTAATGTTTTATTCTATGGTTTGATGATATGACTACCACGGCTGACTACTATGAAGTTTTGGGTGTAACCAAAACCGCTTCAGGGGATGAAATTAAAAAAGCATATCGTAAATTGGCGATGCAATACCATCCCGACAGAAATCAAGGTAATAAAGAGGCGGAAACTAAATTTAAAGAAATTAATGAGGCTTATGAAGTCTTAAAAGATGAGCAGAAACGTGCTGCTTATGACCGTTACGGACATCAAGCATTTACCAGCGGTATGGGCGGTGCAGGGGCTAATCCGTTTAACGGTTTTGACTTTACCGGTGCGGGATTTGCCGATGTCTTTTCCGATATCTTTTCCGAATTTACAGGGCAGGGACGTGCCAGACAACGTTCTTATGCCGAACGCGGCGACGATATTCGCTACGATATTGCGCTCACTCTTGAAGAGGCTTATGTCGGCTTGGAAAAAGAAATCAATATTACTACTTCAAAAGAATGTGATGCTTGTCACGGACATGGTACTGCCGATGGTAAAGAACCTCCGGTTTGTGCTACTTGCGGCGGGACAGGCCGTGTTCGTACTCAACAGGGTGGTTTCTTTGTTTTTGAAACAACTTGTCCGCAATGCCGAGGTACTGGACGCGCTGTTACCGATAAATGTAAAAAATGTCGCGGTACTGGTAAAGAAAAACTTGATAAATCTCTTAAAATCAAAATTCCTGCAGGTATCGAAAACGGTACACGCATGCGGGTTGCCGGCGAAGGTGAAGTCGGTAAACGCGGCGGGCCTAAAGGCGATTTGTATGTCTTTATTACAGTTAAGAGACATAAAACTTACGAACGGGACGGAGCGGATTTATTCACGCTTTCTCCAATCTCTATGTCTATGGCGGCTATGGGCGGTAAATTTAAGCTCAAAGGTATTGACGGAGAGGAAATTGATGTTGACGTTAAACCGGGTACGCAACCAAATGATAAACTGCGTATCAAAGGTAAAGGTATGCGCTATATGAACTCCGATAAACGCGGTGATTTGTTTGTTGAATTTAAAGTGGTTATTCCGACGAAATTAACCGATGCGCAGAAAGAGTGTTTAAAACAGTTTGATGCGGCTGCTCCTGAAGAAGAAAAAAGCTTTTGGGATAAATTGTTCGGATAAATCTTTATCTTTTAGCTTATTACGGCGCTTCTTCATGAGGCGCTTTTTTTTATTTGTAAAGCTATTTTCCTTTTATCCAACCAACCATAGCAATAATCCCAAAAAGATTATTACCGATAAACTCATCGGAGAGTGGGGAAGTTGCTTGGTCTTATATATATCAATGATTATCGGTGATAACAACAACATCGCAATTACATAAGCCGGATTTTCTGCCTCTCTTAACGCTATTGTCTTGGCGGCTATCAATATCGTGCTAAAAATTATCAACCACACGGCATTACCGGATTTTAACGGTGCAAACAATAATTCCTTGCGTGTCGGTACGGTTTCCTCTGATATCTCTTTTGGGATTGCCAGCGGATTTTGCATATCTCTTAAAAACATTATCGCATTGTATATTCCGCTGGTAAAACATGAGACCGTTAAATAATATATCACTCCCGTATATACTTTACCGCCATGTATTGCGATGAAGCGTGTCGCTATGCTCATCAACGCCAAGGCAAATACCGCCGGATATAAATATTTTTCCGCTCGATGACTAATTTTTACTTTCATCATTTGCCAATAACTTACCGAAAAACCGCATAAAATCAAAAATAAACTAATCAGTAAATGCGGCTTTTGAATTAAATCTTCCAGTTCTCGAAAATCTATACCCCACCACATAAACGTTGTTATCAAAACACACGTCGCCATAAAACCTGAACACGAATGACTGCCATATTTTGCTGAGGCAAAGAATATATGGCTGTCATATACCCCAATCATTATCCCTTGCATTATTAATATTACATAATATGGGGCGGAATTTATCAACGGTACTGTTAATAGCAACGGCGATACCAATATACTTACGCCAAAACCTCGCCATATTCCCAAAACATATCCGTTGTAACGGTGTTGTTCGTTAAAGGTGGTGTATATGGCGTTAAAAACTGCGTATATCAGGCTTAAAAATATCCAGCTCATTCTTCCTTTTCCGTTGCTTACTTGGTTTATATAATCGCTTTTTTGAGGATTTAAACGATTGTGTATTTTATTTGACTTCACTGCATCTTTGGTGTATAATTTCTCTATATTATTGCGGAGGCGGTTATGAGTGATGAAAATGAAATTTTTGTTGATGACGGTTTGGATATTTCTGATGCACAACGTCAAGAAGTACAGGAAGGTTTGTCTTCACTCAAAACTTGGTTAACCCGCAGACGTGAGGTTTCTAAAAATGCCGACGGCGAACCTGATTATCAGCAGGCTCTTGATAATCTTGATAAAACGAAAGTCTTTGTGACCGAAAAAGGTGTTGATCGGTTGATTGACGCAGTTGAAAATGGTGAACTCCACTTAACCGATAAATTTGTGCAAGCTTTGGGCGGAAAAGATAAAGCTATGGCACATCTCCATAAATTAAGCGCTGAAAAAGGAGATAATAATATCGCTTTTAATACGCTCGGCATCATTAAAGAACCGACGGTTTTTCTTAATCTTAAAAATTATGAGCAAAATAAAGGACATCTTGAATTGCGCTCTATATCCAGTTTGGTTACGCACGAAGCAACCCACGCTTTAGGACTTAAATTTAGTGAAAATATGGCTAATGTCATTGTTGGTAAAGAGGTTAACGATGGCGTAGAGTACAGCAAATATCGGGACAGCGGCAAAGAAGTTTATGCACGCGTTATGCAACTTCGCCATGACCTGAAGCTTAGCCCAGAACAGGAATTTACTTTAGATGATGTTACGAAAATGCGGCAGGATTGTATGGAAAAACGCCAAAACTATCAGAAAGTTGACGGAAAAGCCGCTCCCGAAAATCTTGATACAATGCTGTTTGAACACTATTCCGATGAGCAAATTCAATATCTGCTTAACGCAACTTCCGAAATCTTACCGCAACAAGATAATTCTATGGATCGTTATCAGTTAGCTGATGCCATGAAAAAGGATTTTGCGGCTTCACAAGCAGAGCTGCGTGTTAAATCGCAACTCTATAAAAACGATGCTAACCAGATACTTGTCGCGGATAATCAAAATAAAAACGCTCCTAAAGTCAATAATCTGTCACAAACCATTTTGCAACAAAAACTTCAAGAGCGTTATTATTCCTAATCAATCTTTAATTCTGCGATTTTCTTTTCGGCTTTTGCTTAAAACTTCCGTCTGATTTCTTTTTGAAACTGTATGGCTCGTAATTGGTACCTTTATTTTCTTTACGGCTGAATTTTACACTTTTTTGACGTGCGTATGCCTTACGTTCTTTGTCATTTTTGAGTGCGGAACTTTTGTCTTTTTTCACAAATTTCGGCTTTTTAACAATAACTTCCACGCCGTTTTCATAGAATATCGTCGTTTCTTTTGCTTCGGCGACTGTTTTTCCTTTCGGCATTTGGATTTTCTTTTTGCCAAACTTTTCATCGGCCTTCATTACGGTTGCAATAGATGGTGCCGCAGGATTTTTCTTCTTTTCTACAGAAAAACCAAACTTGCCGATTTTGCGTCCTAAAGTGTAATAAAATCCATGTGCATAAGCCAATAATCCGGCTTTTTCCAAATCTAGCGCACCGTTTTCATCTATATATTTATCATCCACATTGACTGCTACAACTTCTGCCAAAAACATATCATGAGTGCCAAAAGGGCGAACTTCCAATACTTTACATTCCATAGACACAGGGCATTCGGCGATTTGCGGTGCTTTGATTTTTGAGCAAGGTTCGGCTGTCAATCCGGTTAAGGCAAATTTATCCAAATCTCTACCCGATTTCACTCCTACCGTATCGGTCGCTTCCGCTATCTTCCATGTCGGCAGATTTATGGTGAATTCTTTGTTTTGGCTGATTAACTCATGCGTATAGCGGCTTGGTCTTAATGATACATAAGTCAATACCGGATCTGAACAGATAATTCCCGTCCAGGCGGCGGTCATTACATTGGGGTGTTCCATATCTCCCGAGCCGATTAATGCCGGCGAAAGAGGGGATATCATTGTTCCCGGTTGCCATGTTTGCTTGCTCATTTTATTTTCCTTCTCTTAGATTGTTTTATTGCCGCGGAGTATAGCAGATTGTTTATATTTGTAAAGAGGTGAAAATAAAAAATATGTGGTCTTTTGTATTGTCCCTGTTATCTTTTAGCGCGAGAAAATTTTGTTCCATAACTTTTGTTTGACTATTTTGTTAAAGAGATTGTTTTTCTTTTTTGGCGATGGTTCTTGGCTCATATTCTCTTGCGATGGCTGAGCTACATGTTCTCTTTCTTTTATTTCTGTCGTAGTTTCTTTTACTGTATTTTCTTGTGATTGTGATGCAGCTCGCACACTTTGTTCTATTTCTACATGAGCCTCTTGAGGCGTATTTTCTTGTGGTTGTTGGAGAGAGCGCAGGTATTCTTCTCTTTCTGCCAACATCTCTTTGCGAGCAGCTACGTGTCTTTGCAGCTCTATTTCAAGAGCTTCTTTTGTCTTGTAGTTTTGATATTCTCGATCATTCATTGCCGTAAATTTTGGCGTTAGGAATATTGTACTGTCAATATCATACGCGTTTAATATCCCCATATTATACTTAAAAACAACATCTTGGGGAAATCTTACCACATCGTAATCTTGTGATAACTTTTCAAAATCTATGCGGGGACACGTTTGCTTATCATTTATCAGATAGGGCTCTATATTCTCTAAATTTTCATCGGCGATTAAGGTTTTTGCATCTTTATCAGGAACAATATGCCATTGCGTTTGGTAGCGCTCAGGATGAAAATCCTCTCTTTCACACCAACTTTGCCATGCACTCTTTCCATTACTTTTATTTAATGGGGATGTCCATAGTCCGCCATCGGGTTTTGAATATTTGGTATTAGTTATTGGTTCAAAACAAGCCTTACTCGGTCGGTCTTCACCATTATATATTAATTCTATATCTTCTGACATCAGTTCCTCCTATTGGCATTATTTTAGCACAAATTCCCTTACTTAGCAATAGGAAAAGCGTTCCTTTGCAGAAACGCTTTCCTCTCTATCTTATGTTTTTTTTATTTTTTCTCTAAGTTTTGTAATAACTTGTTGATTAAGCGAACACCGAAACCACTTGCTCCCTTAGGATATAATGGTTTTGGTTTACCAAACATATCCATACCGGCAATATCCAAGTGTGCCCATGGAGTTTTGTTTGGCAAAAACTCTTCCAAAAAGCATGCGGCGGTAATAGAACCGGCGGCTCTGCCGTCTGATATATTCTTAACATCTGCCATGTCGGACTTAATCAATTTACGATAACCGTCCGTCATCGGGAAACGCCATAATTCTTCACCGGATTGTTCGCCTGAGATACTCAATAATTCTGACAAACAATCATCATTGCTGAATAAGCCCGCCATTTCACTACCCAAGGCAACCACAATCGCACCGGTTAATGTTGCCAAATCTACAATACGTTCCGGCTTATATTCTCTTTCAACATAAGTCAAGCAATCGCCCAGAACCAATCTTCCTTCCGCATCCGTATTCAATATTTCAACGGTTTTACCCGATAGGGAGGTTACAATATCTCCGGGGCGGGTGGCTGTTCCGGACGGCATATTTTCTACCAACCCAACAATACCCACAATATTTAACTTCAATTTCTGCTGAGCAGCGGCTTTCAAACTGGATACAACCACAGCAGAGCCTGCCATGTCTTGTTTCATATCCCACATACCGGCTGCCGGTTTAATGGATATACCGCCCGAATCAAAGGTTACGCCTTTGCCGACCAACGCAATGTCATAGCCTTTTTTGCTCTTGTTGCCGTTATATTCCAAAATAGCCACATACGGACTGTTGACGGAACCTTGAGCTACGGACAATAACATATTGAAACCTTCTTTTTTCAATTGTTCTTTATCTTTTAAGATAACCTTTAAGCCCAAATGTTCCAAACGCTTGATGTCTTTCGCATAAACTTCCGGCGTTAACTCGTTGGACGGTTCATTGGTCAAATCGCGCGCATATCTGACGGCATTGGCCAGAGCGGCGCTCTTTTCATAATCTTTTTTATCCAATTTGTCTTTGGCTACGAAATTTAATGTTTCCAATCTCGGAAATTCATCTGCTTTCTTCGTCGTGCGGTATTTATCAAAGCTATATGATGACAATTCCACACCTAAGCCCATATTAGAAGCGATGTCTTTGGCTTCAAAGTCAGTTTTCGGCAAGTGTCTTGCAAAAATTGTCGCAGATTTGTAGTTTTTTATCTGATTATACACTCTGCCACCTAAGGTTTGCAACATCACAGGTGTCGCTGTATTTGAAATTCGTAACAAAACAACCACGTCTTTGCCATTATTTAGTATTAAGATGTCTTCTTTCTTTTCTCTACCTTCATCGGCTTTAGCGACTAAATCTTTCAGGCGATTAAAGGTTGAACGATCAATAATGCCGCCGGTAACGCCATAGTTTAAGGCTTCCTCTTTGGTTGCCAACAGAACTTTGACTTCGGTTTCTTTAGCCGAGCGGTTAAATGTAATTTCTGTCATTGTTTTCTCCTTTGTTTAATCTCGGTTATTTTGCGTCTTTATTAGTGAATAAAGTCTTAAAATTATGGGCTTGACTTTGCTTTTTATGGTGCTAATGTCTGAAAAATGTTGTTATCGCAGAGATTTTTTTATTTGTGAGGATATTATGAGCGGAATTTTTAAGGCTGATGAGGCTAATATATGTCAGGCGGCGGAACTTATCAAGGGCGGTAAACTTGTCGCTTTTCCGACCGAAACGGTTTATGGCTTGGGGGCTAATGTGTATGACGCGCATGCCGTTGCCGGTATTTTTGCAGCTAAAGGTCGTCCTTCGTTTAATCCGCTGATTTCTCATATTGCAGAACCTTCCCAGCTTGCAGAATATGCCAGAGCTGATGAAAGAGCTTTGTTCTTAGCTAAAAAGTTTTGGCCGGGACCGCTAACCTTTGTTCTTCCGCGATTGGACGAAAATCCAGCGCTTGATTTGGTGTGCGCAGGGCTTAAGACTATTACTGTTCGTTGTCCGAAACATCCGGTCGCTTTGGAACTTATCCGTCAATCAGGCGTGCCGATTGCCGCTCCTTCCGCTAATCGCTCACAGACTATTTCTCCGACTACCGCAGAAGCTGTTTATGAGAGTTTGGGCGATAATGTCGATATGATTTTAGATGGCGGTGCTTGTGAAGTCGGTGTTGAATCGACTATTTTGGATTTGACCACGTCACAAGCTGTTTTGTTACGAGCAGGGGGCATTACAAAAGAAGAACTTGAAGAAGCGCTTAACGAGCCGGTGGCTATTTCTGACGGCAATCCTAATCGTCCGACTTCTCCGGGGCAACTCTTAAAACACTATGCACCGTCCAAAAAATTGCGTATCAACGCTACTGAACGTCAAGATGGTGAGCTTTTTATCGGGTTTGGTCCGGAATATCCATGGGCAGAGATGAATTTAAGCCCTAAAGGGGATTTGCGTGAAGCCGCTGCGCATCTGTTTGCTTATATGCGTGAGGCTGATAAAAATCCAAACTTCTCTCGTTTGGCTATGGCTCCCATTCCGTTTGAAGGTCTGGGACTTGCCATTAATGACCGTATTAAACGTGCGGCTCGCTAATACATCTTCACTTTTCGATATAAAAAAAATAAAGCACTTCTTTTTTCTTGAAGTGCTTTTTTGAGAGATTGTGTTAAATCTAACCTTTTACTTGAATATTCTCTTTTATTTTGTTGATTTTATTTTCTATTCTGGCTTTGCCTTTTTCTTTCATATCGTTGAACTCCTGAACCAAAGAACCGCGATATTCTACCGCCCAAGCAACCATCGAATCAATCACCGGTTTTAAATTGTACCCGAGATTAGTCAACGTATAATCTACTCGCGGCGGAATTTGCGCGTATACTTTCCGCTTTAAGATACCGTTTTCTTCTAACATACGCAAATTTGAGGTAAGAACCTTTTGCGTAATATTACCTAAGTCCTTTTTTAATTCGCCGAAGCGTTTCGTCCCGTCCATCAAACTTTCTATAATTTGTACTTTCCAACGGTCGCCAAGCATCTTTATTGTGGTTTCTGCAAGACTTAGAGATACTTCATTCATTTCTTATGGCTCCTTTTTTCTGTTCTCTTTTAATCTATTAACTCAGCCTTTCTTTGACAAGGTATTTTTGTAAATAATGCAATGTTTTTTACTTTAATATATTATTGTGACAATTTTGTTACAAATAGGGGAAAACGTTGCTTTTTTGTTGATTTTTTCGAAAAAATATGGTATGCTCTTAGCATATACGTATATATGGTGGAGCTTATTTTATGTATTTATTGATGTTACTTGCGACGTTTATGGCGTCTCTTTACGGATATAATCTTTCCGCACGCCCCGATTATGATCGTGATATGGCGCGGAAAAAAGCTGCCGCCGTTATTTATAAATTTATTATCCACCATAACACTCTTAAAAAAGTCGGTATTGATATCAATCTTGGCGTTTATGAAGCTGAAGGTATTGATTGGGTTTTACCTAATGATCTGTTTTATACCGATTTTGATGATTCTTCTGCTCAAGATAACGAAGATATTCATA
This sequence comes from uncultured Alphaproteobacteria bacterium, assembly GCA_949297415.1. GTDB lineage: Bacteria > Pseudomonadota > Alphaproteobacteria > RF32 > CAG-239 > CAG-267. The sequence continues at coordinate 73,093 of CASFSV010000017.1, forward strand.
CTTTCTTAGCTAGTGGCGGCGATAAAAAAATGATTTACCTTCGTGCTCACGATAAAAAAGGTTCCTTAAATCCCGGAGGACGTGACTATCTAAATGTCGGAAGACAAATGTATGACGGTTCCGAAATGGCTTCAAAAATTCTTTGCTTGGATAAACAAATGAACGAACCTGATAGCAAAAATTGTACGCCGGCTACAGATGCAGATGGAAATATTACCGGTACTTGTTGCGATTTGGCTAAAGGCGGAAGATTTCTCGTTTCTTATAAAAAACTTGATGCACGTTGGATTAACCGTGTTAATGGTGATGTTAGTCTTGATTTCATTAGCGCCCTTAATAAAAAACAATACTATGAACGTTTGGGCGTTATTCATTGGGGGAAGGGCACCGAATCAAATAAAGATGGGTGGATCTTTAAAGGTAAAATAAATTTTATTCCGGTTTTTGCCGATGATATGGAAAAATGGGATCAGGAACACGCTGACGCAGGACGTGATTCTTACCCCGTTGAACGTAGAAATCGCTCATATTGGGAAATGCCTACTTGGATCTTTGATGAACATTTCTTCAAAGACAAAGAAGGTAATGATTTGTGCAGTAAGCAACAACCTTGTATATTTAAAATTGAGAGTTTTTAAAAGGAGGCTAAATTATGAGTAAATTATTTAATAAGTCAGAACAGCGCGGTACGCTTCTTGTTGAAGCGCTCGCTATGCTGGGACTGATTGCCATGGTTACGCCAACCCTTTATAAAAAATCTGCCGAACGTTTGCAGGAAATACAAGATATTAACTCGGCTTCGCAGGCGCGTACTATGGGTAATGTGATCGATGCTTTTATTAGGCAGAATTTTGCCGGATTGATGAGTTCCGCAGCTTTTACTGATAATAGTACTTTGGTTATTGAATTTGAAGATGAGCAACCGGGGAATAATGTCTTCCACGTCGGATACTCTAGCTATCTCCCGTATGGCTATAAACCTAATGAAATTCGCGGTTATGATATGCCTAAAGTTTATGTTCACCGTGATAACAGTACTTTGGTTTCATATGTCCTTTATCCGAAAATAGTTGATCTGGGTGCTAAACGTGCAGCTCGTTTGGCTTCTCTTGTTGGAGCTAACGGTGGTGTTATTACTGAGTTGAAAGAAGCTAAAGGTACCGGTGGCGCTTGGTTCTTGGACAGTACTATGGTTGATGATTTGGAGTTTGATTCTTCTGCTTTGACGGAAAACTCTCTTATCGTGACTTCTAATGAACCGGTTTCCATGAGTTATGACGATAGTATGAAATATTTGTATCGTGTACCACCGGATAACTATGATGATCCGGCAGAGTATTATCATAATACAATGGTGACTGACCTGTATCTTGGCGGACACGCTTCTCCGGGTGACGATCAGCCGCGTTCTGACTATTACTATTCTATCTTTAACGTTAAAAAATTAACTATGAATACTGACTGTAATCGTGCGTTTATCGGTGAAGATATTTCTTCCGGTATTACGGCTTGCGACCCTAATGTTGCTGACTTGTATATCGGTAAACCTTTCAGCAAAACTTTAGTTGATTCTCCTTATGATCAAAAATTGGAAGCTAATAACGGTGCGGCTTGGATATATGGTAATTTGGCGGCCTTAAGTGAAAGCTTCCAGTTATTCCGCGAAGAAACGCTTTATGACGGTAATGTTAAAGATACTTTAGGGTATAACGCTGATATGGATCGTACTGCCGATGGTTGGGATGTTTTACAGTTCGCTCGTATGAACAGTTCCGGTACAGGCGATGAGGAAGTTATCGTATTTCGTGCAGAAAATAAAGAAAACGCCGAACGCGTTTCTATGATGGATGAATTTGTTCAAGTTAGACGCAGAGAAGATTCTTCTGATATTGTGGACTTTTTAGTCGGATCTTCGGGTGTAAGTAATCTCGGTACGTTAATTCAAGCTTTCTCTAATAATAATTTTAATGAAGTTCATATTAACCAAGCGTCTAACTCTTCTGAAACTACAATTAATAGGCGAGGTGGTACCGTCTTTATTAATGGTGGTTCTACTACTGCTGATAATATGGTTACTTATATCAACGATATGGGCGGAAACCTGTATGCCGGTCATAATGCAGGGTGGATGATGGCTCAGGGTGCCGATAATAGTTCAAGAATTCACTTGCTTGGTAATGTTAAAACCGTTAACAGCTCCGCAGCCGATAGTCGTATCTTTACGGTTGGACATGATGTTAATAATGAAAACGGAGTTATCGGAAATGCTTATAACTCTAACCACATGATTTATGCCGATACCGATAAAGTTTCTTTACGTGGTGGTGCTATTCGTGTATATAGTGGGTTAGGTTATAGTGATGAGGGTATGGAGTCTGGTCCGGTTGCTTTCCTACCAACTCATAATAATGCTATTAAAAATGACTATGCTGATTTAACTACCCCTTCTGCTCATTTGACGACTATAGCTTCTAAATATACAGATATTATCGGTAGAACTTATATGGGTAATAAAAATATGAGTTCTACTGCTTCTAATGAAGGTACGTATACTCGTAATGAATTTACTTTGGGTGTTGCCGGTTCGGCTTGGGTTGATGAATTGTTATGGGCTCGTAAAGCTTGGTTGAAACAAGCCGGTATGCAAGAACTTCACGCCGGTTTCGAATCTTATTCACAATTTGTCAGCGCTCCGCAAACGGCTTGGTTAAATGCTTATGACGATATGGTCGTTATTCGTAATATGACTAAAGGCGGTACTAATGATAAACGCGGAGAAATGAATACCGGTAAAAACGATTTGATGTTTATGGCTGATTCTACCAAAGTTTTAATTAACGATACCGATGGTGCTTGGGCTGCCTTTGAAGATGGTAGTTCTCGTATCGGGGCTGGTGATCCTAATACCGGTGCTCTCAAAAACTATTTCTTGGCTGATACCGTCGGTGGTGACGGTTCGGCAAACGTCGTCGGTTCTACTTTGGTTAACCTCTATACTATCAATGATAAGACTTCCAGCGTGGTTGATGTGCAACGTGAAGCTATGCGATTTGCCGGGCATTGGACTTCTTCTTACGCAAACAGAATTGACGCTAAAACCGGTACTTTTACCATTAAAACAAAAGACGTAAGCTCTACTGATGAAGACGAAGGGGCTCAATTCTATGCCGATGCAGATAAAATCAGAACAAGATGGGTTGATTTTCAAGTAGAAGATGATTCCAGTCTGGCTCGCTTTAAAGTTGCTCCTAATATGGATCCAGAAAGCTTGACGACAGAAGCTAATGTTCAAGTTAACGGTTCTTTCCACGTAACAGGTAATGAAGTTATACATATTGCTTCTAACTCGTCTAATGCCGTCGGAACAACCGATAATGATCATGCAATGTTTGAAATTGATCCTGAGTATATCCAAGTATGGGCTAAGGATTCCGACGGTAACTATGCCGCAGGAGGATCTTCTGCCGGCGGATATTACGCTATGTTGAAAATCAATCCGACTGATGTGAGAGGCGGTTCCAGCGATATTGATGATACACGCGAAGCTTCTATCTATATCCGTAAAGGGGCTATTGAGTTAGAAGAAAGTTACAGTAGCGGAGGGTCTTCTTCTACTTATGCTGCAGATGAAGGGTTCGGTTATATTAAAGCTAACCGCTTTGTTTCTAATACTAATGAAACTGTCCCTGAAATTGCCGGTAAAGAGGATAGGGGGACTATGTATGACCAATATATGGTTAATCCGGCTTATACCTCGGTTATGCATGATATTAAATTAACTACTCGAGGGGGAGCTCGTTTGAGCGATATCTTACCTGACTTTATTCTTAAAGGCGTTTATAACGTTTCTAACGACTTTCTTGAGGGGACACATACGGATAGAATTTCTTGGAGCTGTGGTCCGAAATGTACTGAACAGGGATTTAAGCCAATTCCTGCTAACGTGGCATGGGCAGATCCTTATGTCGGTCATATTCCTTATGCTCTTTGCCCTCCGGGATATAAAAATATGGCGACAATTATCCCTATTTCATTTAATATGGGACAAGCCGGAGAAATTATGCAAGCTAGCAAACTTGGTGGTATGTATAAACCTGAGAGTGTTGCTAACAGATGGGTGGTTAATCCGGGTACTCGACAAGCAGATATCTTGAAATCTGCAGAAGATATTGCGGGTATGTCCGGAGGTAGCTTGAACGATGCTATCATCTATCCGGGAATGGAAGAAGTCAGCAGTTTGGTTTATAATGGTATTTATCAAGACGGAAATACGCATGACTCATTCTTGGCGCAGACGTTATCCCGTACTGAAGGTTGGTATTTGGGCTTAAAGGCTTATTATACTGATGTTTCTTCTGTTACAACGGATTCAGATCTTACTGCAGCAGTTAGTGATCAAAATATTGGTACTTATACATATACAGATGATGGCACCAATCGTTATGCTGTTGCTCAACCTCTATATTTCCAACAGAATACGTGGTTGAAGACAGCGATTAAACCTGATACTGCCGGAGAAGGTTGGGATGCGCGTATGGGATTTATTTATGATAAAAGTTATTATAATTTAGAGGGGGCTGCTGGATTGGATGATGAAGTTACATCTAACAACAATCAGGATGGTTATAATGATTTAAATAATTCTAACCCAACATTCCAAAATGGTAGCTTTGTATGGAACTTATTCCCTGTTCCGACAAACACGATTGAAGGGCACGCTACCGTTTATTGTTACTTCGACAGAACTGTATTTAAAGATGGTGATTGGGCGGATAAGGTTGACCAAATCGATCAGTTAGGTTCTTATCGTGATATTGATAATAAAAAATCAAGTTCAAACTCTGGTTACCTCAATCGTTTGCATGATCCATCGTTGAAGTATTCGGATCCGTGGTAATCTAATGTTAAAACAGAAAGGGGAAGATTTTATTGCTTCCCCATTTTTTTAGATATTCTTTTAGCTCTTTCATGTTTTATATAAGAGATTATTCAGTATTCCTCTCTTTTTTTTAATGTGTTTTAAAAGACGCTTTTATGTTAATTCTTGTTTATAAGTTGTCGATTGGCTTTGCTAACCTTTTTTTTCATCGCTATGCTCTGCTCATAATGTAATAACTTTTATGTTTAAAGGATATATAAAGATGGATATCTGTGAAAGTATCAGTAATCTGGCTTATCTTTCTGGTATTGAATTAAAAGCTACTATTGAAGAAAAGGTCGGATTGCTCAAGGCTATGGATATTCTCGATCAGAATTTTGATTATACTACTCAAGATGCTCAGAAACAAACTGAAAATATTCGTCTTATCGAGAAAATTATTGATGAAAAAAGAAATGCCAATTTTATCAATATTGTACACCATATTCCTATTTTAAGGCAAAATAAAGTTCCTTCTATGGAAATTTCTTTGCCAGATGGCGTTAAAAAACTTAAATGGAACTTTTATGAAGACGAAGACCCCAAAAAATATTATAAAGGGGAAATCGTTATTGATGATTCTGAAAAATTTTATAGTGGTGAAGTCGCTATTGATGATTTGGAAAGAGTGGAAAGTAACGGCGATGAAGTTGAACGGACTATTGACGGCGTAACTTATCGTAAATATCGTTTTAAATTCCCGTTTGATGTGCGACTCGGTTATCATAATGTTTCGTTCTCTTATGTTAATGATAAAGGTGAAGAGGTTTCTCAAAAAACTAGCCTTATTTCTGCACCTGAAAAATGCTATGATGGTTTTGGTATTCGCGAAGGTAAGAAAACTTGGGGCGTTCCGGTACAACTTTATGAACAAGTCAGCGAGAATAATCTCGGTATCGGAAATTTTGGCGATTTGGCGCAACTCGGCTATATCTTAGGTAAAAATGGAGCAGGGCTTATCGGCGTTAATCCGCTCCATGCCGCTCATGATGATAGACCGGAAATTGCTTCTCCTTATAGTCCTGATAGCCGTATGTTCTTTAATTATCTCTATTTGGATGTTACGGCTATTAACGAATTTAAAAATTCTCCGGCTATTCGTGACTATTACAATAGTCCCGACTTTCAGGAGAAACTTAAAGTTAATCGGCGCAGAACTTATGTCGATTACTCAACTACTCAAGAATTAGTTGATGATATTTTACATCGTTGTTTTGATGAGTTTCGTTTTTCTCCGCTTAGCGAGGAAGCTCGTAATCGGTTTAATGTCTATTGTGCTGATCAGGGCGATAGTTTGGAAATGTTCGCAACATTTAGAGCGCTTTCTAAACATTTCGCTAAACAAAATCCGACACCTGCCGGATGGCAAGATTGGCCGGCGGCTTATAGAGATAACCCAAATTCTCCTGAAATCATTGCTTTCAGAAATCAGCATCGCGCTGAAATCGATTTTTATAAATATGCTCAATGGCAATGCGAAATCCAACTCCAATATGTTAAAGATACTTGCCTTAATTCTGGTATGAAAATCGGGCTTTATATGGATAATGCTGTCGGCGTTCATCCGAGAGGTTTTGAGGCTTGGTATTATCGCGATAATTATATTAAAGGTACTGCCGGTGCTGCTGAGGATATTTTATCCAAAAACGGACAACGTTGGTATTTACTCGGTTATAACCCTATGAAATTACAAGAACAAGGTTATGAACCTTATCGCCGTATTTTGGATGCTAATATGCGGTACGCAGGTTGCTTGCGTATTGACCACGTTTTACAACTCCATCGCTTGTACATCTTCCCTGAAAATGCAGAAACCGGAAACTATATCTATTATAACGTTAAAGAGTTGATGGCTATTGTGGCTCTCGAAAGCCATCGTAATAAAACTTTGGTTATCGGTGAAGATCTCGGTAATGCTACTGATGAAATTAAACGCAGTATGGAAGATTTCGGTATCCTTTCTTATAAAGTGCTTCCTTTTGAACGACATAACGATATGTATAATTCTATGAAGCATCCTAGTGAATACCCGCAAATGTCCGTTTGTTCGCCATCTACTCATGATACACCTCCGTTGTCCAGCCAATGGAATGTTCAACATGTTTGGCAACAGAAACTCTTAGGTATTCTTTCTGATAAGCAGGCTGACGATACTTTTGAGCAATATGCTTCTCAACGTGAGGGACTAAACTGGATTTTAGAACATTATGGTATTTGGAATGAAGTTGGCGGAAAGGCTGTTGAGCACCCAAGAGAAGATGCTAATAATATCCCTGATAAATATGTTCAAGCCGTAACGACCTTTATGGCTCGTTCTAATTCCGCAATTATGCTTATGCCGTTTTCAGATATTTTTGGACAACGGGAAATGGGTAATATTCCGGGTATTTCTGAACTGGAATGGTCTCAACAGAAACCTTTACAGTTTGTTTACGGTAATATTGCTTACCCTAACTGGCGCAAAAAAATGCATATTCCTGTTGAACATATTGAAGATGTGGAAATATTCCGTGAAGTCGCTCATATCTTAAATAATTATAGACCTGACGGAAATAACGGAAAAGGTCGTTATTATCAGTTTGAGCGCTTAGGAAATAATAATTCTCCGACTATCGATTTTGATAAGTTTAAACGTATGCTTGATATTATTAAGCATAAAGAAGCTTATCAAATGGAACAGCTACTTAAAAATCGTTATAGCGAAGCTTATAAAAAACGCTTGTCAAACCGTTTTGAAACTAATCAGAATCGATACAATAATATGGTGCAAGCTTGGATTGCTCATAAAAAAGCTCATGGTCTGTAATTTGACCGTTGCTTTCTATAGGAGAGGAGCTTTATATGCTCCTCTTTTTTGTGCTGAAAAACTTTATCCTATTTCGTCTATCTTGGGGAAAATTAACTCTATTTTAATGACATATGATTATTTGTGGTCTTAGTATGTATATGTTAAATTGTTGATATTTTTCAAAAGGCAAAGTTATGGAAAACAAACAGAAGGTTAGGGCTATTTTTCAGATTGGTGGGTGGCTTGCCTTTATTCTTTTGGGATATTTGGGAATACGTAGTTATAAACTTTCTGTTGAAAAACTCAAAACTAATGCTTGTATTGAGGAAATAGAAACCCTTTCCAGAAATATTCAGATGTATTTTCAAAGCCAGCGTGATTATGGTGAATTTAATTATAAACAAGCTGTTGACTTTAAACTGATCCCTCAAAGTATGTTTCGAGAAGGTTTTAAAGAAGCCACAAATGCCTATTTTGGGGGAGTTGATTTCTTTTATTCGTCTTTTGCGACTTTTAATGATAAAAGATCTTTTGAAATATCATTTCAAGGTTTGAGTAGTTATGCTTGCAAAGAATTGGTGCGTATGAATTGGGATAGCGCTGATATGACGAATCTTATTGCTGTGGGCGGATATTCCGTTCCAACACCTTCAGGTGTGTTGGATGATATTTATCCTTCAACACCTCAGACAGATATAAAATCTCGTAATATTTTTAAGGCTAATGAAGCTCCTTATGTGGCTATCGACAAATTAGAGACTATTTGTAACTGCAAAGAGGAAGTTTGTAGTGTTGTCTGGAAATTCCGTTAATCCACTTTTTGCTTGCAAAATTTCTCGTTCGTGATATAAAAAGACGAATTTTAACATTGTTTTTAATGTTTGTGCGTAATTTTTTCAAATGGATTTTATGATGACAGAAGAAGTTAGTGAACAAAGACAGAGCCGCTTAAATAAGCTCGCTAAGTTACAGGATATGGGGTATAATCCTTATCCTTATCGTTTTCAACCCGATAGCTTTGCACAACCTTTGCAAGAAAAATATAAAGATTTGCCTAATGGCGAAAATACCGATGACAGAGTTACGGTGGCCGGTCGTGCTATGGCCGTTCGTAACGATGGTATGTTTATCGATTTGAAAGATAAAACAGGTAATATTCAAATCTTCTGCCATAAATCTCACTTAGACGAAGATAATCTTAAACTCTTAAAATGTTTGGATATCGGTGATATTATCGGTGTATCCGGCTTTATTCGCAGAACACCGCGTGGCGAACTTTCCGTTGCTGCAGAAAAGTTTGATATTATCGCTAAGTCTTTGGAACCGCTACCCGAAAAATTTCACGGTTTGACTGATGTCGAAACTCGTTATCGTAAGCGTTATGTCGATTTGATTATCAATGACGAGGCTAAACAAATCTTGCTCACACGTTGCAAAATCGTTTCTGCCGTTCGTGAGTTCTTTAATCAAAATGAATTTTTAGAGGTCGAAACACCTACGTTCCACCCAATTATGGGGGGAGCTAACGCAAAACCTTTTGTTACTCACTATAATGCTTTGGATAATGATTTCTATTTGCGTGTCGCTACCGAACTGTATTTGAAAAAATTAGTTGTCGGCGGCATTGATAGAGTGTTCGAAATCGGTAAAAACTATCGTAACGAAGGTATTGATAAAAATCATGTACCGGAATTTACAGGACTTGAAGCTTATATGGCTTATGGCGATTATAACGATATGGCTGATTTGATTTACAGACTCGTTCGATTTGTCGTTAATAAAGTTTTCGGAACCGATAAATTGGTTTTGGATGGGCATGAAATTGACTTCTCTAAATCGTTCCCAAAAGTTTCTATCATTGATTTGATTAAGCGTGAAACAGGTGCTGATTTCTTAAGTGTTGAAACAGTTGAAGATGCGCGCGCTTTGGCAAAATCCGTCGGCGTTGATGCCGATCATTGCTCTAACTGGGGAAAGGTCGTTCAGGAAGTCTTTGACGAAAAAGTTGAAGCAACACTAATTGAGCCAATCCACGTTTCTGATATGCCGAAAGATATTTCTCCGTTGGCCAAAACTCACCGCGATAATCCTCGTTTGGTTGAACACTTTGATACTTATTTACTTGGTATGGAACTTGGTTGCGCTTATTCTGAACTTTCTAACCCATTGGAACAATTGGAACGTTTTAAAGCACAAATGGCTGAACGTGAAAATGGTGATGATGAAGCGCAGATGCTTGATGAAAGCTTTATTGACGCTCTCTCTTATGGGTTTGTTCCAACGACCGGTATGGGAATGGGGATGGATAGATTAGCAAAGCTTTTAACTGGCGCAGCTACTCTTCGTGACGTTATTCTCTTTCCAACGCTCAAAAAAACAAAATAATTACCTTTTCTTAAATCAAAAAAAGCCTGACCTTACGGTCGGGCTTTTTTTGCGTGTTTTTTCAAGAAGTTTACAGTTTTTTGTATACTCTCTTTTTGCTTTCTTTTAACAAGAGCTCTGCCTTGTCTTTGGCTAACAGTTTTTGATTACACAGAGTTTCCAACATAAAAATAATTTCCAATTCCAGACTCACTCGCATTTTGGGCTTGTTGCGTTTGACTTCACGCAATAAATGCAGAAACTGGAAAATAGATGTCAAATTCTTGTTGGGTACACTGATGGTTTTGCCAAACAATTTTACACTCTTGTTCATCAGTTTCAGTTTGTAATGCTTGCGCAAGTAATGGTCGGCTTCGCGTATCTGCGAATTAATGCGGATGATGTCATCTATTGGTTCTTGAAACGTTCCGGCATATTTGATGCATCGTTCCAATATGCTTGCCAATTCATGAAACATCATCTCGTTTTCAGCAATTCCCTTACCATTCATTATCTTTGCAGCTTCACTTAGACTTTCTTCCACAACATAGAAATAAGAGATTAATCCGGGTGCTTGCTTTTTGACTGAGCGTTCTAATCGCAAAGACTGTCGTTTAGTTACACTCCAAATTACTGTACATCCTGCCGGCAGCAGCCTTTTTACTGACAGAATGTTCTCTCCAGTGTTGCGTCCTTTGGTCGATAAATTTATATCCGTTTCAGGTACGCCTAATTTATAACACACAGAGGCTAATAATTCGGCTTCACTTTTGTCGTGAGTATATTTACTCAACAAACCTTTTCCGCCGACGCATAATATTGTCGGATGATAGCCATGTTGTTGGTAAATCTTATAATACAGCCATACAGCCCAGAATGCCGATGTCGGATCGTCATCGATGGCAATCACATAATCAGCTCGTATGACTTTGTTTTTAGAATCAAAGCAATTTGTTTTGATACATAAAGCTTCATAAATTACTTCGGCAGCGTCCATGGAGCGCTCAAACTGTTTTTGGTTCATACTAATTTGTTTTTATAATGTTTGACATAAAAATTTTTTAACGTGTTTCAATGTAAGCTTTTTTTGTCTAATAGTCAACCTTTTTTATCGCTGTTTTGTAATTGTTTGGTGATTAAATTTTTTTTTGCTTGTTTGTTTGGTGATTTTTAGGCAACCTTTAAACATAAATTATATTTTTTTGAGGTCATTATGCGACGGTTAGGGCTTGTTTTTATTCTTTTGCTTTTGGGAATTGTGGTTGGCGTATGGTTTAAAATTGCATCTTATCGACCTTACCAACTCGATTATAACCGCGCCGTGATTAATCTGCCGATTACTTATACTAAATATCTCCACGATAAAACGTATGCTCTGGGTGAAAAGTATTTGGCTGAAGATTTAGCCGCTGAGTTAATTAAACATGGTATTGATACCAGACTTTATACTTTTGAAGACTCGCTTTCCAATCGCAATTTTAACGAAGGTTTTGAAATCTTTATGCGCTCAGGACCGGAATTGAGATTGAACCTTTATCATAATTTTGCCGATAAAGATAGAGTGGCGGTCTTGTTTGAAACTATCCCTTATGACTTCAGTATCGTGCAAAATGCTGATATTGTCTTAACCGGATCCAGCAAAAAAAATAAAATATATAGAGAGAAGGGGGTTAATTCCCATTTTCTGCCTCAATTTACCAGAGTGGATAAATTTTATCCCGCTGTGCAGGAAAACTTAAAACGTAAATTGTTGTTTGTCGCTAATCAGTGGCCGGATTTTCCTGTTCGAAAAACCGTACAATATGCAAAGAATACAGGGATTCAAATTGATGTCTTTGGCGATAATTGGGATAATATTTTAGTTGATGAGGCTGCTTCTTGGTGGAAAGCCAGACAAATTCCTAATGATCAACTAAAATTTTTCTATTCTTCTGCCGATATTGTCTTAAATGACACCAGACCTGATATGATTGAAGCCGGATTTATCAGTAATCGTATCTTTGACGCTACTGCTTGCGGAACTCTTGTTATTTCTGATTATATGCCTGAAATTGAAGAAATTTACGGTGATTCCGTTCCTATGTATAAATCTCCCGAAGAATTTAAACAACTCATCGATTTTTATCTCTCTCATCCCGAAGAACGACATCGCCTTGCCTTAAAAGCGCAAAAAATTACTTTGGAAAGGTTTACCGCTGATAAAGTTATCGCTCATATGATTGATATTTTACAAAGTTATGTTCATGAAAAGGGTTTTGACTGATATGAGGAAACAAATACTTAAATCCGATAAAAATTCTATTAACGCTATGAAATTAAAAGAACAGGAAACCGCCGATGCTTCTGTGTTGTTTCAACGACTAAAACAGAATAAAAGAAAACACAAACGTATTTCGCCAAAATCTATCAAAAATTCTTCTTTTTCTGTTCTGTGGCGCCTTTGGAGAGTAAAACTTCTGTTTGTTCTACTTTTTCTTGTCATCGGTTTTGGAATAGGGACGTATTTCACTTCTTCCGCAAAACTTTTTCAAAATGATAAATCGGTTGCTATTCGTGTCGGGACTTCTCAGGAACACGTCGATTATGATTTGTTATCCGCTATAAATTTTCTTAAATATGCTCTTGAACGGAATGGTTATAAAGTGGCCGGTCTTACTTATTCCGGTAACCTTTATCCTAAAGATTTAGACAATGTCGGCATCAATGTCTTTGTCAGAGGATTTGCTCAATTTTATGATTTAAGAATGCACCCCGAAAAAATAGATATTTTTTATATTCATCGTAATATTGATTTATATGCCGAGGAATTTCAAAATTTTGACTTTTACCTCTTTTCTCAGCAAAAAATTATGGATATTTCTGCCGATAAACTTGATGCTAACTTTATGCCGTTTGGTTTTGTTCCGCACGAAATTCTTTCTCCGCAAAGTTATGACTATGATGTACTCTATATTTATGAGTATTATAACCCCATTTATGGTTCTTATATGCAACATAACCATTCTATCAAAATTTACAGTGGCAGTGCTTTTGCTGCTCTCTCTGAACAAGAACGGGTAGATGAATTAAAAAAAGCTAAAGTCGTTGTTTATGAAATGGGGAAAATCGGACGTGATGACGAAACTTATGTCCCTTATGCCGTTTTCGATATTATCAGCTATGGCAGACCGCTGGTTACTAATCGGAAATTTTTACTCAATACCTATTTTCGAAACAATACGTGGCTGTTTGATGATAACGAAAGTATGATTTTAGCTACCAATCAGGCTCTTAATTCTGCAGATGCCGTCAGGGAGAAAAAAGCTGCTCGTGCCAGAACCGTTTTATACGACTTTTTTGATACTAATGCTTCTTTTCTTAAGAGAATCAAACAACCTCAATGATACTTCGTCTGGTTTTGCTTACTTAAAAAATATTATTTTTGTGTTTATAATTTAGAAACTGTTAACTAATTCAGTGCTAAATATAACTGTTACTTACCGGTGGGGGAGGTCGCTCAAGTTCAGCGTGGCTTCAGCTTATGTCAGGCCGGTGGTTGCTGTTTTAATAGAGGAGGGTATTTCGATGTTCCTTATCTTGTCTGCGGCAATCCTTATGGCATAGATGTGTAATAATTATAATAAGGAAATTAAACATGACTACTAATGCACAAGTTGATTTTTTGAACGATATTAAAGATAAAAAAGTTTCAGTTACCGTCTTTCTTATCAATGGTGTTAAATTGCAAGGTGTTATTACTTGGTTTGATGCAACTTCTTTGCTGTTGAGACGTGATGGGCATACTCAACTTGTTTATACTCACGCTGTTTCTACAATTATGCCGGCAACTCCGATTGATGTTGTTGAAGAAAAAGAATAATCTTTTTTAATTAAACTTCCGTTTGAGGATATGGGAACTTTTATCTTTTAGTGATAATTACCTTTTTTTCTTGAGCGGAAGTTTTCTTTTTTTCGGATAACCTCTCGTGTTGGAAATTCAAAAAGACAAAAAAACTAAAGTCGCTGTTGTTTGTCCCTTTATCAAAAACAGCTCTGAGGCTTTGTTTGTTTCTGATGAAAAAGCTCGTGAAGCTGAAGCAGAAGGTTTGGTTCTCGCTATGGGGCAAGAGGTTGTGTTGTTGAAAACGGTTAAACTTTCCGGTATTGTTCCTAAAAGCTTTTTCGGTAAAGGTACTTTGGAGCGTCTTAAAGAGGAATGCGCTCTGGTTGAGGCGGAATTGCTTGTTGTCGATATGCCGATTTCTGCCGTGCAACAGCGTAATCTTGAAAAAATCCTTAATCTTAAGGTCATTGACCGTACTGCCGTTATCTTAGAAATCTTTGGGCAAAGAGCGCATACCAATGAAGGTAAATTGCAAGTTGAACTTGCTCATTTAACTTATCAGAGAGGACGTTTGGTGCGTAGTTGGACACACTTAGAGCGACAACGTGGCGGCGGCGGATTTTTAGGCGGTCCGGGCGAAACGCAAATCGAACTTGACCGCAGACATCTTGATGAACGTATCGTCAAAATTAAAAAAGAATTGGAAAAAGTGCGTAAAACTCGTGCTATTCAACGTAGCGCCAGAGTGAAAGTGCCTTATCCCGTTGCCGCACTTGTCGGCTATACAAATGCCGGTAAATCAACGTTGTTTAATCTGATTACGCATGCGGATGTGTTCGCTAAGGATATGCTATTTGCTACTCTTGATCCGACAATGCGCAAAATTCAATTGGATAAAAATTGCGATATTATTCTTTCCGATACCGTCGGCTTTATCTCTAATCTTCCTCATGAATTGGTTATGGCATTTCGTGCTACGCTTGAAGAAGTGTTGGAAGCTGATGTTATTGTTCATGTTATTGACGTTGCTAATCCTGATTTTAAAGAACAGCGCTTAGATGTCTTAAATGTTTTGCATGAATTGGGACTTGCTAAAATCGAATTTGAAGACCGATATGTCGAAGTCTTTAATAAAATCGATTTGCTTTCCGATAACGAAAAAAAGAATTTTACGGATAAAATCGGACATAGAACCGTCGCTCTGTCTGCGCTTTCAGGGGAGGGAATTCCTGATTTTATCCAGTTGCTTAAAGCTAAATTTCGTAAAAATACCGAGATTAAAACCGTATCCATTCCGATTGATGATGGGAAAAAATTGGCCGAAGTCTACCGCTCTGCCGAAGTCTTGGAGCGACGTGATGACGGAAAACGCATCTTTTTGCGCGTCAAATGTTCTTCCTAGCGAACGGGTGAATTTTATTGATTCTTTTTGTATTTTTGTGTAAAATATAGGTATATGGCAGAATGACTACGGTGATTTATCATGATTGAACTGGAAGAAGGATTTTCTGAAAACGATAAATATCTCATCCGAGAATATGAAAAACACGGCTCAGATGATTTTTTATTGGTCGATTTAGGCGAAAAAACTTATGTCGTTCCTTATAAATATACGATTGGTTCTAACACGGTTAAGACATCGCAACAACGCTTTTTAGCGGCTCTTCTTGATTTTGAAGATATGGAAATCGGAAAATATCGACGCGCAGGACAAACCGTTATGTCGGTTGATTATGAGGGGAGGGAATATATTATCCCTTTTGAAAAAAAAGGACACTTTTCTCCTCAGGATTTGGCTCGTGAACTACAGCAAAAAGCTGATACAAAATATAATGCCATCATAAATGCGGCCAGGACTTTGGAACAGAACGGTAAACCTGTTGATATGCTCGATTTTTCTTCCTTTTCGGCTGATAAATATGCTAAAACTTTGGCGGATATGAATTCGACTATCCTCTTAGATGAAAAAACACCTGAAAAATTAAAGGTTTTGAATTTTCTTGATACCGTTAAGGATAAACCTTTACAAAAATTCCATACTTCCAAGAAAAAAATAGCTCATTCTATCGGAAAAAAAATTGTTGAAGATGAACATAATGCCTCGAAAAGTTTTATTCCGCGATATTATAAAGTATCTGCTTTGGCGGCTCTTGTCGGTTTAAGTGCAACTGCCGGTTTTGTTTCTTCTAAGCACAATTCTGATGATTCTAACGATGTTAAAAAAGAACACGTCGTCAATATGGTGCCCGAAAATGATGATTGGATTGAAGATATTGAACATGATACTGAGTATTTTGTTACGGAAAATGAAGCTCTGTCTGATAAAAACGAAAACAAAAAAACAGTTGAACAAAAATCCGCTCCTGAGGTTAAACATAAAAAATCTCCCGATAGTCCTAATGCTTATTTTGTGAATTTTATGGGCCAAAAACATTCTGATACTTATGGCAATATCCAGCTTATGCAGGACTTAAAACCAGAAATATCTGCTCTTTTAATCTCGGTGGAAGGTTTTGCTCACGGCGCTTTTCGCGATGGAGGAGGAACTCCCACTATCGGCGCTGGTACTACTTTTTACTTAAGTGAAAAGGGGAATGAAACCGATGTACAAATGGGCGATAAAACGTCTACATGGAGAGGTATGCTCCATAAATGGCGCTATATCAATAAATATATGATTAAATATCTCGGTGATGATTTCGGACGCTCTTGTTCTCCGCGTGAGGCTATGGCCGGAGTTGGTGCCGGTTTTTGTTGGGGGCCTTCGGCTTTTGCTACTTCTGAATTTCTTAAATCTATGAAAAACAACGAAAGTCTCGATCTTCAACTTCGTAAACTCTCCGGCTTTCGTAAACAAAAAGGACTTCTTAAACGCAGTTATGTCTTAGCTTGTTGTCTTTCCGGAGCTTGGACACCAAAAGATTTATTAGATTTACCCGTATACAAAATTAAAGATAAAGGTTATGTCCATTGTTCCATATATACTCTTGATTTGCACGAGATTTTGCCTTGCAGAAAAGATGCTAACGGCAAATTTATTAAAGATGAAGATGGTAATGATGTACCGCAAGTTGCCAAGGACGGCTATTGCTTTGGATTTTATTTGGATAAAGCGCAAGAAATCAGACAAAAACTTATTGATAATGCTAAAAAGGGGCGGGCTGATTATAAAACCGTGCGAGATCTTTTGCCTGATGATATGGTTAAAAGTATTGAAAATACTAAATATGATAGAACGGTTCGCCCTTTTGCTCAGGCAAAGGCTACTTTTGCTGCTATTGCTAAAAAATTACAAAATTCAAAAAATTAGTTTCTGCTTATATTTTTTCTTTTTACTTGCTATTTCTGACTCATGTTCTAAACTTTTGCCGTATACTTATTCAATGTTGAGTTAGCTAATGGTGTTTGAAAATAAATTTCTAAAGTATTTTATGCTGGTTTTGGGATCGGCTCAGATTTGCTTTTTGGGGTGGATTTTTTATTTCCACTATATGTGTATGGATCATGCCGAACATATTCATGCTTCTTGGCTAATTTGGCAAGGGCAGGTGCCTTATCGAGATTTTTTTGAACATCATAATCCTTTATTATGGTTCGTTTTTGCTCCGATTACCGCGCTTTTTTATAAAAGTGCTCTCATTTTGTATGTTTCAAGAGTTTTTGCTTTTCTTTGTTACTACTTTGCGGCGTGGGGACTTTTTAAAATTTGTCGGGATTTCTTGAATATTTCTTTGACCAAATTCTTATTGGCGTTAATGTTCTTTTGCTTCCCTTATGACAATAATTATTTGCTCTTTGAACTGCAACCCGACGCGTTGATGTGGGCTTTCTTTTTTTGGGGATTATGGTTCTTCTTACGCTTTCTTAAACAAAATACAGCGCAACAGAGTAGGGAGCTGAATATCGCCTTTGTTCTCTTTATGCTCTCTTTTCTGGTATTGCAAAAAATTATGGTTATTCTTGCTTTATTAGGAGGATATACTCTCTTTTTACTCTACAAACATAGACTTTTTTGGACACCAGTTTTATACGCTCTTATTATTCCGGCGATTATGGCTATTATCTTTATGGCGTATCTCTACTATACAAATAGTTGGGTTATCTATTTTTTGTTTAATTATGACTTAAATTTTTGGATGCAAGGATTTATGGGGGATGCTAAAATCTTGCAAAGTTGGATGATTATCGGAGCTTTACCGGTGATGGCTATTTTTTCGTTACATCATTTTTTGGAAAAAGAAAATCCTTATCGAAATTTGTTATGTGCTGTCATGTTCTTGGAATTTATCCAAAAAATGCTGGTCGGAGCTCCGTATATACAATATTTTATCTTTAGTAATATCGTATCGGCTCTTATTATTGCCGATTTTGTTGTCGAAAACATTCAATTCAATTATATCAAAATTCTACTCATTGCCGCCGTAGGGACTTTTATTACTTTTACCGTTTTGAACCCACCTAATACTCAATATCCTCGCTACTTCAAAGTGCAAAATTATATTGCTAAATATTCAAGAGATGATGAGCCGATTATCAATACTGTTTATTTTTTCTTCAATCTCTATGGGCGTAATCCTTCTTATTATTGGTTCGGATATGGAAATGTCGCTCAAGTGGCGCATTATCTTTATGATGTCGATAGAGCTTTTGACTTAAATGAAATTATTCGGGAAAATATGCCGATGTTTATTTATTTTACTGAATATATCAATCTGCTTGGCGCTTCTAATAAAGATTATCTTTATGATTATCGGGAAAATTTAAGAGATTTATGGACTAAAATCCCAGTACAAAAAGAAAAACAAGAGGATTTTGTTAAAAGATGGATACAAGTTTCCTTTGGTAAACCTGATCTTAGATTTTTACAACATTTCTATCAGATGTCACCTTATTATCCCCTTTTGGTGAGGAAAGATTTAGTTCATAGAACAAAAATGAAACAAAACTAATCTTCAACTGTGCAAAACTTGATTGCAGCACTTGTATTCATTTGAAAATTTGGCATTATATTACTTATATTGAGTTTATTTTAGGAGATTAATTTATGTTAGATACACTTGTCGTTATTCCTGCTCGCTATGGTTCTACGCGTTTTCCCGGTAAACCTTTAGCGAAAATCGCTGGTAAAGAAATGCTTTTACGCGTGGTCGATATTGCTAAAAAAGGTACGCAAAATTCAAATGCTCGAATCGTTGTAGCTACGGAAGACCAACGTATTATGGATTTCTGTAATCAACATCAAATCGAATGTTTGATGACCAGTGACAGCTGTAAAACCGGTTCTGACAGAGTTTGTGAGGCGGTTAAAATTTTGAATGTGAAACCGGATTTGATTATCAATTTGCAAGGTGATAATCCTGTTTGTCCGCCTTGGTTTATTGAGGAATTGATTAAGGCTTTTGAAGAAGATACTTCAGTCGATTTGGTTACCCCTTGCACCGAGCTTTCTTGGGAGGCTCTTGATAAACTTAGAGATAGCAAAAAAATTACTCCGTTTTCTGGCACAACATGTGTCGCTGATAAAAATGGATACGCTTTGTGGTTCTCTAAAAATATTATTCCGGCTATTCGCAAAGAAGATGATTTACGTTCTAAATCTGACAAAAGTCCGGTACTTCGTCATATCGGTCTTTATGGATATAAATATGAATCTTTATTCAAATTCAAATCGTTAGATGAATCTTCTTATGAAAAACTTGAAGGTTTGGAACAACTGAGATTCTTGGAAAACGGTATGAAAATTAAAATTGCTAAAGTTGATTATAGGCAATTTGAAGGAATGAGCGGCGTTGATTCTCCTGAGGATGTTAAACGCGCAGAAGCTTTGTTTGAAAAATATGGTGAATTTTAATTCAGTTAGGAGTTGATATTATATGGTCACGAGAATAATTATTGCACGTCATGGTAATACTTTTACAAAAGATCAGACACCTTTGAGAGTAGGTGCTGGTACAGATTTGCCGTTGGTGGAAACCGAAAGAGGAACGAATATCGGTAAATACTTAAAAATGAGTACACTTATTCCTGTGGCTGTGTTTGCTGCTCCTTTGAAGCGTACAACAGAAACAGCCAGATTGGCAATTGCTGCATTAGATAAAGATATTCCGCTGATTGCTGATAGCCGCTTTACGGAAATAGATTACGGTCCCGATGAAGCTAAAACTGAAGATGAAGTTATTGCTCGTATCGGGCAGGAGGCTATGGATGCGTGGAATGCTAATGCTATTGTTCCTCAGGGGTGGAATGTTTCAGTTGATGGTATTATTCAGGCTTGGAAAGATTTTGCTCATGAGGTTGAACAAAATTATCTAGGTAAAACGGTTTTGGTGGTCAGTTCTAATGGAATTATTCGTTTTGCTCCTTATCTTACCGGTGATTTTGATGAATTTTGTAGAAATTTTAATATTAAAGTAGGCACCGGCAGCGTTTGCGTTCTTGAAAAAGATGAGGGCGATGAATTTTGGAGCGTTAAAGAGTGGGGCACTAAACCTAAAGATAAATTAATTGATAAAGCAACTTCTTTATCTTCGGCTTCTTCTGCAGTAAATCATTAGTTTACTTCGCTGTTAGTTTTATTCAGAGCTCCGGATTATTTTTTCGGAGCTTTTTTTCTATAATTGCTTTGACTTTTAATCTTGAAATAGGCTTCGCAGCGCACCAAGCTGTTCAAATTATACTGTTTCACATTGATGAGCGTGTTTAATCTTGTTGTCGAAATATCAGTATGCAAATTTCTCACAACTTCTAAAAGTTGGCTGACTTATATTTTATCATAAAAATACGTTCTGCTCGTTCTCAGAGCGTTTTATCAGTATATAAATAAGAATTTCCGCAAACCATAGTCTGAATACAAATATACAGTTTCACGCAAATATGTATTTTCAGATTGTTTGCTTGTAGCTGTTTTCGTGCATTCTAATTGAATTGATAAAATTATACGATAAATTTAGGCTTTTTAAAACGTGCTGACGTATATTTTATCGTAAAAATGCGTTCAGCTCGTTCTTAGAGCGTTTTATTTTTTTATACGTAGGCTCTGTGTGCCTTTATTTTACTGCATTTTATTTATTTTTGAGACGTTTTTTAAGGTCTGATTAAACTGGTTATTCCCCCCTTTTTTGGCACCTTAGTATACATAATATATATTATGCGACAAGATATGTATATCGTAGGGGGCATTGACTGATGGTACTTTTTCTTATTTTTCTATCTTATTTTTCTATCCCAAACTTAATTATCTTTTTTTTTCATTCAAAACCTCGTTATCATATTTTGCCATTCCAAACTTAGTTATCTTTTTCTCCGTTCAAACTCTCGTTATTTTTTTCCATTCAAAACCTTGTTATCATATATCCAAAACCTCTCTATTTTCTATCAATCTTGTTTTTTCTAAATTTTTGGTTTGCTTCTTGCTATCTTGTTTTCTTTTATCTATCAGTCTTATCCGGGTATCGTGATTATTGCAGTTTAATTCCTTGCTTTGTATATTTTACGGTTGTTGATTTTTGTTTTATCGGCCTTGTTGTTACTCTGTACAGACTTTCTGTTATCTTCTTCTTGTAGGTTCGATTGTCTTATCATTTTCTATACCGTTTTTTTTTCAATTTACTTCATTTTAAGCAATTTTGGCTAAAATCTTTTTGAAAGGATTTGAAAATGGACAACAATCAGCATATTCCTCAAATTCAGCAATCATCACAAGATGCTTTGCAACGTAAAATAAAACTTGCATCTTATTCTGATTCCGCAATCAATAGAACAAACACAAAAGCATATCCTCTCCCTGCTCTGCTAAAACGTCTTTTTTGTAGAAAAAATGCTCGCTACAGTGGTGAATACTCTATTTTCTATTATATGTATAAATCATTGTTTTTATGTTATTTTTCAATTAAAGGACGGGCTAGCAGAAAAGAATTTTGGGCGCTTGCGTTACTCACAGCTCTTCTCAATATGCTCGTCTTTTATTATTTCTACATACGCGTGGAAGATTATGAAAATTTACTTATTTATATGTCTTGGATTAGCCGGTTGACCTTTATCCCAGGTATTACCATTATTATTCGTCGGGTTCACGATTTCGGTAAGTCCGGTTGGTGGCTGTTTGTCCCTACTTATAAAATTATCTTTTTTGCTTTTATTAAAGCGGATAAAGGCGAAAATAAATTCGGAAAACCTGAGTAAAACTTGATGATTATAAAAAAAGGAACCCACCGGCTTAGCCGGTGGTTCTTCTTTAACGGGTATAACCCTAATAGTGCCAGCAAACGCCTTAAGGGCGTATAACGGTCTGACAGGGCGAAGATTACTTGCTACCCGTAAACGGGTCAAAATCCAT
>CASFSV010000018.1 GCA_949297415.1 uncultured Alphaproteobacteria bacterium
CCTAAGTTAGTTTCTGAATTTAAGCAATATAAAGAAACCTATCAAAGAGAGCGTGATATAGAAATTGATGACACTTTTGAAACTGAATCAGCTGCAATAAAACGTAGAGCAACCGGTTCCATGACAACAATCAAACTCGATAAGAACTTTGATATAAATATTCATGGTGGAGAGCAATATATAGTTAGAGGTTATGATGAAGAAAGAAAAATGTACTATTATCAATTATTTTTCAAAGAAGAAAAATAATATAGATATATAATTATGAATCCATCTGAAAATTTAGTAAAAAATAGGAATGATCTTTCACCTTATCTCTTTCATTTCACAAAAGGGAAAGATGCGTATGATAAATTGGTAAATATTTTGAATCAATTGAAATTGATTTCTAACACTCATGATTATATTTGTTTTACAGAGACTCCTATAACGCATTTTAGAGAAAATCTTTTATATATGAATCGTTTCTATAAACCTATGTTGTCTTTTTACGGTATAGGTTTTAGAAGAGATTTGTTAATTAAAGACTTTGAAGCCAAATCTGTAATTTATGGTGATAAAAAGGACGAAGAAAACCTTAAGAAAATAGATATGGATTGGAGATTTGAGAAACTAAATGTTCTGACCCATGATTTCACTTGGTTGAGAGAATGGAGAATAAGACATGAATTTGATTTTTCCTCAATATCGCCAGAAGATATAATTATAATAGCTAAAACAGACGATGAAGTAAAGAACTTATGTTCTATGCAGGAACTTGAGGATATAGATTATGAATATGAGCCCGAAATAGGAGAATGTACAATATGGCCTATGTTTTCAAATATAAGAGGGTGGAAAGGTATATCTATTGAGCATGTAGAGAAATTATCTTCAGATAAAGAAGTTGATAGTTATTCTAAGTCATTAAAGATTGGTGATTATTTGTAAAAATCGAAATATCATTTAGTAAGTATATTCTGTAATATTATCCACTTAAATTGAAGTTCTCCAATGAGGTGGAGCAAAAACACAAGGCATCTGCTTGTATTCCAAAATAAAGCGTTACCTTTGTAGAGTAATAGGAAATCGACTCCGCAAGACACTGCAAAATACGGCAAGAATCCGGTGGAGCAATAGCGGGAGATTACTTCTTTAGCTAAAAGATACATCAAAGATATTCAGCCACTTATCGTTAGATTACGATTCCTGGTGGCACCACTTTGAAGAAAAGCAGTTACATTAATTTGTGGCTGCTTTTTTCGTTGAATTTTTCCTCGTTTTTCACTGTTTTTTTGCCACAGAGTTAAACCATGAGTTAAACCGGAAAATATCATGGCTGAAACTATTAATGTATTGTGTTACAGGTCAAAAACTCTTAGTAACGGTGAACACCCACTAATGATTCGTGTCTGCAAAGATGGGAAGAAGAAGTATGTTAGTCTTGGAGTGTCAGTAAAAGCAGAGCATTGGAACTTTAAAAAGAACATTCCAAAGCCTAGTTGCCCTAACAGAGAACAAATAAACATACTCATTGCAAATAAGAAAATAGAATACGAAGCAGCGATAGTTAAACTGAAATCAGAGGATAAGCAATTTACTGTCAATACTTTAAATGACAAAATTACAAACTCAGTTAAACCAAGAACTGTAGATGAAACATTCAAAGAATATATTTCTCTTTTAAAAGAAGAAAACAGACGGGGATATATGCTTTCAGTACAACAAGTATATAATTCGCTTATAAAGTACAACAGACATTTAGATATTTATTTTACTGACTTGGATTCTGCATGGTTAAAGAAATATGAAGCATGGCTTAGAAATAGTGGACTTGCAGAGAATACGATTGGAATACGTTTTAGGACATTACGTTCCATTTACAACTATGCCATTGAGAAAGACATAGTACAATCGGAATATTACCCTTTCAAGAAATACAAGGTATCCAAATTGAGCCAAGAAACTGCTAAAAGAGCTTTGAGTAAAGAAGATATAGATAAAATTTTGCATTATCAATCCAAAAACAGATTTATGCGTCTGCCAGTAGATTTGTTTGCGTTTACTTATTATGCAGGTGGAATAAACTTTGTAGATATTGCAAATCTCACTGAAGACAATATTATTGATAATAGGATTGTTTATAAAAGGTGTAAGACTGGTAAATTAATCAAACTTCCATTGACACAACAGGCAAAGGAAATCATAATTAAGTACCAAAGCCCTAATAACCCTTATCTGTTTCCCATATTTTCAGCATAACATATAACTGAACAGCAGAAAGCAAATAGGTTGCACAAGGTTATCACCAATATAAACAGAAGATTGAAGCAGATAGGTGAAGAACTGAAACTGCCAATACCCATTACGACATACGTTGCAAGACACAGCCAAGCGACAATAATGAAGAAGGCAGGTGTTTCAACAGCTATAATTGGTCAGATAATGGGACACAGTTCTGAAAGGGTCACTCAAATCTATTTAGACAGTTTTGATAATGATCAAATAAATAGTGCTTTGGATAAATTAATTTGATTTTGTATTATAACAATACTTCGGTAAATTTTTACCGATAAATTAAAATTAAACATAGAATCGGCATAATCCGGTTCAAAATTATATTCAAGAGATCATTGAAATACTGCCAAGAATAAATCGTCAAGGAGTAAGAAAAGGGATGAAAAAGATATGCTAAACAGCTGAAAATTAACAGAAAAAGTATTGCATAATTCACTGATTTTTAGTAAATTAGAAGTACTTCACCTCTTTTTATTATGACTAAAGAATCACTCCTTATGCAATTCAAATCCGAGTGCAGAATGGCTCTCGATTCAG
>CASFSV010000019.1 GCA_949297415.1 uncultured Alphaproteobacteria bacterium
CGGAGCAAGATTCAGAATCCCTTGCAAGTTCAGAGTGACAAAAAGCGTCACTCCGGTTGGATTTTCGGTAGGGCGATGCGTGGGCGAAAGCGAACCAAGACCGTAAGGTGGAGGGAAACGATGAGTTTTCCGACCGCCCGAATAATCCAAATACGAGCCGGAGTCCCCTACAAGTTGAGAGGGTTTTAAATTATTCCGCCCCTTGCAATCCGTCAATCTATGCGACTCTGAATCGAGTTCAGAGTGACGAATATTTCAACCCCTCACTCTAACTCTCTCCCCATCGGGAGAGAGAACAAAAAACACATGTAATCCGTCCAATTATGCGACACGGAGTCCCCTTCGCTGGGGCTGGACTTCTTCTCCTTCCCCTGATTGGGGAAGGCCGGGATGGGGAGTATCCCGCAAGGGATTAATTCTATCGTCACTCCGGCTGGATTTTGTGTAGATTAATAACAGAAAAAGATACCCGTATCAAAACTTGTCACGATAGCACAAAACTTGTTATACCGAACCAACTTTTAAATAAGCGGAACTAAAACTGTTCACGCACGGCGGTAATCAATTTGTAATACATCTTTAAATCTTTATCATTAGCGTGTTTTATGGTAAAAATCAGATTTTCCTGAATATTTTGAGAGGTTTGGAAGTGTTCAAAATCAAAGAGTTCTTTGACCGCAACACCGAGGAAATTGGCGAGTTTTTCGATATTTTCTTCTTTGGGGAACTGACAGCCGTTTTCCAGTTTGCACAAATTAGTGGTTTCCATACCGATTGCTTCTGCAAGTTGTGCTTGAGTGAGCCGTTTGCTTTTGCGTAACTCTCTGATTCTAAGCCCTAAAAGTTTGCTAAGTTGTGCCATATCCTACCTCTGTTTAAATAGATTATCTCATACATTCGGTTTAATAAAATGATATACTACGGCAATATGTCTTGACAAACTTGGCGTAATACGACATAATATTAATATAATTGTTAATTCTATGGAATTAATAAATAAGTTGTATGTTGTATGTAAAAAAGAAAGGAATTTCAACATGAGGACAAAAAAATTCGGTTTTACCTTGGCAGAAGTATTGATTACTCTGGGTATTATTGGCGTAGTTGCGGCAATGACTATTCCGACATTGATTTCAAACACCAACAGTGCAAAGTTTAAATCACAATACAAAAAGACATTATCAACATTGAACCAAGCAGCATTGATGGGTACAGCTCAATATGATTTGGATTACGCTTCTATAACAACAAAATGCGGTACATCAGGTGGAACAGAAAAACCTGATGTAACAGCATCTATGTGTGCATTAATTAACGGAACATTATCAGGCGCTACATATTATTCATCAGCAGCAACAATGAAGGTTCCTGGAACTTCAAAGGCATACACCATTAATGGTACAGCAGCAGTCGCAAAAACAGCTATGGTCGCTTATCAATTAGCCGATGGTTCAGTTGTTGCTTTTGATAGTGGTATTGCATCATGTACATTGGCTCCAGGAACACCTGTTACTGATGCAAGCCTTCCTGCAACTTGCCGTGGTTTCATTGATGTAAACGGCCCTACACTGCCTAACAAAGAAGTTAAGTGTTCTAGTGCTGCCGGTAAAGTTGCATCATCAGTCGGTACTTGTATCGTAAGAAACAACGCAGCAGATATGGGTGATATTTT
Source organism: uncultured Alphaproteobacteria bacterium (assembly GCA_949297415.1). GTDB lineage: Bacteria > Pseudomonadota > Alphaproteobacteria > RF32 > CAG-239 > CAG-267. The sequence goes on from CASFSV010000019.1 coordinate 1,673, forward strand.
CCCTGTAGTATTCCATGATGGTACAGTTGAACCTATCACGGACGCTGCAAGATATGTACTTAATCAGTCAAAATAATTAAAAACACTTAATAATAGTCAAGTGACCGAATCACTTGATACGCTTTACATTAAACGCACTTTGAAATTCACCTTTCAAAGTGCTTTCTCTTTGCATGGTAAAGTTCAGGGTGACAAAGGAAGCGGTCGCTCCCCACCCTAGCCCTCCCCGAGTTGGGGAGGGTATCTTGCAAATTCCCTTCCAAAGTTAAGAGGAAACCGACAGAATGCTCCTTCCCCTGATTGGGGAAGGCAGGGATGGGGAGTGTCCCGCAAGGGATTTACTTTGTCGTCACTCCGGCCCCCGAGCCGGAGTCCCCTTCACTGGGGTGGGACTAGGCTCCTTCCCCTGATTGGGGAAGGCCGGGATGGGGAGTGTCCCGCAAGGGCTGTTACTTTATTCAAAAAAATCATAAAATTTTGTCAAAATAATGCCGGAATTTTTAAAAATCACATCAAATTTGTATTCTATTTGTACCTAATGTCTGAATGTTTGATTACATAAGACTTTCGGACTATTTATTGTCCGGTTTTCCGTTCTATGAATTTTCTTATCACTCTCCAGCGGACTTGACACCAAAACCCGCTCATAGTCAAATGTTTGGCATGTCTAATTAAAAATTTTTCATTATCGTAAATTTATGTTACAAATTTTGCAAAAATTTGCGCAAAAATAATGAGTGTTAACTTGACTACAAATATTGATGTATTATGATGGGGTAACATGCAAAAGTAAAGTTGGGTGTAGTGTGCCTAAATCTGATAAACATGATTCCGGTGTATTCCTCAAGTATTTACAAGTCCCTGAAATTGCAGTTATTTACCGAAAAGGTAGAGGGTTTACAGCCTTAAGTTAGAAAATTCGTTTATAGTAGTACATCATTATTAAAATGAGGTGAATTGATGTCTGAGACAAAATATGCAAAAAGAGTAACTCCGATGGGTATTCCGCATACTCGATTGGATGATTTACCGGACCTTATTGAAGTGCAGAAAAAATCGTTTGAATGGTTCTTAAAGGAAGGTTTGAAAGAAGAATTGCTTTCTTTTTCTCCTATTAAAGACTATACAGGCAGATTAGAACTGCATTTCCTGCCAAACTATACGTTTGACAATGCAAAATACACGGTTGAAGAAGCTCGTATTCACGATGCAACTTATGCAAAACAACTTCGTGTAATGATTAGATTGGTTAACCGTGACAGCGGTGAAATTAAAGAACAGGAAGTTTACATCGGCGATATCCCTACAATGACCGACAAAGGTACTTTCATTGTTAACGGTGCGGAACGTGTTATCGTTTCTCAAATCGTTCGTTCTCCTGGTGTATATTTCAAATGCGATCCGTCACCTACAGGAAAACGTTTGTATAACGCTACAATGATTCCTAACCGCGGTGCATGGCTTAAAATCGAAACAGATTCTAACGATATTATTCATGTTAAAATCGACAAAAACAGAAAAATTTTAGCAACAACTTTGTTAAAAGCTATGGGTATTTCTGTTTCTGAAATGGAGTCTAAATTCACTCACTTTGAATTTTTAAAGAAAACTCTTGAAAAAGACCCTACAGAAACAACCGATGAAGCATTAATTGAATTATATAAAAAATTAAGACCGGGCGATCCGGCATCTCCGCAAGGCGGCCGCCAAATCTTAGAATCAAGATTCTTTGATGAAAAGAAATATGATATCGGCCGTGTCGGACGTTATAAATTAAACAAAAAATTGAATTTGAATATTCCGAAAAATCAGAGAACTTTGACTGTAGAAGATATTGTTTCTACAATCGAATATTTGATTAACTTAACTTATGATGAAGGACAACTGGATGATATTGACCACCTCGGCAACAGAAGAATCCGCTCGGTGGGTGAATTGTTACAAAACCAGTTCAGAGTCGGTCTTTCAAGAATTGAAAGAATTGTTAAAGAAAGAATGACCCTTCAGGATTCTGAAACTTTAACTCCGCTGAATTTGTTGAATACAAAACCGCTGGTTGCTTCATTGAAAGAATTTTTCGGAAGTTCACAGTTATCACAGTTTATGGATCAGACAAACCCGCTTGCTGAATTGACTCACAAAAGACGTATTTCAGCATTAGGCCCAGGCGGTTTGCAAAGAGAAAGAGCAGGATTTGCGGTTCGTGATATCCACCCTTCTCACTACGGACGTATTTGTCCTATTGAAACTCCGGAAGGTCCTAACGCAGGTTTGATAGGTTCTCTGGCAACTCACGCAAAAGTTAACGATTACGGCTTCATTGAATCTCCGTTCTTTGTTGTAAAAGACGGTGTCGTAACGGATGAAGTTGTTTATATGACTGCAGACGCTGATGAAAACTACCGCTGCGCTCCTGCTGATGTCAAGTTAACTAAAGACAGAAGGTTTGTAGAAACTATGGTTCCTGCAAGATACCGTTCCGAATTTATTATGTGTGAAGCTTCAAAAATCGACTATGTCGGTGTTTGCCCTATTCAAATCATTTCGGTTGCAACTTCTATGATTCCGTTTATCGAACACGATGATGCTAACCGTGCTTTGATGGGTTCTAACATGCAGCGTCAGGCAGTGCCGCTTTTAATTACTCAAAGACCAAGAGTCGGCACCGGTCTTGAATCTCGTGTTGCAAAAGACTCCGGTATGGTTATCGTTGCAGATGTTGACGGTACTGTTGAAAGAGTTGTCGGTGAAGAAATTGTTGTAAGAGATCTTCAAGGCAAGCCGCATATTTACACATTGATGAAATATGTAAGAAGCAACCAGGATACTTGTATTAACCAGCGTCCAATCGTTCATGAAGGCGACAAGGTTCATGCGGGTGATGTAATCGCTGATGGTGCTTCTACTTGCGGCGGCGAACTTTCATTAGGTAAAAATATCCTCGTTGCTTATATGCCTTGGGAAGGCTACAACTTCGAAGATGCTATTTTACTTTCAGAAAGATGCGTTCACGATGATGTATTTACATCTCTGCACATTGAAAAATTGGAAATTGAAGCTCGTCAAACTAAACTCGGCCCTGAAGAAATTACCCGTGAAATTCCGAATGTTTCAGAAGATGCCCTAAGACATCTGGATGAACGAGGAATTGTTCGTATCGGTGCAAGAGTTTATGCCGATGATATTCTGGTCGGAAAAGTTACGCCGAAAGGTGAATCAGAACATCCGCCTGAAGAAAAATTATTAAGAGCAATCTTTGCTGAAAAAGCAAGAGATGTTAAAGATAACTCACTTCGTGTACCTCACGGCGAAGGCGGAAGAGTCCTCGATGTTAAGGTATTTGACAGAGAAAAAGGCGACGAATTACCGCCGGGTGCTAACACAGTTATCAGAGTTTATATTGCTCAAAAACGTAAAGTATCAGTGGGTGACAAACTCTCAGGCCGTCACGGTAACAAAGGTATTGTATCCAGAATATTGCCTAGAGAAGATATGCCGTTCCTTCCTGACGGTACTCCTGTTGATATCGTGTTGAATCCGCTGGGTGTTCCATCTCGTATGAATGTCGGTCAGACTTATGAATTACTTTTGGGTCTGGCATCATACCTGACGGGTGAATACTACGAAGCACCTGCGTTTGATGAAATGTACGGTGAAAACCAATCAGAAATCGCTACAAAAGCTGAACTTTTAAGAGGTATAAAAGAATCAGGCTGCGATTGGGTTGGCGAAGACGGTAAAGTATTATTAATCGACGGCAGAACCGGTGAACCGTTTGACAGACCGGTTGCTGTAGGTTTGACATACTTCCTGAAACTTGTTCACCTTGTAGATGACAAGATTCACGCAAGAAGTACCGGGCCTTATTCACTTGTTACTCAACAGCCGTTGGGCGGTAAAGCTCAATTCGGCGGTCAAAGATTCGGTGAAATGGAAGTTTGGGCATTGGAAGCTTACGGTGCTGCTTATACTCTGCAAGAAATGTTAACAATCAAATCAGATGATGTTAACGGAAGAAACAGAGCTTATGAAGCAATCGTTAAGGGTGACAATATTCCTAGACCGGGTATTCCTGAATCCTTTAAGGTACTTGTAAGAGAATTGCAAAGTATCGGATTAGATATTACAGTAGCGAAAAAAGATGGTCAGGAAGTAGATTTGATGACAGATATGGACGATTTGAGAAAATCAGCACCAAAACGGACTTTATCTGATGTGGATTCAGAGTTGTTGAATATCAACTTCTTTGAAACTCCAACTACTTTCGGCGGCGATCTATAATTATAAGGAGAATTAAAATTGTCTACAAGTATTGATTATTTTGATTATATACGAATAGGTATAGCTTCTCCGGAAAGAATACTTCAATGGTCACACGGCGAAGTTACAAAACCGGAAACTATAAATTATCGTACATTAAAACCGGAAAGAGACGGTTTGTTCTGCGAAAGAATTTTCGGGCCGACAAAGGACTGGGAATGTTATTGCGGAAAATATAAAAGAGTAAGACATAAAGGTATCATCTGCGAACGCTGCGGTGTTGAAGTTACAGATTCAAAAGTCCGCCGTCACAGAATGGGGCATATCAAATTAGCGGCACCGGTTTCTCATATCTGGTTCTTAAAAGGTATCCCTTCATATCTCGGATTACTTCTTGACATGTCATTAAAAGATCTGGAACAAGTTATATACTTTAACAGTTATGTCGTAATCGACGGCGGCGACAGCGATTTCAAAAAATTACAGTTGTTGACCGAAGATGAATATGACGAATATATGGAAAGTAACGAAGAATCTACTTTGAAAGTCGGTATCGGTGCAGAAGCCATAAAAGAACTGTTATCGGAAATAGATATAAAAGTTCTGGCAGAAGAAATCAGATCAGAGTTAGCAGGAAATGTTACATCTGTTCAGAAAAAATCTAAACTGATTAAGAGATTAAGATTATTAGACAGTTTGATTTCTTCCGAAACTAATCCAACCTGGATGATACTTGATGTATTACCTGTTACACCGCCTGATTTAAGACCTATGGTTCAGTTAGACGGCGGAAGATTTGCAACTTCTGATTTGAACGATTTATATAGACGTGTAATTAACAGAAACAATCGTTTACAAAGATTGCTCGAAATGGGCGCACCTGAAATCATTGTCAGAAACGAAAAGAGAATGCTGCAAGAAGCAGTTGATGCTTTGATTGATAACGGCAGACGCGGCAGAACTGTTGTCGGCCCTAATAACAGAGCATTAAAATCATTGTCTAACATTATTGAAGGTAAACAGGGACGTTTCCGTCAAAACTTGTTAGGTAAACGTGTTGACTATTCAGGTCGTTCGGTTATCGTTGTCGGCCCGTCGCTCCAATTACATCAGTGCGGCTTGCCGAAAGAAATGGCAATCGAATTATTCAAACCTTTTGTTGTAAATAAACTTATTGAAAGAGGTTATGTACAGAATATCAAGTCTGCTAAAAAGAAAATTGAACGTTCCGAACACATCGTTTGGGATATTCTGGAAGAGGTAATTGACGGACATCCGGTATTATTAAACCGTGCTCCGACCCTTCACAGACTGGGTATTCAAGCATTTGAACCAAAATTGGTAGAAGGTCGTGCTATTCAACTGCACCCGCTTGTTTGTACAGCATTCAACGCTGACTTCGACGGTGACCAGATGGCAGTTCACGTTCCTCTGTCTATTGAGGCTCAGGCTGAAGCAAGAATGTTGATGTTAGCAACAAATAACCTTCTTGCACCTGCAAATGGAAAACCGATTGTAACTCCATCTCAGGATATGGTCTTGGGTATGTATTATCTGACCACTATCAAAGATGCTAATCAAGAAGTAAAAGGCTACTTCTATAACTTCCAGGATGCAATTTCCGCTCTGGAAGTAGGTGTAATAAAACTTCACGATAAAATCATCGTAAGAGATGAAAAAGGTGCGAGATTGGAAACTACTGTTGGTAGAATTATCTTCAACGAAGAAGTCAGAAAAGCACTTGCGTAAGTGTAAAATCAGTGTAAATTAACTAATTGAAGGAAAATTAGAATGGAAAAAACATATACAAACACAAAGAAAACTCCTGATTTCATTAACAAGCAAATGGACAAAGGTTCTTTGAAGAAATTGCTGGGTCAAATGTATTTGGAATACGGCGGCGCAAAAGCAGCAGCACTTGCTAACGCACTTAAAAACCTCGGTTATAAGTACGCTACCATTTCCGGTACAACAATTTCTATTGCTGACTTATCCGTTCCGTCTGTTAAGAAGGAATTATTGGAATCAGCTGAGAATGAAATTAAAAAATCAACAGACAGATATTTAAAAGGTGAAATTACGGAAGTTGAAAGATACACAAAAGTTATTGACACCTGGTCTGAAACAACTGCAAAATTAACCGAACAGGTTGTTGAAAATTTTGACAAATTGAACCCTGTTTATATGATGGCATTCTCCGGTGCGAGAGGTAACTTATCACAGGTATCACAGTTGGTTGGCATGCGTGGTTTGATGGCAGACGCACAGGGACAGATTATTGACTTGCCGATTAAATCAAACTTTAAAGAAGGCTTGTCAGTTACTGAATACATTATTTCATCATACGGTGCAAGAAAAGGTCTTGTAGATACTGCGTTAAAAACAGCAGACTCAGGATATTTAACAAGACGTTTGGTTGATGTTGCTCAAGATGTAATTATCAGAGCAGATGACTGCCATACTGAAAAATATATCAATTTAAAAGCAATTACTGAAAGAGATAAGGTTATTGTACCTTTGATTGACAGATTGCTCGGCAGAACGGTTGCACAGGATATTCTTGATGCAGACGGTAATGTCCTTGTAACTAAAGGCACAACAATGGACAGAGATGCAATTAAGAAGATTTCTAATCTTGATTTGCAGGAATTGAAAGTTCGTTCAGGTTTGACCTGCGGTTTAGAGTACGGTGTCTGCCAGAAATGCTACGGCTGGGCAATGACAACCCAGAAACTCGTAGATATCGGTGAAGCAATCGGTATTATTGCCGCTCAGTCAATCGGTGAACCTGGTACTCAGTTAACAATGAGAACCTTCCACACCGGCGGTGCTGTAGGCGTAAAAGAAGCCAAGAAGGAAATTGTTGCCCGTGAAGCCGGTATTGTTAGTTCAAAAATTAAAGCAAGAGAATTAAGAACCCGTCACGGTGATATCGTTCAGGTTTCTATGTATGAAGCAGATATCGAAGTTAAAGGTGAAAAAAGAACCGTTAAATATCATATTCCTGCCGGCGCAACTTTGTTTATCAAAGACGGTATGGAAATTCCTAAAGGATACAAAATGGCTGAACATTCACCTCAAACTCAGGGTGTTACCGAAAAAGCAACAAAAGATATTTTTGCTGATATAAGCGGTGAAATCGTATTTGAAGATTTCAAAGCGGACGAAAAGAAAGACAGACAGGGTAATGTTTCAAGAACTACAAATAAACAGGGTGTTATTTGGATTCTTGGCGGCGATGTTTACAGTTTGCCTAGCGGTTCAAAAGTTCTTGTCAAAGACGGCGAAAAAGTTACAGAAGGTGATGTTCTTGCCGAAACTTTAACAATTTCCGAACATGGCGGTGAAGTAAGAGTCGGTGAAGATCTTGTTGTTGAAAATGTAAAATCTCATGGCAAAACAATTAAAAAGATTGTTCAAGGTAAAGAATTAACTATTGTTATAGCATCTTTACAGCCTGAGAATGCCGTATTTGAACAGACTAAGAAAGAACAACTCTGGACTGTTTCTTCTACAGGTGAAAGATATATTGTTAAAGCTCCTGTTGATACAACGGTTGAAAACGGTATGATTATTGCCGAGTTGATTGATGATGATTGTACTGTATCTTCATCAGGTGAAATCAGATATGTTGATGTAGAAGTTGATGAAAATCAAATTATTACAAAACCTGGTAAAGTTGTATTTATACCTGAAGAAATTCATCAGATAAACAAAGACAGCACATTGAAAATGGTTGAAAACGGTACTAATGTTACAGCAGGTACTGAAGTTGTAAAAGATGTATATTGCCATATTGACGGTGTTGTTGAATTTAAAGAATATAATGATGTAATTCATGAAATTACAATCAGACCTGGAGAAGTTCATACTTTATCAAGTATTTCAGAACTCAAGGTTGATGAAGGCGAAGTCGTTAAAAAAGGTACTGTCATCGCAGACGGTATCAAGGCTAAGGAAACTTCCATAGTTACAATTATGGATTCTTCAGCCGATGATTTACCTATTGATGATCTTGATGAAGAAATAGATTCTGCATTAACTCTTGATGAAGAGTCTATTGCAAATCAGCCTATTCAAATTCTTATCAGACCTGTTCAGGTACTGGAAGTTGATCAGAAAGATGTATCAATTCATTTCAATACAACAGATGAATTAATTGATATTATCCCTGTTACACAACTTCAGTATAAAGACGGAGCCAGAGTAAGAAATGTTGACGGCGCAACTATTACAAGAACAAGTCTTGTTCTTCAAATGCAAGGATATCTGTCACACCTCAAAGGTATGGTAGAACTTGATTCTCAAGGTAATTTGAGAATTGTTGTACTTGAAAACTTGATTGTCCGTCGTGAAATGGAAGGTTCTTCAAAAGTATCTTCACTTCAAACAGAACTGCTTGTTAAAGACGGTGAAACAATTGATCCGAAAACTCCTGTTGCCAAAACTCAGGTGCTTGCAGTAAATAATGCAGTTGCTTCAATCAAATCAGAGGAAGAAGAAGTAAGAAGATTGCTTTTAATCTCTGAAAATTCTGAAACGGTGGTTAAAGTTTCAGGCAAGGCTGTTGTTAAGAAAGGTGATTTTGTTACAACAGATAAGGTTCTTGCAGAAAGCGGCGAAACAACTCCTGTATCCGGTATTGTAACAGCGGTTAATAAAGGTTCTGTTTCTATAAGAAACGGTCGTCCTTATTTAATCAGCCCTGGTACAATGCTCCAAATCGGTTCAGGTGCGCTTGTTCTGAGAGGCGATTTACTTGCAACTCTTGTATTTGAAAGAGAAAAAACAGGTGATATCGTTCAAGGTTTGCCGAAAGTTGAGGAACTTCTTGAAGGTAGAAAACCTAAAGATTGCGCAATTCTTGCAGAACATGACGGAACTGCAAAAATCGAAATTGATGATGATGGTTTACCTAGATTATTCCTTATTGATGAGGATGGTTCTTCTGTTGAAATTAAATATGCAATTGATTCAAATGTTATTGTTTCAAACGGACAGAAAATTACTAAAGGTCAGCCGTTGACATCAGGTCCGATGAACCCTCATGATGTAATGAGATTATGCGGAACCGAAGCAGCACAGCAATACCTTGTAGATGAAGTACAACGTGTATATCGTTCTCAAGGTGTTGAAATTGCAGATAAGCATATTGAAATTATCGTTCGTCAAATGACTAAAAAAGTTAAAGTTATTGATGCCGGTGATACTAATTTGCTTCCGGGCGAGTTAATAGAGCTGCAGACTTTCGAGAAAGAAAATAAACTGGCTCAAGAAGCAGGCAAAACTCCTGCAGTTTGTGAATACCTGTTGTTAGGTATTACAAAAGCTTCTTTGAATACAGAAAGTTTCATCTCGGCAGCTTCATTCCAGGAAACAACAAGAATTCTTACAGAAGCAGCAGTTGAAGGAAAAAGAGATATGCTCAGAGGATTAAAAGAAAATGTTATTATTGGTCGTTTAATCCCTGCTGGTACAGGTTTCCATCATCTGATTAATGCTGATGAAGAACGTGACAGAGAAGAAAGAAAACGTGCTGTTGCGCAGAGAAATCAGGCAAGAAAACCGTCCGCAATTTTGGAAGAAATTGAAGGCATGTTTGGCGCACCTGATTTTGATGTTGATGACGAACACTAATCTTTAACAGATAATAAGAAATATAAAAACAGTTCCTGTATTTTGCAGGGGCTGTTTTTTTCATACGGCAAAAAATTTTTTTACATGTTTTATAATGAACATGCAAATAAATTATGTTTCTTATAATACTTCATACAATTCTCCGGCTTTCGGGGCAAAAGGCTGCCCGATAAGTCTGCGCTATATTGTAGATAAACGCAGTTATTATCTGCCTGAGCGGGTTTTACGATATGCCCGCGAGTTAATTGCACGAGGCGAGGACACAGGGGTTTCACTTCTTGATATTCATAAAAAAATATATGAGCCGATTTTAGAGTGCAAAACTCTTGCGGAAGTTAAAAAGTTGTTTCCTGAGTTTGATAAAGTTCTGCCGGTTGTTCCTTGCCAGAAAAGGTCTATAAACCTTAAAAGCAGACAGACAGAAAATTTCGGGCTTAAAGTTTTGCAAGATTACTGGGGAAATCTTATGACAAAAGATGAAATTGCTAAAATGCTCGGCATGCCGTCAAGAGGGACTCTGGATTTTTCACTGAATAAAATTAATTTTGCAGGCTATCACCATAATTACAGAACACTTTTAAAGGCTTCAGATACTGCGGGGAATAAAAATATTGCAGATAAAACTAAAGCATGGAATAAAGCAAATCCCGAACTCCGGCAGGCATTGAATAAACATGCCGCACAGTTTTGCAAAAAAGAAGAATATCGTCAGGCGCAGGCACAGAGAATGTTTGAATATGATATGCTTCATCCCGAGCGCAGGCAAAAGATTTCTCAAAAATCAAAAGAAATGTGGAACAGATGTCCGGAGGTTAAAACGGCAATGTGTCAATTTAGTAAGAAGCAGGGGCAGTACCTCTCGATTTTGCTTGCCAAACATGCTAAAAAACTCCCGTTATCCGAAACAGAACAAATTGTATTAAATAGTTTCTTTAAAAAATTCTGGATGGCTCATCCGGAGATGAAAAAAATTCTTGCCGATGCATTGAGCGATGTTATTAATGAAATGGCTTAATGCTGCTATAAGTGTATTCCTTGAAAAAGGAAACCCGTTGATGTAAAATAAGTATATAATTTAAGGAGATAATCCTGAAAGTATATTAAAAAGATAGGAAGGGCAGCATTATATGAAAAAAGGACTTATTTTTCTTGGGCCTCCTGCATGCGGGAAAGGAACTCAAACAGCCCGGTTGGCAGAATATTTAAAACTTCCGCATATTGATACCGGTTCATTACTCAGGGCAGAGATTCAAAGCGGTTCGGAAAACGGCAAAATCGCAAAATCTTTTATTGATAAAGGTAATCTTGTTCCGGTGGATTTGGTTGCAGCAATTATAAAAGACAGATTGTCGCAGGATGATTGCCGCAGCGGGTATATTTTGGATGGTTATCCGAGAAGTTTGGAGCAGGCAGAAAAACTTGAAGTAATAAATGCTGAACTTAATGGGGATGAAGATGTTGATTTTCGGGCAATATATTTTGATTTAGATCAGGAAGTTCTGCTTTCAAGAATTATCAACAGACGTTCTTGTCCTGCCTGCGGTGAAATATATAACTTGAAATATAAACCGCCTAAAACTGATGGTATATGTGATAAATGCGCTGCAGTGCTTACACAGCGAAAAGATGATACCGAAGAAGTTGCAAAAGTCAGATTTGAAACATATTTCAAAGAAACTGCTCCGCTGATTGATTACTATAAAAACAAAGGTGTTTTAAAAACGATTAATGCGGAAGGTTCAATTGATGAAGTCTGGGAACGATTATTAACCGTAATTGATGATTAATTTAACATCTTCTGGATTTGAAGGGGATACCGGATTAAATTTGGATTATTCGGGCGGCGGAAAACTCATCGTTTTCCTCCACCTTACGGACTTGGTTCACTTCCGCTCACACATCGCCCTACCGAAAATCCAACCGGAGTGACGCATTTTTCTTTCCTTTGTCATTCCGGGCTGCGACCCGGAATCGCATAGTTGAACGGTTTGAAAAGGGACAAAATTAATTTAAAACCCTTAGAACTCGTAGGGGATACCGGATCAGTTCTGCATACAGGCTCACTCGTCCTCTCTTCGTTGCGGCGGTTCGCTTTGTAAAGTCCGGTATGACGCCTCTTTTTGTCACTCTGAACTCGATTCAGAGTCGCATAGTTGGACGGATTGCAAAGGGCGGAATAATTTTCAATTATCCCAGTGCAGGGGATTCTGAATCACGCTTCGCTTCGTAAAGCCCCGAAATGACATTACAACTATATTTCAAGCATATTTGGTATAAAGTTGTGTATAAGTCACTCAAAAGAATACTTGATTTCCAAAAATGTTTATAGTAAAGTTGAATTGTTCGAAATGAATAGCAAAGCAGACCTGTCAAGTTGAATGGTTTGCGGCAGAGCGGAAAAGAAAGTTAAAATATTTTTGATGCTCGAATTGAAAACAGAATAATTTTGTGATAGAATTCAAATACAATACGGGCTGCTAGCTCAGGTGGTTAGAGCGCACCCCTGATAAGGGTGAGGTCGGTGGTTCGAGTCCACTGCGGCCCATATATTAAAACTCAATAATAGCAAGGCTTTCAGACCTTGCTTTTTTAATGCAAATTTTTATTAATAGGTTTCTGGGACATTGAGACAGAGAAAATTTGATAAAAAATCAAACAGACAGCACGATTGAGGCTGTTTTTTAATATTGAGATGTACCGGTCTTTTCTTGCACTTAACTACTCTTTTCTTGCACTCTTTTGCACTCCATTTGCAAATTTTTAAAGCCTCATTAGGCTAAAATCGGCTAGGTGTTTGAAGTTAAGCCCAGTGCAAGAAAGTGCAAAAAAGTGCAATTTTATTTTTGCTTACAATATGAGATACCCTAAATTATCAATGAGATTTAGATATTTATATAATTTGAAAATATCAATAAGAATAGAGCCTTTTTATAATGGCTCTATTCTTATATTAAAAATCTAAAATTATTTTAGATTGCTCTATAATATCCACGAACTTCTGTTCCATCACTTCTTGTATATGGTTTTACATATACAGTTCCTCCTTTTTGGCTTGACGTTTCTAATTCTTTATTTGTAGGAATTCCTATTGCTTTCATCTGAGCCATTATAGCTGCTTCATTTTCTGAATATTCTTTAGATGTCATTTTATCAATATCTTCTCTTGAATATATTTTCCCACCACCATTTACAGGATTTATATAACCTGAATAATCAACCTCTGGAACTTGTTGTTTTATTAATCCATTCTGCAACTGTTGTTCTATTATTGGTAGATTTTTTTCAAATTCTTCTGCAGACATCTCACCTATTTCCTGTGGAGTATATATGTGATTTCCATTTTGATCCATATTCATCTCAATGCCAACTTTTAGTATTGTTGTATCACTATCTGAACTATCTTGAAAATTAGTCTTTGCAAAATTTTTAACCGCAGTAACTCGATTATTCCAACCTTGTAAATATCTTTGCTGACTTGGATTTGATTTAGCAAATTCATTATATTTTGCTCGCCTTAATTGTTCAAAAGTTTCTGGATCTCCATTGCTTTGCTCTAATAATTTTTTAGCTCTTGAAACTCCCATATTAACTGCTGTATCAAAAACATAAATTGCAAGTTGAGGATTTGTAATCTTATCAGCTCCTGAAACTTTAAAGTAATTGTTATAATAAATATCTCGAACTTCATCATCTGTAATATACTTTACACTTCTTGTTTGTAAGCCTTTACTCTTCCGATAACTATTATAAGTATTGTGAGTTATACCTTTATTTGTTTCTCCTCCCAAATCGTGAGGATCATTTACATACCCACCCTCGCGTTGCAAAACAAATTTCAACATTTTTTCAAAATCTTCTGTTGTCATATTAAATTTCTCCTTGTTCAACTAAAATACAAAGCAAGACTTATATGTCTGCTAACACAAGGTAAAATGAATTTAATATTATTTTTTTAAAGTATTAAGATATCCTCTTAGTGTTAAAGCTCTTTGTTTTAGAATTTCTGTTCTCCAACCTTCTTTAGTATTAAGATACATTGTTCCTTGAGTATAAGAAGTTAGAGAGTTTATAAATCCATATTCTTTATCTATGTAGTTTTCCCAAGATGTTTGCGATAGTTGTAATTTTTTATAGTCCTCAGCACTTAAAATTTCCTTTAATTCAGCTAAGTTTTTATTTATATCCTTTTCCCATAATTGCTGAGCCATTTGAGTGCACTTGTTCATTTCCTGAGTATCTGCAGTTTTTGATATACAGTCCTGCTCTATTTTATCTATGGGATCAAGGACTTCTATTGCAGCATTTTGATTATTTGTATAGTTGTTTATTTCAAATGCATTACAACTACTTATTGTAGTTATTCCTACTAATACTATAAAAAGACCTGCTATTAAAATTTTCATAAATTCATTTTACACTAAAAATATATTATTGTTAAATTTTATTGAATTCACCTCCTTTCATTTTTCATAACAAATATAGGTACTACTTTATAATACCTTTTTATATGAGTGCTACTTATATTTCATTTTAGGTTTACAGCTTCAGCAGATTTTTAAACTTCTTGTTTGTACTTAATTTTGATAGTAACCATTTTATACTCAGCAGTAAACAGTTTTACTTATTATATCATTTTGAGCATGATTTCGTCAAGAAACTATTTTTAGAATATATTCAATTTATAAATAATTTGGTTTAAAATATTACAGATATTTTTTGTAGTTATTCTTAATAAGTTCTTAATAAAAAGTTTTGAACAAATGACTTGACTTTTATTGCTACAAGAGATTAATGTGTATGTAAAAGTTAATAAGGAGGTATTAAAAAAGAACAAATTAAGATAAATTACATTTTTAACTGAATAGATATAGGCTGATGGTCCCAGTCCACTGAGTGCATGTATAAATATATAAATCTATATATTATGAACCTTTATTGGATGCGAAATTAATAGGTTTCTGGGTTAATAGGTTTCTGGGACATTGAGACGAAGAAAATTTAATAAAAAATCAAACAGACAGCACGATTGAGGCTGTTTTTTAGTATTGAGATGTATGGGTCTTTTCGTCTTGGATTATTCGGGGTTTCGGAAAGTTCTCAGCTTCCCGACACCTTACGGGCTTGCTCGTCAAGCCTCACATCGCCCTACCGAAAATCCGCTACACTTAAGTACTCATTTCTTGCACTCTTTTGCACTCCATTTGTAAATTTTTAAGACCATATTAGACTAAAAATGGCTTGGTGTTTAAAGATAAGCCCAGTGCAAAAAAGTGCAAAAAAGTGCAATTTTATTTTTGCTTGCAAATTGAGATACCCAAAATTATCAACGAGATTTGGATATTTACGCAATTTCTAATTCATAACCTAATTCATGGAATATCTTTACAATGGTTGAAAATTTAGGTTCTTTTTCATTTTTAAATAAACTGTATAAATGAGTTCTGGACATCCCAATTTTCTTTGCAAAACCTGAAATTGAATTTCTTGATTTAATTGCAATTTCTAATGCACGATAAAAAGAATTAAAATCACCATCTTCAATATAATCTTTCAAACTTGTATTTAGGTATAATTTAATATCTTCATCAGTTTTTAAGTCGTTAACTATATAATTTTCTAAATCTATTGTATGTTTTAATTCTTTCATTGTAAGTTTCTCCATTCTTGAAGTATACTTTTTGCTTTTAGGATATCTTTACTTTGTGTTGATTTATCGCCACCATTAATAAGTAAAACTATTATATTATCTATTTCAGTATAATAAATCCGATATCCGGATCCAAACTTAAATCTTAG
>CASFSV010000020.1 GCA_949297415.1 uncultured Alphaproteobacteria bacterium
ACAAATTGCATACCTTTATTATATCGCCGACTTTTTATTCATCCACCACTAAAGTGGTGGTTTTCTACAAGGCATTAATAACAAAAAGAGCGTCCTCACAGACGCTCTTTTATTCAAAACCATACTGTCAAGCTTAAGCGGCAGTAGCTTCTTCAGCTTTTTGAGCAGCTTCAGCTGCAGCTTTTTCAGCCTTAACGCGTTCAATATCTTTCAAACCTTTAGCATTAACATCTCTGTCAACAAGTTCGATAATAGCCATCGGAGCACAGTCACCATATCTGTAACCAGCTTTCAAAACGCGTGTATAACCACCGTTACGTTCTTTATAACGCTCAGCCAAAACAGAAAAGAGTTTAGCAACTACTTCGTTATTGCGCAAGAAAGACAAAGCCAAACGGCGAGAATTCAAATCACCTTTTTTGGCATAAGTAATCATGCTCTCAGCAAAAGTTCTTAATTCTTTTGCGCGAGGAAGAGTAACAGTAATTTGTTCATGAGTGAACAAAGCATTAGTTAAATTAGCAAACAACGCTCTTCTTTGACTTTTAGGCATATTAAAGCGTCTATGTGCATCACCATGTCTCATTGTATAAACCTTTCCATTAACTGAGCCCCGGAGCCCGGAGCGGATAAAAACACCTTTCGCACCACCTTCATGAATGCGAAAAAATTTTGAAAAAACAAGAAAATCCCCTCAAATCAGATACAATATTATATCCATAAAAAAGAGCCAGACTTTCACGATTCTCAAAAATCTGGCTCACTAATACACTATTAAATTAAATTTGTAAAGTATTTTCAGCAATTAGCCTAAAAAAACATTACCGCACCATACGTTTCTGCATCATAGCTTTAAGCATAGCCGCATTAACTTCTGTTCCTTTTTCAACGTCTTTCTCACCATCTTCAACAGTTGTCATAGAATAACCATGCCGATTTACCTGAGCTTTAAGTTCATCTTTAATACCATATTCATCGGTAACCTGAGCCTTTAGCTTCATATTACCATTTTGCGACACTTTAACCTTAAATTCATCAGCATCACCATTAGCTCCATCATTATAAGTAGCTTGTGCTGCAAGAGCTCCATTTCGACCAACTCTGACAGAACCATTAAACTTACCCAAATCAGCTCCTTCAGCCTGTATAGCAACTCGGTTACCTGCTTTAGAAATATCAAATTGCATATCTTCACTATGCAGATTAGCTTCAACACGTTGTCCTGTTTGGGCAACATTTAAAACCGTAGCTCCATCTTGAAAACGTCCTACAACATTTCCGGTTCTTTCATCTTTTTGCACCATAGCCGTCATCTGACCATTTTCATCAAAAACAGCCGCACTGCTTCGTATATCGCTTTGAGAAGATTGAAAACGACTTCCATCCTGACTTTTCACCTCCATATTAAGAGGTTTACCGTCAAATCCACCGCTTAAGGAATACTGATTACCCGCAATCATATAATTAAATTTTTGACCATCTGTTTTGAGTGTAGCTTTAACTTCTTTCAATTTATCCAAATCATATGTATCCAAAACACATTGCACACCATCACTCATACTAGCACATTGAGCTTTCAAATCTGCAATTAAAGCTATTTTCTGAGCTTCTTCCCAAGAAACTGTTCCCTCATCAGCATGAATATCATCATGAGCCTGAACCTGTCCGGCACCTGCTAATGCAGCTCCAACCATAACAACTGTCTCTGTATTGATTCCGCTCATAATTTATCTCCATTCACTAACCTAATAATCACCCTTCAATTATTCATGAAAAGACTGCATTTTTTTCTGCATAGCCATAGACGCAATATTCTCGCCTTTCTCTGACTGTACCTGACGCTTCTCAGCTGCTAATTTCGTCGCTAATTCAGGATATTTATCTAACATAGGTAACTTAGCTCTGTCGCGGCTTTCCTCATTAGTATACTGAGGCTCGTTATCAATTCTCTGACAATAATTTTTAAGTTCTTCCAACTTCAAATTTTCTTTATCAACTGTAGAAAGTTTGCCATCACGATCAATAGCTTCAATAACATTCGTTGTTACATTTTGATCCACCCATCTTTTTTGACCAAACTCTTCCAATTTCATTCGAGCTTCAACATTTTCTTGAGAGCAAGATTTATGAGCAATCAACAAATCGTTACGAACATTTTTTTCAACAGTTCTCTCATCATACCCATCCTTAAAATGTCCACGCATATAATCAGCCGCAACCTTAGCCGAAGTATAATCAAATTTTTCCATTCCATACTTAAGAGCTAAAAAAGTCTGAGTACTGATAGCATCACTAACCGTTGGACTGACCTTTTTAGCAAATTCCCCTTGTGCGATAATTCTATCAGCCGGAGCTAATTTTTGATATTTCTCTGTCTGCATAAAAGCTCTCATCGGAGATTCTTTATCTTCAATTCCCCTTAAAGTCTCATCATTACCAGACAGATAGTACGGTTGATTATACTCACGACGGAATTTATGAGTAACAAGGATTTGCTCTTCTTCCCCTAATTTCTTATATGCTTCTGAACTTTGAAACTTTGCAACATTCTCCTCATTTTGTTTATGAATACTTTCATTAACCTTATCCATATACTGTTTTACAGTAGCCTCCTGAGCTTCATTTGGAAGAACTGTATAAACAGCACCTTGCCCCTCAACAAAATAAGCCAACGTCTGTCCATCAGCATCCTTAATAGGTTCCCCCTTAGACATCCCTTGAGCATCTTCCCAAGAAATTGTTTTATTATCTTGAGTTTGCGCCTGAGCATCAACATTAGCGCCAGCCGCCAACGCAGCACCGGCCATCACAACTGTTTCCACATTTATCGCGCTCATAGACTTTCTCCGTTAATTTCCATTATATACAGTATATCATAAATTGCCCCATATAGCAAGCAGAATCAACGCTGACAAAGCGTACCAAACTCATCTAGTTTGTGTTGATACATCTCTTGATTTTCCCCTTTAAGAGGCTGATGCTTACGCGCAATAACATATTGCGGCAAAAGTTTTTTAATTTCTTGAACATCTCTGCCCCACATTTCCGGACGAATACGAATTTTCTTCCCCTGCCCTGCAGAAACCTTAGAGGTGATTTCACCGATTTCGGCATCTTCAAAACTCTGCAAAACCAAATCAAAGTTTTCCAAGCTATGAGGAAGCAAAAATTGAATAGTTTCACCGGCTTCAATATAATTTCTTAACTCAAAAATAGCATCATCGCCCTGCCATTCCACAATAGAGCCGGCAAATAACCACTCACCCAAAGTACGCGTATATTCATAGTTTTGGCTGATATTAGTAATTTTACCGTCGTGAAAACCTAAACAATAACCGCGGTTTTGTAGCGTCATCAATTCCGGCATATATTTATCGCACGACCAAGCTTCAGGATTTGCATAATAATCATCAATAGCCTGACGATAAGCTCTGGCAACCACACCGGCATAATATTCGGTTTTATTGCGTCCCTCAACTTTAAGCGAGTCCATACCGATTCGTAACAAATCATTTAAGCGCGGCATCAAGCACATATCTTTAGAGTTAAGCATATAACTGCCGTGTTCATCTTCAACCACTTCGTAATATTCCCCGGGGCGAAAATCTTCTTCTAACAAATACTCAAAATTATTTTTATTTTCATCGTTGATAACGAGTTCGCGAATAGTTCCGTCCTTCATACGAATATGCAATTTATAGTGCCATCTACAACAGTGCGCGCATTTACCTTTATTAGCACTTCTGTCTGCCAAGAAGTTAGAAATTAAGCAGCGCCCCGAATAAGACATACACATAGCTCCGTGCATAAAACACTCTAATTCAATATCCGGGCACTGTTTACGGATTTCTTCCATTTCAGCAAAAGTAACTTCGCGCCCAAGCACACAAAGTTTCGCCCCCATAGATTGCCAAAACTTAACTGTTTGCGCCGAACAAATATTAGCTTGAGTAGAAACAAAGCGATTAAGTTCCGGCGCATTTTCCTTCAAATAATAGAACACACCGGGGTCTGCCACCAATACGCCATCCGGACGGAGTTTCTTCAGTGTATCAACAAATTGCGGCAACTTTTCGGCTTCTTCATTATGAATATAGAGATTAAGCGTCAAATAAATTTTCTTGCCCATATCATGAACAATTTTAATACCCTCTTCCAATTCTTCCAAAGAAAACTTAGACTGAGTTCTCAAACTCATATCAGGAGTTCCAGCATACACTGCATCTGCCCCATAAAGAAGAGCTGTTTTCAATTTAACCAAAGAACCGGCCGGCAACAAAAGTTCCGCATTATGCATATTTTTAATCCTTTACAATTTTTATTTAATTTTTAAACTCGTTGGTATTACTTTTAACGCTCCAAGAGGCGTGGAGTCAATCCTTATTTCAAGCACGTAAGGCAATTTTGACACCTGATCTATCCCAATCCAAAAGTAAATCGGTGTTTCAGCACTAACATCCCATAAAATATTATCATTATTGTCTTTTAAATTCTCTATATAAAAAGAGCATTTATACGAATTTTCAGTACGTTTAAGCAGATTAAAATACCGATTCTCAGTTCCTTCATCTTGAGCAATAACCCGATAATGTTTTTTTCCGTCATAAACCTCTCTAACCAATTCACAGCTACGTGTTTGATTAAAATTACCAATAAGTTCGGCAAAAATAGTTTGCAAATCAGCCGCATCTGCAGTTTGGGGAACATCTTTAATCGGCACCACATTTTTCTTATCATCTTTAGTAGAAATACGTTGATAAGCATAACCTTTATCATCATAGCGTATTGTTTTTGTACGCACATGATTACGTGATTTTGTATAAGTTTGATAAGTTTCAGGCAAAACACCCTGACTTTCACCTTTATTTTTTAAAATATTCCCTTTGCTGGAATAACGTCCGACAAAAGGATATAGAGTATCAAAAAAATTAGCTGTTTTCACTTCCGCACTAATTTGATATTCCGCAGGTGTAGCTGTATAATCAAGCACAATCGTTGCCGCATCAAAAATACCGATACTGACATCCATATTTTGTTGAAAGCCGTTAGCATAAACCCGTCCGCTTAATCCTAACCCAAGCAATAAAAATAAAAATATTTTTTTCACGAAACTTTTAGCCTTTCTTAAATTTTTCCATTTAAATTCACCAACATAAGAATAGCAATTAACATAAAAGGGGTTAAATAATGACTAAAAAAGTAATGGTTTTGATGGGAGGATTTTCATCAGAACGCGAAGTAAGCCTACAAAGTGGAAAAAGCATTGCCGCCGCATTAAAAAATAGAGGCTATGAAGTCCACACGCATGATTTAACAGATACGCAAAAGCTCATCAAAGCCTTAAACACACATAAACCTGATGTCGTTTTTAACGCTCTTCATGGTAACTGGGGAGAAGACGGAACAATTCCGGCGCTCCTCGACTTATTGCAAATCCCCTACACCCATTCCGGCATGACAGCTTCTTGTATCGGTATGAATAAATATATATGCAAACTCATTGCCGAAAAAGCCAACATCAAAACCGCTTTCGGACGTAAAATGACCGCAAAAGAATTCATCACCATTGGCGCAACGGTAGCCCGTCCGTTTGTAGTCAAACCGGTTTCAGACGGTTCGTCAGTCGGCGTATTTATCGTCAACAATCCTGAAGATATTTTCAAAATCCGCTACAACGATCCAGAAACAGAATTGATTGTAGAAAAATACATTCCCGGACAAGAATTGACCGTCATGTGCTATCAAGGAAAAGCCCATGTCGTCACCGAACTAAAGCCCAAAGACGGTTTCTATGACTATGAACACAAATATACCTCAGGAGAAACATTCCATGTTTTGCCTGCAAATTTACCGGAAGAAGTCACCAAAACGTGTTTAGCCTATGCAGAAACAATGCACAACAAATTAGGTTGCAAAACCGTATCAAGATGCGATTTCCGTTACAATCCGGAAGATGGTGTCGTTTTCTTGGAAATCAACACCCACCCCGGAATGACATCTCTGTCACTTGTTCCTGAACAAGCAAAATATATCGGTGTTTCGTATGAAGATTTATGCCAAAATTTAGTGGAAGAAGCCTCATGCCGCACACTAAAATAGACACAGTCCCCATCATCATCATCGCAGGTCCTACTGCTTCGGGAAAATCTGGATTAGGCATAGAATTGGCCAAACGATTAAATGGTATCATCGTCAATGCCGATTCCATGCAGGTATACAAAGAAATACCGATACTTGCCGCCACGCCAACTCCAGAGGAGCAAGCCGAAATTCCGCATAAGCTTTACGGAATATATGAAGCTTCCAACCGAGGCAACGTCATGGATTGGCTAACCCTCTGCCGACAAGAAATTGATAAAGCGCGTAACCTCAATCAAACCCCGATTATAATCGGTGGCACGGGAATGTATATTGATGCGCTGATAAACGGTTTAAGTCCGATACCGGAAACGCCTCAAGCCATACGAGATAAAGTTGAAAATATGCTGCAAGAAAAGGGACTGGAATATCTCTATCAAATCATCCAAGATACAGATGCTAAAACCGCACAAAAATTAAGTCCGAACGACAGCACCAGAATACGCCGCGCCGTAGAAATTTGGCTGGATACAAATAAACCGTTATCCTATTGGCACAACATTTCGCCAAAACCTTTTTATCCAGCGCAAGATTTTTTCAAAATCTACATAAAACCACAAAGAAGTGAATTGGATAAACGCGCACGTATCCGCTTTGATAAAATGATGGAAATGGGCGCATTGGATGAAGTCAAAAAACTTCTCCCCCAAAAGCTTTCCGATTCTCTACCGGCGATGCGTGCGCTCGGTGTGCAAGAACTAAAGGATTACCTAGAAAATCGCCAAACATTGGAAGAAGCGATTGAATTAGGCAAATTACATACACGTCAATATGCCAAACGTCAGAGTACATGGTTTAACAATCGTTTCAACGCCGATTCCATCTATGAAGAATGCTTCGGAGCTGATTTAGAAAAAGACAATTTTTTTGTTAATGAACTTGTTGATAAATTGCAAAAGAGGTATAAAATTCTTGCAAAATAAACGAATTATCCTTAAAAAAGAAAGGAATATGAAATTATAGCGGGGGCAAAGAATGTTTTTTCAAAATTTATTAGGATTATTTTCTGCCGACATGGCAATAGACTTAGGCACAGCCAACACATTAGTACACGTTAAAGGTAAAGGTATTGTTTTAAATGAGCCTTCCGTTGTGGCTGTTAAAGACTTTAATGGCAAAAAAGAAGTTTGGGCTGTCGGTGCCAAAGCAAAACAGATGCTTGGAAGAACCCCCGGAGACATCCGTGCCATCCGCCCATTGCGTGACGGTGTGATTGCTGACTTTGAAGCAGCCGAAGCTATGATAAAATATTTCATTGAAGAAGTAAATCATCGCCGCCGCTTATTAAGTCCGACCATTATTATTTGCGTACCATCCGGTGCAACAGAAGTTGAAGAAAGAGCAATTAAAGAATCAGCCGTTAACGCCGGTGCAAAAAAAGTTTGGTTAATTTATGAACCAATGGCAGCAGCAATTGGTGCCGGACTACCTGTAAACGATCCGACTGGTTCTATGGTTGTTGATATTGGTGGTGGTACAACAGAAGTTGCCGTATTATCTTTAGGCGGTATTGTATATTCACGCTCCGTACGCGTTGGTGGTGATAAAATGGATAGCGCAATTATCTCATACATTCGCCGCAATCTAAACTTGCTTGTGGGCGAAGGTAGTGCCGAAAGAATAAAGAAAGAAATCGGCTCGGCTTGTGTTCCTGCAAAAGGCGACGGTAAAACATTAGAAATCAAAGGTCGCGATTTAGTAAACGGCGTTCCGAAGGAAATTGTTATTACCGAACGTCAAATTGCTGAAAGCTTAGCAGAACCGGTTATGGCTATTGTTGAAGCCGTAAAAATGGCTTTGGAAAACACCGCTCCGGAATTAGCCGCTGATATTGTTGATAAAGGTATCATGATGACCGGTGGTGGCTCCATTCTGGCAAACTTAGATACAGTCATCCGCAACGCAACCGGTTTGCCGGTATCTATTGCGGAAGATCCATTAACCTGCGTTGTCAGAGGAACCGGAAAAGCTTTAGACAACTTTGAAGAATTCCGTGGCGTTTTATACGAATAATCCCCTAACCAAGGATAGCCAATGAAACGTCAAAGAGTACTCTTTCTCAAAGAAAACTATGTATTACGAGTTTTAAAAAGCTTCTTCTTAGCAGGGCTGTTCATCATAGCCCTGCTGTTGATTTTAGTACACAAAATAGACATCAGCATTGTTTCAGGTGTATCCAAAGGTGTCATGTACATTAGCTCCCCATTAATACACATCGCCACGCTACCGGCAGAAGGCTTAAGCTATGGATATAAAAAAATAGCCGAGATTATGTATATTTATGAAGAAAATGAACGTCTCCGCCAAGAAAATTCCGAATTATATTTGCTAAAGGAGCGTATGCGAGCGTTGCAAACGGAAAACAGAATTTTCAAAAAACTCTTACATCATATTGACGTTCCGCAAACCATCAGTTATACAGCACGCGTCATTGCCGAAAATGACAATGCGTACAGTAATTCTCTATTACTGTACTTAGGTAATGCAGGAGATTTTATTAAAAGCGGTTATGCTGTAGTTAATTCCTCTGGTTTAATAGGAAGAATAGATATTGTCAGTGGCAAATATGCGCGCGTCACTTTAATCACAGACATTAACTCAAAAATTCCGGTTGTATCGCAAAAAAGCCGAGACAGAGGAATTTTAATTGGTAACAATACTCGTAATATGAATCTGATATTCCCGCCGCTAATGGCAGAATTTCACAAAAATGATATTCTGGTCACCTCCGGAAGCGGAGGAGGATTACCTCCGGATATTCCTGTAGCCAAAATCAAAAGAGCCGGCGTAGATACGATAACGGCGACACCACTATTCTCCCCATCAGAACTTGAAATCGTAAAAATTATAGCTTACGACGTTATGCCGGATAAAGAAACCGCCAAGGAGTTGGAATAATGGCCGAAACAAAAAATTTTTGTGCAGCCATTGCCACATATACAATTCCCCCAATAAGCATCATTCTTATTGACTTGTTATTTTATATTCCGCGCTCTTCAGATATTTGGAATTTTATCCGTTTGGTTCCTTTTTATACCGGCATATATTTTTGGAGTTCACAACGCTCAGATGCTTTTAATGGCATAAGTGCCTTCCTGCTAGGAACAATAGCAGATGTCATGAGTGCAAATCCTCTCGGCATAAATATCATGACATTTTTATGCTTATATTTTCTTGCCTCCAGATTATCCGCATACTTCAATGTCAAAAGATTTTCATATTCATGGTTGCTATTTGCCTTAGCCATAACTCTAACAATGCTTTTTAAATTTCTGATTACCAGTATATTCAATCGTATGTGGATTCCTATAAACGCAGCATTATTAGAACTTTTATTAACAATTACGCTCTATCCGTTGTTAGCTCGCTATTATATATGGGTAGAACGCCGCTATATCCATTTGGAGGATCGTTATGAAAAAATCTAACGACAAACTCCGTATATTATTAAAGCGTTCATTAATTATCTTCAGCGCCAACATTTTTCTGTTTTTTGTATTAGTTGGTCGTTTGTATTATCTGCAAATTTACCAGAAAGAGAAATATGCGCTTTTAGCCGATAGCAACCGTTTTTCCACTCGTCTTCTGGTACCGCCGCGCGGTAGCATCAACGACAGAAACGGTGTTGAATTAGCAACGAATATTCAAAATTTTCAAGCCATGCTGATTGCGGAACAAGTTCGCGGCGACATCAACAAACTATTGGAAGAAATTGCTCCGATTCTAAACCTAAGCACAGAAGATATAGAACAAATACAAAAAGACCTCAAACGCCACCGCCGTTTTGTTCCGGTCAAGATCAAAGACAATCTGAGCTGGGATGAAGTTTCAACCCTAATGCTAAACAACCACCGTTGGCCGGGATTGGTAATAGACCAAGGCTTAATTCGCTATTATCCGTTTAAGCAATACACGGCACATCCATTAGGATACGTTGGCTCCGTATCAGAAAAAGACTTACAACAATCTGATGCTCCGTTGCTTCAAGTTCCAGGCTTTAAGATAGGTAAATCAGGATTTGAAAAAACATTTGATGAAAGTCTGCGCGGTCAAGAAGGTAGCTTAAAATATGAAGTCAATGCTTACGGTCGTATTATGCGAGAAATAGAAAAAATAGAAGGCACCAAAGGCAAAGACTTGGATTTGACGATAGACATCCGTTTACAAAAAGCAGCCTATGATGCCTTCGGAGATGAAGCTGGAGCCGCCGTTGTCTTAGACGTTCACACCGGAGAAATATTAGCCTCCGTATCTGTTCCTTCATTTGATCCCAATTTATTTGTAGATGGCATTTCGCAAAAAAACTGGGACGCATTACTCTATGATGAAAAAACACCATTAACAAATAAAGCAATCTCGGGACAATACTCTCCCGGTTCAACATTTAAAGTCGTCGTTGCGCTTGCCGCACTGGAAGCCGGTATTATAAATTCACAAACCGATTATTATTGTTCCGGGCGAATGAAACTGGGCAACCATTTATTTCACTGTTGGAAGCATTATGGACATGGACATCAAACCCTTATAGAAGCCTTAAAGAACTCTTGCGACATTTATTTTTACGAAACGGCCATTGAATTGGGAATTGAAAAGATAGCCGCCATGAGCCGAAAACTAGGATTAGGCATAACATACGACTTAGGCATAGAGAATCAAAAAAGCGGTGTTATACCGGATAAAGAATGGAAACGTCAGCGTTTCCAAACAAGTTGGCAACAAGGAGAAACAGTTATAGCCGGAATTGGACAAGGCTATGTATTGGTAACGCCGATGCAATTAGCAACCATGTTAGCTCGCGTTGTCAATGGCGGATATGAAGTAACCCCGACATTCATCAAACAAAAACATCCCAGGAAGCCCCAATCACTTCATCTAAATCCAGCAGATATTGAGTTGGTCAAACAAGGGATGTATGAAGTAGTCAACGGCAAAGGCGGCACGGCAACACAAGCCAAATTAAGAATTGACGGTATCAAGATGGGAGGTAAAACCGGAACAACGCAAGTTCGGCGTATTAGTTTAAAAGAACGAGCGGAAGGAATAAAGAAAGACGAAGATTTACCATGGAAATATCGCAATCATGCATGGTTTATGGCCTACGCTCCGCACGACAAACCTAAATATGCCGTTGCCGTAATTGTAGAGCATGGCCGTTCGGGCGCAGGAGTTGCAGCCCCTATTGCCTCCAAGATACTGGAAGAAGCAATAAAATTGGATATCAGATAAGGACAAGAATATGGCAATACTATTAAATCAAAATCAAGAATTGAGCCTAAAAGAGCGTTTCTTTAATCTGAACTTCACCTTTATCATTATTTTAATCATTTTAGCCAGTATTGGATGTATAACGCTTTATTCTGCCGCTGGTGGAAAAATGACACCGTGGGCATTAAATCAAGGAATACGTTTTGGGATGGGACTTGGAGTGATGATAGTAGCCGCCATGATACGCCCGGAATTTTATTACAAAATAGCGACACCTTTTTATTTATTTACCTTGTTACTATTACTGATAGTAGATGTTGCCGGTCATACCGGTATGGGAGCGCAACGTTGGATAAATTTAGGATTTTTTAAGCTACAACCTTCAGAGTTAATGAAGCTAGCCATTGTTTTGCAGTTAGCTAGATATTTCAGCAATACACCCTATGATGAAATACGAACCATAAGAGGGATTATAATTCCCATCATAATAGTTGCGGTACCAGTCGCTTTCATTATGATACAACCGGATTTAGGAACATCTTTAATGGTTCTATTCTGTGCCACCGCATTATTTTATCTTGCCGGAGTTCAGTGGTGGAAATTTGGACTAGCTATCGGTGGCGTAGCGGCAGCCGCCCCAATACTTTGGCACTTTTTACACGACTATCAAAAAAATCGCATTTTAACCTTTTTAGATCCGGAACGTGATCCGCAAGGAGCCGGTTACCATATTATACAAGCCAAAATAGCCTTAGGTTCGGGTGGTGCATGGGGTAAAGGATTTTTATCTGGCACACAAAGCCACCTAAACTTTCTTCCCGAAAAACATACCGACTTCATTTTTACAATGTTCTCCGAAGAATTTGGCATGATTGGAGGAATTGTAATTCTTTTCTTAAACTTAGTTTTAATTAGTTATGGCTACTGGTTTGCATTCAGAATACATCCGTCCAATTACTTCGGAAAGATGGTCATTTTAGGACTAAATACCAACTATTTTCTATACGTATTTATTAACGTTGCCATGGTGATAGGCTTACTTCCTGTTGTAGGAATTCCTCTACCGCTCATCAGCTATGGCGGAACAGTAATTATTTCAGTCATGGCCAGCTTTGGTATAATGCAATCTTTTTATGTCAACCGCGACCGAGAATTAAAAAAATAACCCCTATTGAAAAACACAAAATAAGATATACATACCCCGATAGAGCAATTATCGGAGAAAAAAGATGTTAAACACTATAAGAATCATTACTTTAGGGATTATTCTGAGCATAAGTGCCTGTGCCACCCCACAAAAATACAACAACAAACTCAATCAAGAATTAGGCAAAACTTCTGAACAACTAATAAATACCTTCGGTCAACCTGCAAAAATAAAAAGGCTGGCCAACGGAGATGAAATCATAACTTATATAAGCATCAACTACCAAGTTCTCCCTGATCCGAATTATTACGACAACACAGATTTTATGACAGAAGATGAAATGTTTTATCCCTTCACTTACGGAGAAGACGTAATACCTATGGGAAACTTTATGGGAGAAACCATAACCGAATACTGCAAAACCGACTTTTATTTAAAAAACAACATTGTTACATCATGGCAATGGAAAGGAAATGCCTGCGTTGCACTATAATAAAAGAAAGATTTAGACCGAATTCTCTTGACGGCCAGCACGACGAGCTGCAACTAAGGTATTGATATTCAAATTTTGAGCCTGCTCCAAAACCTGTCTTGCAGAAGCTCTGTCAAAAGTATCATTTTGATATTGATATTTTGAACAGAGAATACTTTCGCGTTTACGACAATCATCAAAATTCCGTCTCAAACTTTGCGCCAAATTCTCACGATTAACCTGTTCAAAATTTTTATCTTCAACAGCAATACCACTTTTGCGCATTAAATCAACAAAACGCTGCCTTACATCTGGTGTCATTCTTTTCAAAGCAGCTTGTTGAGGTTGTTCACGTAAATATTTAACCATTGCTTTCTTTTTATCCATATCAGAAAATCGAGCCAATAACTGGGCAGCTTCATTTTCCATTCTACTAATTTTAAGAGTTGAATCTACATTTTCTCCATTTCGAGCCATACGACGTTTTTCTCTGTCAATTTCTTTAAACAAGTGTACAATAAACTTTTCAGTATGATTATCTCGCCAATCCTTCTGAATAGCTTTTTGATCATTTTCACGTGTTTGTAACCATAATTTCATTTGTTCATCAGACAAAGGGCCACCATGAGCTGCAGCCAAAAGTTCCTGTCTTTGTCGTCTGTTTTCGACCATAACCGCAACAGTTTCTGCAGCATAACCCAACGCCAAGAGGCTGACACTATAATTCAAGAGTTGTTGAGTTTCTTTTTCATCATTAGCTAACTTCTGTTGTTCATCTTCAACAAAATCGCGGACTGTTTCATTTCCGTTCAAGACTTCAGGAGGAATAACATCACGATATTCGCTTTTAATCCACTCAGGAATTCTGCGCCAAATTTGATAATGTTTTTCATGTTTTGAAAGAATAGCGTTAATTACATCATCCGGTACATCATCAGCTGTAGCTCTCCGATAATCATCTGGATAATTAGCGTATAAAAATCTTTCAAAATCGCTCATTGAGTTAGCCATAACACCCTCATAAGAAACATTATTGCTCATATTTTGGATAAATTATACCACAAATTTTACATATCATCAACAAAAAAATCCCCTCAGCACAAAGCCAAGGGGGTGGAACTTTCCACAAATGGAAAGAAAAAACAGACCTTATGGTTCATCCAATTTACTTTCAGCATCAGGGCCACAATACTTATTTAAATAAAAGACCCCACGCATAATGAGTATAGCTCCGAATAGCACAACAGCTAAATAACAATAATCTGCAATGTTAGGGCAACCAAAGACCAAAAACCATCGCCCGACAAACAGCAAAAGTAAAATAAAATACACCAACTTAGCACTAAACAACTTGCTGTACTTAAAGCTGAGAGCCAGAATCTCGGCCATACCGACTATTGCAGCAAATAACAAAACAAGAGCGGTAATTTTTCCTGCCCAGAATGAAACCACAAACAGTACAAAACTAGCACTGACAACACTTCGCGTTATCAGATTAAACAGACTTCTTTCCATACAAAAAATAATTTTTAAATTAATTTTTAAATAATATCAAAACTGCTCTAACGTATCAAAACGATTATAAAAAATCAAGTATGAAATCCAAATTTTTTATTTCCATCTCAAAGCACTGTACACAAAATAAATACCTACAATAAAAAGAGCTTCTCAAATTAACCTAAAATCCTACGTTTTTTACTACATTCATAAATATAAAGCAGTATTTTCTCTGCAACAATGCGCAAAATAAACTCAGCCTTTATACAACCAACTATAAAAAAGAGCCACATAGATGGATGTGGCTCTCAGGTTACAAAAACAGTAATAAATTACATTACATTCCATTACCAACCTTGTTCAACCATACGGCGTGAACCAAATCTGCAACATTGATTTGTTTCTGGGCAATAACATTGGTATGAACATTTTCCATCTCATTACCTTGTTTCAGAAGACTAACCAATCCTTTAACCGGAATATGAGCCATATCAGGACGATTACCGACTTCATATTTTACTTCATACAAATTCTTACGTAAGATTTCCAAAGCCAACATAGGTTCACGTTCACTACGTCCATTTAAGAAAGCTTGTGTAGCAGCCTCAATCATAGGAACAACAGCCTGATTAGCCCAAGCTTCCTGCTCTGGATTTGTAACTTTCTTTTCTGTACCATTAGCGCGTTTAACAATTTCGCCTGTTGCTGCAAAAGTTTCAGCCACTACTGGCCCCAAATAACCACTGATAGAACGGTACATACCGGCAAAATCTCGTGTTTCTGGATATTTAACTTTTCTTTCTTTAACAGACAATCCCGGCTCACCGGCAAAATCCAAAAACTTCAAATCGTTATCTTTAGTAACAAGAACTTGCCCAAGGTGGAAATCACCATGAACCCGAACAATATTACTTTGCGCTTCACCGTTACTTAATTTTTTAACCTGACGTTGAACAAAATTATGTGTTAAATTATCCCAATTTTGCAACAAATCCTCAGCCTGTTTTCTAGTAGCTCCATCCAGATTTTGAAGATTTTGTTGAATAGTTTTCTCTGTTTGGAACAACAAAACGGATAAACTTTTCTCATATTTATAGAGATAGGCATCATCAACTGGAATAGGTTCAAAATCTGGATTACCATTCGGACGAGCCAAACATTCAGACATTTCCGTAGTTTTACGTCCCAATTCACGCATCATTTTAAGAAATTCTTTATGCTCAAAAACATTGATTTTATCTTGCCCATTAGCTTGAGCTTCATTCAAAGCATTAACCAAATAATTATTGGCATAAGACCACAAATCACCACGATTAGGAACAAATTCCTGAACAATACCCAACGTAGCAATTTCCCCATTTGGTTCTTTCATAATAAAAGCGCCATAAGTTTTCGGCATAGCAGAACAACCTGTTTCCATCAATTTTGCATTCATTTCGACTTCAACACTAACGCCATAATCACTTTCAATCATACGATCTTGTTTAAAGGCGATATCTTCACCAACTCGAATAGTCGTATTACTTTGCTCCACATTAAGCGGTTTAGAAGAAGAAGCCAAATTATCTTGAACAATTTCTTTTCCGCCAATACTATGATATTTAACCACAGCACCATTATGAAATGTAACAGAATTATTATTTTCTTTAAAGAAATTCATTAAAGACTTCCAATAATCAGGAGCCTTCATCGCATCAAAATATTCTTGTCCGTTAATTGTGACACCATCAACTCCAGCCATTTGTCCTTTAGCCAAAGGCATAAAGAATTTCTTTTCAGAACCATCATCAAGTTTTGCTGTACCAAGAGTAAAGAATTTACGTCCTTCATCAAAAGGAATAGCATCCAGTTCAACATCGACTACCTTTCCATCGGCAATTTCTTGTTTAAAACCACACCATCTTTGCGCATGAATGTAGTTAATAAGTTCATTATTTCCTTTCATAAAAAATCTCCTATCTATTATAATGAGTCTAAATTGGAGCGAATAGAGTAGATTTCAATATAAATTTAGGAAAAAAACAAAAACTGTTGATAAAAATGAAGGGTTTAGGAGCAATTATGTCAAAATTAGAAGAATTAGCCAAAATTTCTGGCATATCATCAGAATATATAGACAAAACAGGTCAAACACATTATACGACAGATGACGTTCGTCACTGTTTCTTAAAAGACATGGGCTATAAAACGGATTCGGAGTCGGAACTTGACTCTACCATAAAAAAACTCGACGAAAGAGTTTGGAAAGACGGTTTTGATTACGTCAATTCTTTCTTTGCAGATGAAACCGACACCAGCATCAAGTTATATATTCCTGAAACCGATAAAAACAGTTCCGTTTCATATGAACTTGAAAATGAGCAAGGAGAAAAAACACACGGAGAAATCTCCCTATCCGCACTTCCGATAGAAGAAAGTAAAAATATTGATGGCACTAATTTTGTAATGGTAAAAGCGCAATTTTTCACAACGCTTGCTCCAGGTTATTATCAATTAAGAGCAACCATAAACAATAAAACTTTTGAAACAATGATAATTATGGCTCTGCCCAAATGCTATCTGGAAGAAGGAATTGCCGAAGAAACATTCCGCGTCTACGGATTAGCCATCCAACTCTACGCTTTACGCTCCAAAAATAACATGGGCATTGGTGACTTCACGGATTTAAAAAACATCATCAAATTAGTTGCGAAAAACGGAGGAGATGTTGTTGGCGTAAACCCTCTTGGAGCATCTTTCCCTGAAAGCAGGGATGACGTATCGCCATACCGCATATTAACCAGAGCATTCTTGAACTACGCGTATATAGATTTAAAAGCCGTTCCTGAATATGAAAAATCTGCCGAAGTACAAGCCTTAACAGCCACACCTGAAATCAAGGAACAAATTGAACATTTGCGTAGTGTAGATAAAGTTGATTATCTTGGCGTATACAGATTAAAAATCAAATTGCTCAAGGCTATGTACACCTACTTCAAACAAGAGCATTTAAACCCAATGAAAGGTTTAACCCCTCGCGGTATGGATTTCAAAAAATTTGTCGCCTCAAAGGGAAAACCGTTTGCAAATACCTGCTTATTTGAAGCAATTTTGGAAAAACACAACGAAAACGGTATGCACAATGACTGGCGTTTTTGGCCAAACAATTATGATAAAATCAACTCTTTCCACACCAGAGATTTTGAACAAATCAATCAAGATTTAATTCAATTTTACGCATATTGCCACTGGCTTGCCGACCAACAATTAGCCGAAGCTGCGAATTTATGTAAAGAATTAAATATGAAAATCGGGTTATACCTTGACTCTCCCATTGGTGCCGCAGCAAGTGGTGTTGAAGTCTGGGAAAACAGAGAATTATTTGCAGAAAACATGGGTATCGGCGCACCGGCAGACCCAATGCGCCCAAGAGGTCAAAGTTGGGGCTTTGCACCATATCATCCGCAAAAATTACGCCAAGCACACTACGCTCCGTTTATCTCATTAATCAGAGAAAACATGCAACACGCCAAAGCATTGCGTATTGACCATGCGATGGGTTTAATGCGTTTATTCTGGGTATACTTTGTAGAGAATAATCCGGTTGTACAAGGTGCTTATGTATATTACAACATGCGTGAAATGGTAGCCATTTTATCCATAGAAAGCCACCGTGCAAAATGTATGGTTATCGGCGAAGATTTAGGGACAGTTCCCGCTGGTTTCAGAGAATATATGTATGAACATGGATTGATTTCCAACAAGGTATTTTTCCGTCAAAAAGATAAAGACGGCACATTTTTAGCTCCAGAAAAATATCAATATTTATCATTAGCACAAGCCAGCACCCACGACCAAGCAACGGCTTATGGATATTGGCTTGACGAAGATATTAACACTTTCAAAGCATGCCATTTATATGTTAATGATGAGCAATATCAAAATAACTTGGATATCCGCGCCAAAGAACGTGCATTACTGATTAAAGCCTTCAACGAACAACAAACATTTCCGTCAGAAGCCTGCAGAGAAGATGCTGAAGCTAAATTAGATGGAAAGAGTGTTCCTGAAAAATTAGAATATGCTGTCAACAAATATGTAGCACGTTCAAACAGCGCCATATTCTTACAACGTATTGAAGACATTTATGGGCAAATCGCTATGGAAAACGTCCCTGGCACAATAGCGGAATATCCAAACTGGAGAATAAAATTAACGATTGACGTTGACGACATGGATAAAGACAATCGCTTCAAAGCGATGTTTGACCTAATCCAGACAGAACGCAAATAATTTATGCACCAATAAAAAAGGAACCCACCGGCTTAGCCGGTGGTTCTTCTTTAACGGGTATAACCCTAATAGTGCCAGCAAACGCCTTAAGGGCGTATAACGGTCTGACAGGGCGAAGATTACTTGCTACCCGTAAACGGGTCAAAATCCA
>CASFSV010000021.1 GCA_949297415.1 uncultured Alphaproteobacteria bacterium
AATAGGATAGTTCATTTATAAATTGCCCACAAAAAAAGCCCTCAAACCGAGAGCCAAATTTAGGATATACAAACACCTTAACCCATTATGACAATATTTATACATCTCCCCAACTAACCTGTCAATACATCTGAAAATAAAGCGAAAAATATTTTTCCATATTTAAATCTTTATTAGCAAATATCCGCTAATTTGAAACAAACAGAATAACTCAAGATTTAAGGAAAGGAACAAAAAATGGAAATCATTTTTGATGAAAACAAAGAAACCACATTTAAAGGACAAATTTATCCAATCTTTAATCTTGAAACCAATGTCAGCGTAGACTTCAACTGGCTTTTACAAACCGCCAAAACCTTAGCCAATCGTTACCAAGATGAAGAAAACATCATCATCGTCCCCTCCCAAGAAAATGACTGCATGATGATATTTGCCGCTCTTTTAAGCATTGTTGGCCGCGATAATGCCCCCGCCCCACGCCAAGCAATTTTTAAAGTCGCTGATTTCCGTGAATCCATGGAAAAATATCGCAACTTTTTTGCATTTACGATTGCCGCAGTTTATACTTTGCGTTTAATGAAGATGGACACAAAAGAGATGTACAAAGACATAGAGTCATTAAGTTATCTGGGAATGGACATCAACACGAATTACATCAAAAACATCATTACATTACATTTACCTCGCGATGGAAAAAAATATGTCTTCAAAGCAGGTAATATGGAAAATACGATTATCTTAACCAGTTTCATCAAGATGCTGTCGCTGATAAAAGCCGAACCGCAAATTGACATAAAAATCATTTTGAACAAGCTTCCGGAAAATAACATAAAAGACAAAAGCGAAGACGCAATGCTCAACAAATTATTCTGGTGTGCCAAATCATTTTTGGGCATCAAATAAACCGTTCTTATTATGATACAAGGAGATACTCATGAGTAAAATTACGAATTTAAGTGCATTTGCGATGGGCACGCCGGATATTGGTTACCAAAATCAACTTATCGGAGCATTGACGATTCTACATAGCTCCAACAAGAAAGCCCCCGCTCCGGAAAAATGTTTTTTACTTCCAGACGGTATCTCTCAATTAAGCGATATGAGAATACCTTGTTATTATAATCGTTTCAGCAGTTACAAAAAATTCAAAGAGCAGATATTCGCGATGTTAGACAACTACATTGGTAAGAAAAAGACCGCTCCGCAAATTTTTATCACCGCTTACAATATGACCGAAAGTCAAACACCGGAAAAGAACGTTGATAACTTATGCAAAGCCGTCAAAGAATATTACAAAGAGCATAATTTAGGCAAGATTTTCACTTGTGTTTTAACCAGCAAAGCACACAACTACAAATACGTTGATTTAATAAACGTCCCCAAGCATTTACTAACTTTCTATACCCGTTTAAGACTATTACAAAACAAAGATTTGCGTAATAAAACACTCATCACCGTCGGCACCATCCACAAATTCAACGCCGATGTTGTAAAAGCTAAAAAAGAAACCTTAGAAACGACTTTAGCAGAAAAAGCTAACGATAAAAACAAGCTTGTAAAAGCGCAAATTCGTAAAATCAAGAGTTACATAAAAAGCCGCAAACATGTTACAATCTGCCTTGGCGGCCGAGTTGAAGGTTCAGAAATTGTGTTTGATTTAAATTATGCCAAAGCCTTACTGGAAAAATGTCAAACTCTAAGTCGTCAAGGATATGGTGTTGCAATCGTCAACGGACCGCGTACCCCAAATGATGTGACCGAATTTTTGTACGAACACACCAAAGACGAAACGCACATTGTATTTCACAACTGCAAGCGTATTGCCGCCAATGAGCAAGAACGAAATATGTGGCGTATTTATTCCGGCAAATATGAAGAAGATTTCAAGGCGCATGCTTTGATTGGCAACATTTACCCTGGAATTTTAGGTTACCCGAACACATTGGTTGTGCACACGGTAGACAGTTATTCGTGTTGCGAAACCATCAGTGCTAAAATTCCGACAGCCATCAGTTCATCAGGGATATACATCAATCCGAACATTCGTATCGACTGTTTGAATATGTACCAACTGATGACACCGAAATACGCACTGGATTTTGATAAGTTCGTCAACTTAACCACCTATATGAAGATAGAACCGCAACATCTTCATCCGGTAGAATTATCCAATCCGTTGCGCGTTTTTGAAGAATCCGTACGTCATCGCCTCAAGCGCTAACAAAAGTATCCGCAAAAAGCAAGATATCCCCAAACGAAGCACCGATTTTGCTTGCAAATAAAGAAATATAGACTAAAGTTATGTTATCGTTTCTAAAAATAACGATAATTACATAAACTTTTGAGAGGAAACTTAAATGAAGAAAGTTTTATTATTGGCAGGACTTGCCGGCATGGTTGCTGCAAACGCAGAAGCTATTGATGTAACTCCTTATGTTGGTTTAGATGCAAATTATGCGCTTGTTGATACAGATTCTTCTGTACAAGTAAGCAGCAAAGATTGGTCTTTGTCCGGTGTAATCGGTGGCAGAACAGATCGTTTCGGTTTGGAAGCATTTTACAATGCTGGTTTGAAAGAACACAAGTCTACCCATGACACACGTATCAGTGGCTATGGTATTGATGCGTTGGTATTCCAACAATTAGGTTGTTCTGGCAGATGGGAACTCGTTGGTTCCGCTGGTCTTGCTAACTACAAATTAAAAGGCAACAACGGCTTGGGTACAGACCGTGGCTATGCAGAACGTTTAGGTGCCGGCGTACAATACGCTATGACCGAAAACGCTACAGTTAGAGTAATGTATCACCACGCATGGGTACACAGCTCTCAGTTAGATTCTTTGGATGAATTCACTGTAGGTTTAAGATACGCTTTCTAATTTAAGAAAGAGAGAATACAGAAAGAGGGGCTGATTTGTCCCTCTTTTTTTGGCCTTTACATTTCCGCTTATAGCTGTGCGATTTCTGTCTATAAATTCATTTCATATGTTAGTGCGATTTATTTGATAAAAAATAGTATTTATTTTCAAGCAGTTATATATAAAAAAAATTATCATTTCGCAAAAAAGTTTAAAATTTTCCTTGACTTTTATGTCTAAACATGTATAGCCAGGACATAGCTAGCCGGAGCGCGTGCTCGCCTGTGTAAAGATTTCATCATCCGGCAATTCATAGTATAACCCTCAGAAGTTACTTTTATCTGATACAGGGTACAGGCGCAATCCATAAGGTAAAAGGCTTCTGGTATAAAAAGGATTATATTATGAGAAACAAGAATATAGATTACTTCAAACTCCAAGCCAAAAATCTCTTCCATGACATAAAATTGGACTTCATGCAAAATGATGAAGAATACATTTGTGCGCCAAGATTTTTTGATGTCAATGCAGTTATAAGCGATTTTGATGTGGACTGCAACGATTTCTCTTTAATGAAAGCGCAACATTTATTGGCCAAGATGGTAGGCTTTAGCTCATGGGATGAGTTGATTAACGCGTCAGAGGCCGAATTGGAGCAAAAAAAAGAGGTTTTAAATACGATTGGTTATAAACTGCAACGTCACAAAATCTACAATATTGATTTGTCGGGTTATGAAAAGATAGCCGAAGGCAAAGGGGGCGATTATGTATTGAAATGCCCTCGTCTGCCGGAATTGGTAGAAATAGCTCAAATGGAACCAAACGCTTATTTCCAAAGCTGCGAAGATATAGAAGAACTCTATAATGACTCAGAGCATTTCTATGTTAACGTCTGCCCGAAATGGTCCCAAATTCGCGTGAAGGTTCCGGGCAAAAAATGGCCGGATTGGTACGCTGTAGTCGTTCGCAATATCGGTAAGCTGTAAGAGAAAAAATGTAGAGTATTGTACATATTCTCTTACCAACATCATAAAACAAAGCTCCCCGATAGTTAAATTTATCGGGGAGTTTTTTTTTGCGATATAAAAACAAATCTTCTAACAATGACAAGTTTATCATCACTAATACTTTCCTACTCTCTGGCACAAAAAAAACTCCCTTAAGTGGGAGGTTTATAATTATCCGACAGATGTAAAGATTACCTGTTAGATTACGATATATCTGCTTCTAATTTGTTCAAAATAGTTGATAAATAATATTGATTTTTTTATTGTGATATAGTAATTTTCAAAAAGTAAACAAAGAAAGAGAAATTTATGACTAATATTCAATTATATAATGGTAATTGCCTTGAAATTATGCCTCAACTTATTAAAGAAGGTATAAAAGTTGATGCCATTATTACTGATATTCCATATGGGACAACATCTTGTGAATGGGATTCTGTTATTCCATTAGATAAGATGTGGGAATGTATTAAAGGTATAAGAAAAGAAAATTCTGCAGTTGTTTTATTTGGTAATGAGCCTTTCAATAGTTATTTAAGAATATCAAACATAAATGAATTTAAATATGATATTTATTGGCAGAAAGAAAGAGCCACAAATATCTTTCAATTAAAAAAAAGACCTGCAAAAGTAATAGAAACTATAAATGTTTTTTATAAAACACAGTGTAAGTACAATCCACAAATGACTAAATATGAAGGCCCCAAAAGAACTAACAAAATTAAAAACGGTAAATTAGGTATATTAGTAGATTCTCAAAATAGAAAACCTAATGAGTACGTGGATAAAGGTGTTAGATATCCATTACAAATAGTTCAATTTAAAAGAGACATATTAACATCAAATTTACACCCGACACAAAAACCAGTTGCTCTTATGGAATGGTTAATTAAAACTTTCACAGATGAAGGAGATACAGTTCTTGACTTCACAATGGGTTCAGGAACAACCGGTGTTGCTTGTAAAAATCTAAACAGAAATTTCATAGGAATAGAACTTGATAAAACTTATTTTGAAATAGCAAAAAAAAGAATCTATAGCCATTATAAAGAAAATGATCTATTTGATAATGTCATATAATTCCTTATAATCTATATCCTTTACATAATGATTTTTTAAATGATAATCAATAGTTTTGTTGTTTATATGAAACTGTCCTTCCCCCTCATTATTTCTATGTTGTTTGTTGCTATACCCTTTACAACATTTAGTATCTTCATTTATCATCTTAAATATTAGGATTTTGTCCGCAAAAAACAAGCCATAATACAAAA
Organism: uncultured Alphaproteobacteria bacterium; assembly: GCA_949297415.1. Classification (GTDB taxonomy): domain Bacteria; phylum Pseudomonadota; class Alphaproteobacteria; order RF32; family CAG-239; genus CAG-267. Next base: position 5,140 of record CASFSV010000021.1, read on the forward strand.
TGTCATATTCATCACATTTAATTTGTTGTATATTGCAGTCAAAATTACAAACATCTATATCCGAAAAATTTATTGCCCTTTGAGAAATATTCGCTTTAAAAATCTGCTCAATAACATTTGTATCATTGATGTTATTGTCGTTTGATTTCATAACAGTAGAAAACTTAATTTCTACTCTATCTTTTGTTTTATTATCAAATTTATCATAATTCAGCATATTTGAATTATCTAAATGAAACATTTTTTGTATCATTATTTCGGCTACACTGCCAAACCTTCTGGTTCTTAGTGCGAAAATACCATCTCTAAACTTTTCAATGTTTATTTCATTCATAAATGATTATCCCTTAAAAATATCAGAATCAAAAAATTCTTTAAGTGACATTCCCAAAGAATGGCTTATTTTATTCAAATTAACAATTGAAATGTTTCGCAAACCACGTTCTACACTTGATACATAAGTTCTATCTAACCCTACCTCAAAAGAAAAATCCTCTTGAGATAGACATCTTGACCGTCTTATTTCTCTAATTCTTAATCCAACTTGCTTTTGAATCATAACCCCCCCTTTGATAAAAATGAATCTATTATTTTGTTGACTATAAGTCTAGGGACTATGAGTCACATTTATAACTAAAGACAACACATCTATTTAATTAAGTTTCTTCATAACCTCGTCTAGAAAAAGTTTTGTTCATCGGGTAAAACCTTCATATTTTAATCACTCACAATCGTATCATAGAGTAGTATGCACCGTTTCATATATCAAAGTCAAAAACTCACCCTGCCATAAAAAACCTCCCTTAAGTGGGAGGTTTATACACTGTTTGCAGTTCGAAAGATTATCTGCGACGCAAGAAAGACGGAATTTCCAAATCATCATCATTGGAGCTTTCTTTCTCGGCAAAATCTTCAATTTCATCAAACTTCGGAACAATTACAGGTTTAACGGGCTTTTTAGCCTTAGCGCGAGAGATTCCCAAAATTTTATCAATAAAGCGTTGACGAGAAGGTTCTTCAGGTTCTTCTTGAATCATAGCCTGAGCTTCTTCTCGAGCCTTTCTTTCACGTGGCAATTCAACTTCACCCTGATCAGGGAAGAGTTGCGGTTCTTCTTCAATAATTTTAACCCGAGCGGTTGGAGCAAAAGCTCTATCCACTTTAATTTCAGCCAATTCAGATTTAACCTGAGCAGCTTCTTCTGCGTTAGCAACAACCGGCTTATTGATAATAGCATTAAACAAAGCAGAAGATGCGTGAGGTTCTTCATTTTCTTCCTCAGTTTTAAGAGCAGCAAATTCCTCTTGTTTAGGAGCAGAAGCTTTTTTAGCGGAAGTTAACTCAACGACATTACTAAGTTCGATTGGATTTTCTTCGGAAGCAGCAACTTCTTCTTCAACAATATTTTCCATAACCGGTTCGTCATTTTCAATTTCTTGACCAGCATCTAAATCAACATATTCACTCATTTCTTTGGGTTTTAAGACCTGCATCGGCGCATCATCGTCAATACCTGTAACCACAATAGAAACACGAATACGACCGGACAAAGAATCATCATAGCTGGAACCAAAAATAATTTCGGCATCTTCATCAACTTCTTCACGAATAATATTAACGGCTTCGTCAATTTCCATCAAAGTAATATCAGAACCACCGGTAATATTGATAAGTACACCTTTAGCCCCTTTCATTGAGCAATCATCAAGAATTGGGTTAGAAAGAGCCTGTTCGGCAGCCACGCGAGCTCTATCCTCGCCTTCTGCTTCGCCGGTCCCCATAATGGCTTTACCTTTATCTTCCATAATGCGTTTAACATCGGCAAAATCAAGGTTAATTAAGCCCGGCATAATCATCAAATCGGTAATGGAGCGAACGCCGTCATAAAGCACTTCATCAGCTTTAACAAAAGCATCTTTGAGTGTTGTATTTTTATCTGCGATTCTAAAGAGGTTCTGGTTCGGAATAACGATAATGCTATCAACTTCTTTAATAAAGTTTTCAAGAGCAGACTCAGCGTTTTCCATTCTTTTTTTGCCTTCAAAAGCAAAAGGTTTAGTCACCACGCCGACCGTTAAAATTCCTTTTTCTTTAGCGATTTTAGCTACAACCGGAGCAGCACCGGAACCTGTACCACCACCCATACCGGCAGTAATAAATACCATATTGGAATCCGCCAATTCTCTTTCAATATCTTCTTTAGCTTCTTCGGCAGCCATTTTACCGATTTCCGGTCTTGCGCCGGCACCCAAACCTTGAGTAATTTCAAGTCCTAATTGGATTTTACGCGTTGCCGGAGAAAGAGCCAACGCCTGCGCATCGGTATTAGCAACAACAAAGTCAACCCCTTCCAAATTTTTCGCCATCATATTGCTGATAGCATTACCGCCGCCACCGCCGACACCGATAACCGTAATTCTTGGTTTCAAATGAGTAAAACTTGTATCACCGACAGCTAATTTAATTGCCATATTATTATCTCCGTATATATAAAAAAAGCTAAAATCTATTTTTAAAAGGATTTTAGCTTTAAATAAATTAAGTTTTCGTTACCGACTAGCAAGTTTTTTTAAACAATTCCAAAATTTTTGCAAAAATTCCATCGGTATTAGAACTAACATTAACTTTTTTCACAATTTTGCGTTCCGCATTATTCACTGCAAACAAGAGCAAACCGAGAGCAGTAGAGAACGTCGGATTATGAAGAACTTGCGGAATATTTTCGATATTACGAGGTCTACCGATTCTCACCTGTTTATCGAGCACCATACTAGCAACTTCACGCATACCCGGAAGTTGAGAAGCCCCACCAGTTAAAACCACTCGGTGAGAGGCCGTATTTTTATAACCGGCTTCATCAAGTTTACGTCCGACCAATTCAAAAATTTCTTCAATACGCGGAGAAATAATGTTAATCAAATCGGAACGATAAATTTGTTTAATATTGCTGTCGTCTTCTTCACCAACCGGATAAACATTGATAATTTCTTGTTCATCTTGACTGATAAGGAACGCGCAACCATGACGATTTTTAACTTCTTCGGCATAATTAAAAGAAGTAGTAAGACCAAGTGCAATATCATTAGTCACATTAATACCGCCCACCGGAATAGAAGAGAAATAAACCGGATGCCCATTTTTAAATGTTGCAATACTGGTTGTACCACCGCCAATATCAATAATGGTTGCTCCCAATTCTTTTTCATCATCCACCAAACAAGACAAGCCCGATGCGTATGCAGAAAAGGCTTTCATATCAATATCCAAATGAGAACTTTCCACAACGGTAGCCAAGTTTTTATACATTGGCTTCGGATAAAGTCCTAAGAGGATATTCACATTAAGCGTATCACCATAAATACTGATAGGATTTTTAACTTCTTCACCATTATCAACATGGTACCCCATAGTTAAAAAATGGATAGGTTCATTACCTTCCACATTAACTTTCATCAAACCTTTATCAGTAACTTTTTTAACATCTTCTTCAGAAACAGGTCTATTTTTATGTAAAGAGATAGAAGAACTTCTGATAACACTGCGTGTTCTGTCACCGGAAACATTAACAATGACGTTAGTAATACGTTCGTTCGCCATTTGCTCGGCAGCTTCTACGGCATTACATACAGCGATTGTAGCCTGATTAACATCTGTAATCACGCCGTTTTTAATTCCCTTTGCAGCATTATAGCCATACCCCAAAATAGAAACTCTTTTTTCCTTTGTAATTCTGGCGATAATACAGCAAACCTTAGATGTACCAATATCCAAAGCAGCCACGATTGGCGATCTGTTAAAAGAATGGTTCATTGCACTCCCTTTACTTTGTTATCTTTTAAGCATCAAATCTTCAACAGATTTATCAATATCAACAATTATTCTATTTTTGTATCTTACATCAAAGGAAGTTAATTTACGTTTAAAAATTCCCTGTCTTTTATTTAATAATGCGATTTTTTGGTATGCTTCGGCAAATTTCTTTTCGGGTAGTTTAACCACAATTCCATTATTGACATTATCAAAAATCAAATTCCACCGGCGATTAGAAACAAAAACCGCCGCTTTAACTCGCTTTTCCAACTCTTCATCAGTAGCCAATACCTCCAAAAGTTCAGTTAAATGATGAGGTGCTCCATCGCCGGTTAAGATAAGAATAGGCGCATCAGGTTCATAATCCTCGACTTCAATCACATTACCTTCGGTATCCACCGGATAATAACGTCCTTCATATTGCCAAATAGCTTTCACTTCTCTCTCTTGAATATTAACCAGAATATTGTTCGGGAAGAAACTTCTCTTAACCACGCAACTACGCACCCAAGTCAGTTGCTCAATTTGATTTTGCAGTTTTTCAATATCAACACCCAAAATACTTTCGTTTTCGGAGAGGTTAAGCGCCTGAATTAAATCTTCGTATGAAGTTCTGTGATTACCTTCCACAATCACATCTTCAACATAAAGCCCGTAATCAGCCGAAATTTTATAAACCGCCTGCATCAATTTATCAAATTGCACAGAAATAACGTTATCTCTGACAGTTACAGCCGTAAGCGAAAGCGATAAGATAATTAAGAAAGCAACAACAATCCCCACCAACCGATACACCCACTCGTGTACTGGATAGACGCGCAAATCTTGCAAATTCAAATTATTATCCGTTGTTGTTACCATTTTCGTTGACTTTTTTACCTTTTACTTTTTAACTCCCATACGACGCACTTCCCACTCCAAAGTAATCGCCGTTTTTTCTTTCACTTTTTCAATAATCAGTTCGCCTAATTCTTCAATATCTTCAGCTGTTGCCGTTCCACGGTTAATCAAGAAATTGCAGTGTTTATCAGAAACCTCAGCCCCCCCGACTTTAAGTCCAGCGCACCCTGCTTCTTTAATAAGTTTCCAAGCCTGCAACCCTTCAGGATTTTTAAACGTTGAACCAGCCGTTTTTTTGTTAATCGGCTGATGTTCTACACGATAGCGCTGTTGTTCATCCATTGTATTTTTAATTTCTTGCGGTTCAGCTTTTACCCCTTTAAATGTCACATCAAGAATAATCCAATCTTCGGGAAACATACTGGAGCGATAAGCAAAATTAAAATCATCAGCTGTCGTTTCATATATTCTCCCCCACTCATTCATAATATGCGCTTTAACAAAGACTTCGGAAACACTTTTACCAAAGCATCCGGCGTTAGTACGAAGCAAACCTCCGATACGTCCCGGAACTGAACAAATAAATTCTAATCCGCCAATACCGTTTTCAACTAACGTTTTTTTCAAATCGCTATTTTTCATACCTGCGCCGACCGTCACTTCGGTATCATGAACAGAACACTGACGAAACGCGGGCGCATCTAATTTAATCACCACACCGGGAATACCACCGTCACGAATAAGCAAATTAGAGCCTCCGCCGATAATTGTAACGGGAATACTTTCGGGTTTACGCATCAAAAAAGTAGATAAATCATCTATATCATGCGGCAAAAACAAGACCTCTGCAGGTCCGCCGACACCAAACCACGTATGTTTGGCCAATTTAGCATTTTGAATATATTTTCCTTTAACTTCCGGCAAGCTGTCATAAATTGCCGTCTTTGCTCCGAATAAACGTCCAAACATTACTTTTTCTCCTTTTTTTATCGTTCGGCTATTCCCGAATTATATTTATTTATTTTCAACCAATAAACAAGTCTATCCGTTATCTTTATCCTCAGAAGTAGCATTTTTGCGGGTTAAAGCCAGAAGCATCCCCATAGCGATGCAGCTGGCAAGCATAGAAGAACCGCCATAAGAAACAAACGGCAGCGTCATCCCTTTTGCCGGCATCAGTTGCAATGCCGAACACATATTAACAATCGCCTGTCCGCCGATAGAAGCCGCAAGTCCCGAAGCCGCATACATAACAAACAGATTATTATCGCGCATGGAAATTGACATTGAGCGCACCACAATAACGGCAAAAATCGCCACAATGATTGAAGTCAACCACACGCCGTATTCTTCACCAGCCAATGCGAAAATAAAGTCTGTATGCACATCGGGAAGCGTCATTTTAACATAACCTTCACCCGGACCACGACCAAGTAAATTACCATTAGCAAAAGCATCCATAGATTTTTGAATTTGCGAACCGATTTCATTTTCAGCCGCCAAAAATCTGTCAATACGATCCCGCACATGAGCTAAAAAGAAATACGAACCTGTCACCAAAACCAAACCGGCTGAAAAGAGGGTTGCGATAAGCCAAACCGGAATACCCGCCCAAACCATTTGCAACGCCCAAACACCAGAAATAAGCACGGTCATACCCAAATCTGGCTGTCCAAAGACGGAAAGCGCGGTAATTAAGAACAAGACAACCGATAGCGTCATTCCCGGAAAATCTTCAATTTTTTTATTAGCATCCAACAGCCACGCCGTCACAACAATAAAGACAGGTTTAATAAATTCGGAAGGTTGCAAAGAAAAGCCGGCAAATTTAATCCATCTTGCCGCCCCTTTAGTTGCATCTCCAACAACATAGGTAAGAATAACGCCGACAAAAGCGCATAAAAAGCCAAACACAGCCAAACGCCGAATAGTGCGCAAACTTTGCATAGAGATGCCAATCATGAGAAGCAAACCGACAAAGATAAACACGCCTTGCTTTTTAATAAACGCAAAATCATCGACCAAACGGTCACGATGTGCCGCCGAAGGGCTTGCGGATAAAACCAACATTGCCCCAATAAAGATTAAGAATATGGTCAACGAAAAGCTGACCTTATCAACCGTCCACCACCAGTTGGAAATTTTACTTTTACTATGTCTTGCAAAAGAAAACATTCTCAACTCGCCTCTCGATTAGATTAAAGACAACAAACCGATAAAAGAAGCAAGAATTGTAACCGCCCAAAATGTATAAACCACTTTCACTTCACTCCAACCAAGTTGTTCAAAGTGATGATGGATAGGAGCCATTCTAAAAAAGCGTTTGCCAGTCTTTTTATAATAAAGCACTTGTATCATAACCGAAACAGTTTCAATCACAAAGACAATACCAACAATCGCCAACAAGATTTCATGTTTCAAAATAACGGCAATAACACCAAGTACGGCACCTAAAGCAAGAGAGCCGGTATCCCCCATAAACACGCGCGCCTTTTTAATATTAAACCACAAAAATCCGATACAAGCACCGGCAAGAGCAGCACAAACCACTGCCATTTCGGCACTTTTCGGCACATAGGGGAAAGCCGTTTCATTAAATACGGGATAGCCTGTTGCAAAAGCAAAAATCATAAATACGGAAAAGACAATAGCGAGCATTCCACCGGCCAAACCATCCAAACCATCACTAAGGTTAACAGCATTTGAAGCACCGGAAATAACCAAGACTGCAAACGGAATATACACCCAAGAAAGTTGGAAAGACCAATTCAGATACGGAATAAAGAGCTGACTTTCAATTGAGTTAGGCGTAGCCGCCGCAATCACATTAACCGCCAAAACCGCTGCCATAAATTGGATAAAGAGCTTCATTTTTGCAGTCATAGCATTTGGTGTTTGTTTTTTAACTTTAACATAGTCGTCTGCAAAACCGGTCAAACCATACACGAGCAGCACCAACATAGAAATCCACACGAAGTGCTGTTTAACATTAGCAAACAACAGCATAGCGAGCAGACTTGTGCCCAAGATGAGTAAGCCCCCCATTGTCGGCGTACCTTTTTTCTCTTCGATATGTGATTTCGGCCCATCTCCGCGAATAGGCTGTCCGCCTTTTTCATGTCCTTTTAAAAATTCAATTAATCTTCCGCCAGTCAAAAGCGAAACAAGTAAAGCCAACGCAAACGCTGCCGCAGCTCTTAACGGCACAGTTTCCGGTGCATAAGACCACATAGACCACATATTAAAATTCCCATCAGAAAAGGTTACACTAAAGCTTATGAAATATATTGAAAACAGTTTAAGTGTCAATATCTAAATTAAGTCTTAAAAAAAGGCTGAAAAACAAAATAAATTTTCAAAATTTTTCCATTTTATCTGCGAAAAAAATTCCCATTATTCCGCCCTCGTACAAATAGCATCAATCATCAGCGTAAAAAACTTTTAATGCGTTCGGAAAAAATAATATCATCTTCTGACAGCCCATGCTTAATCAACATATCCGCCTTTTTGCGTGTGCGAGAAAGCGCCACATAAAGTTGCCCATGCGCAAAAGCCCCCCTGTCAATATCGACAATCACACGGTCAAGCGTTTTGCCCTGCGCTTTATGAATAGTAAGCGCATACCCCAGTTGCAACGGAAATTGAATAAACGAGCCGGTTTCTTTTTCGGTCACTTCTCCTGTTTCTTCATTCACGTCATAAGCAAACGATTTCCATTCTTCACGCCGAACGGTAATAAACTTGTTATCCTGAAGACAACGCACAATGATATAACGATCTTCAAGTTTTTCAACAATTCCTGAAGTACCATTGATATAATCAGGATAGTTGTTTTTATTAAACACCACCAACGCCCCTTCTTTAAGAGTTAGAGTTTTAGGCGAAGGTGTATCTTGCATTTTTTCAAACGAACCGTTAAGTTGCGCTTCATAATCTTTAGCATCTGTTTCAAGAGCTGCCAACCGCCTCCGATTAATTCCTTCCGCCACCGCACGGTACGGAGTAATGGTAATAGCTGTATTCATAAAATCGGGAGAATAAGTTTCGGCACGATTAAAATAATCAACGGTTTCTGCAATATTTTCATCACGACGCAAATTCTGCAGATATTGCAAAAGTTCCTTATCACTTTGCCTATAAACTTCCGTCAGTTCAATTTTTTCAAACGCCCCTTTCTGATACGATTTTGCATCAAAAAAGTACGGTTCGCGCGTTCCATATTCCAAACGAAACGCCTCAGTTGCCGAAGGCTTAATAATCGGTGGCAACTGACACAAATCCCCGATGAGAATAATTTGCAATCCGCCAAACAGCGCCAAATTCCCCCTCGCCTGACAACAAAGCGCTTCTATCGCATCCAAAATATCCGGCCGCACCATAGATACTTCATCAATGATAAGAATATCCGTTTTTTTCAAAATAGATTTAAGTTTACGCCGTTTAGAAGAAAGCACTTCACGCATAATCAAAAAATCGCTAAGCGGCAGTGTAAACATAGAGTGAATGGTAGCCCCTTCAATATTAAGCGCAGCAATAGCCGTCGGCGCGACCAAACGAATACGTTTTTTAGAGTGTTTTTTTAGATATTTGATAAACGTTGATTTACCGGTACCGGCCTGCCCTTGAATAAAAATATTATTGTGCGTATGCTCAATTTTATCAAATAATTTACGCTGTGTCAGATTAAGGTCATCTAAGTCTTTAACAGACTTAGAAATTGCTTTCAACGCATTAACTTCTTGTGGATTAACCAAGTTCATAACCGCCGCCCGACCATTAAAATATAAGCGGATTATAACAAGAAAAAGCCAAAAGTAAAGCTAAAAGAACAAAACCGCAACATACCGCAAAACACACATAAAAAAAGCTCTCCCTTTAGAGCACCTAAAGAGAGAGCGTCCTCCACAATTGCAAAACAATATCTATCGAGATTATTCTGCAGCACTCTGACCGCTTAACTGTGCTTCTTGACGTTTTTTCATTCTGAGATAACGTCTGGTAATTTTAAGCGCATTTTCAAAAGTTGTCGCGGTAGAAATATCATGCCAAGTCAATCCATTTTGCAAAAAGGCTTCATGCAACATACGACGCGGTTGTTTTTTAACATTGGAAAGAATAATTTTCGCCCCATGTTTTTTCTTTACTCTTTCAATAAATCCAACCAATGCGTTTGCACCACTAATATCAACCATCGGCACATATCCCATACGAATAATGATAATTTTCGGTTCGTTTCTGAGTTTTTGCAAAAAGCGAGTAACATCAAGAGCATCACCAAAGAAAAGCGGACCGGAGAAACGAAGCGAAATAACGCCTTGTTCATGCAAAACTTGTGACAAATCACGTCCACCGCCTTTATATTCCAAAGCCTTCTCATCTGTTTCAATTTCGATTTCACGGCTCATACGGTGCATAAAGATAATGCTGGAGAGAATAAAGCCGACAGAAATACCTGTATTCAAGTCCACCAACACCGTCAACAACAATGTCACAACCAAAGTAATGGCATCGCCTTTTGCCCCTTTCAAGAGATAATACATTTTGGTAAGATTAAGCATGTTCCATCCCACCAAAACCAAAACGGCGGACAAACAAGCAAGCGGAATAAACTTAGCCACCCCAGCAAGCAACAACATAAACAAGAGCAAAATAACCGATTGCATAATACCGGCCATTGGGGAATAACCACCTGATTTATAGTTGGTAGCAGTACGAGCAATCGCACCGGTAGCAGGAACACCCATAAACAACATGCTCATCAAATTAGCGACACCTTCTGCAATCAATTCGGCATTAGAGTTATGGTTATCACCACTCATACCATCAACCACCGTTGCACTCAAAAGCGATTCGACACCGGCCAAGAAAGCAATCGTCAAGCCGCTCGGAAAAACTTTGAACATCAAGTTTAAATCAAAATGCGGTATTTGCGGAGCCGGCAAGAAGTGAGGAATAGAACCGAATTTAGAACCGATAGTATCAGGAGCTGCCGAAAACATCGCAAACACAGCCACCAAAACAGTAGCTCCAACCACTGCTACTAAATAAGCCGGTAAATTGGGAAATTTATGCCGAACATAGAAGATAGCACCAAAAGAAAACAGAGCAATCGTTAGCGATGCAAAACTAAAATTACCGAAATTCTGAAAATAAGCCTGCCATTTAGGCAAAAATTCTGCCGGAACATTTTGCATTTCAAGCCCGAGTAAATCTTTAACTTGTGTGGTAATAAGCATCAACCCGATACCTGCAGTAAACCCTGTCACTACCGGATAAGGAATATATTTGATATAAGTACCCAATTTCAAAAATCCGGCAACAATAAGGATAACACCGGCAATCAACATTGTCATGGTTAAGCCGTCAGGACCATAATTTTTGATAACATTAAAAATAACCACAACAAATGCTCCGGTCGGTCCGCCGATTTGGTATTTAGAACCACCGAGAAGAGCGATAAAGAAACCGGCAACAATCGCCGTATAAAGACCTTGCGCCGGAGTAACACCGGAAGCAATCGCCAATGCCATCGCCAGAGGAATAGAGACCACCGCAACCGTCATACCGGCAAGCGTATCGCGTTTAAATTTATTTTTATCATATCCTTTACTTAAAACTTCCACTAATTTCGGGCAAAAATTCTTTTTATAGAAACGTCCGAATTCACTTAATTTTTGAATCAAAATTCCAGCTATATTCTGCAATACCGCCTGCATTTTTTCCTACCTTTTTTCAACACAAAAACATATCCCTCCGCAGAGGGATTTTGAACCACATATAAAAACCGATGAACATCCGATAAATTGCGCGACATAAATCAGAAATAATCACACATTATCCCCAATAAATATCATCACTCCAAAATCAGACAGAGCGTTGATATAACGCCACGCGATAAATATCAAGAGAAAAGTTAAACTGTGGTTAAATTTTATAAAAACAAAACGCACTCCACAAAAAAAGGTGGGAAAAGCCACCTTTTTTTTCTTAATTTCGAAATCTACATACGAAGTTTAAGATTTCCCCACCCTTTTTTAGGAGTTGTCTGAGAAGAATCCGTATTTGTATCTGTAACCGAACTATTTTCGGCAGCAGGATTTTGTTCTGTTTTTTTCCAATTCATAATCGGCATATTTTCTTTTTGTTTTTTCTCATATTCTTCAGCTTCTTTATCAGAATCCGCCACCCCATTAGCAACCGTTTTTTTCAAGAGAGCCGGAGAATTAAAAGTATCGATCACTTTATCAAACTGACTGATAACATCATCAATCACGGCTTGTTTAATATTAAACGCAGTATATCTTCCGGCATAAAATACGGTAAAGGAAGGACAAGGCGAAGAAAGAAGTACATCGGTATAATCCACCCCTCGCACAAACCTCAACATAACTTTCGGCTCAATGGCACAAGCAGCTGTTGCGGTAATAATATTCGGGCTTTGCGTAAACAACGCTTCATATGTAGTCGAAGTTGTTCCCATATCCAACTCACCGCAATAATCCGTAATTGCAAAATTATTCAAAGTATAACCGGTAAAATCCTTTGGTTTTCTTGTCACATGATAACAAAAGACTTGTTCAGGATGCGTCACATTATAAAGAGCTGCTTCAGAAGTTGCTTTTGGCAAAGAAGATTGAATAAAAGGAATAACAGTTTGTTGTCTTGTTCTTTTCTTTGCAGAAGAAGAATTTCCGGTCCCCAGAGGCAGCAAATCATCATATAATCCCAAGCCCTGCAGTTCCGGAGGCAATCCGCTATCATCGGCTCTAACGGCGCTGCTCACAGACAAAATACTCGCAAACACTGCCACACAAGATACAAAAAATTTGCGCATAACACCCTCTCCTAATTTCTTTCTAATAAAATATAGCAGATTTAAGTTAATAAAAAAATAAAATTTCCGCAACCTTCCCAAACTTTTTAAGAGCTTTAATTTTTCTCTTTTATTGCAGAAGCAGGCTGCCACTCAGCCCGCACTTTCAAGCAAGAAATATTTCTTTTGGCGCTTTGCGGAAGTTTCACAAAATCTTTTTCTGTTGTAACCAAAGAAAGTCCCAACTCCGAAGCCTGCCGGTGAAGTTCATCCAACTCATCTTTGGAATAAGTATGATGATCGGGAAAATCTTTAGTCATAACCGTCTGATAACCTATTTTTTTAAGTGTTTGATAGAACTTTTCAGGATGACCAATACCGGCAAAAGCAAACACTCTACGATTTTCTAAAGAAAAAGGTTGTGGCTTAAGTTTACCATTATAAACCGGCAACTGACACTTTGCAGCAAGTCCGGTTTTATCATCGCCCATAATCAAAATATAATTAGCACGTTTCTGCCCATTTTCAAGAGTTTCGCGCAACGGTCCTGCCGGAATAATTTTACCGTTACCGATACCGACCGTACCGTCAAAGACCAACCACGATTCGTCTTTATAAAGTCCAGGATTTTGAAAACCGTCATCCATAATGATAATTTCAGCCCCCATACGGACAGCCTTTTCAGCCCCCCATTCACGACAAGGTGCAATAATAGTCGGAGCAATTCCGGCTAATAAGCGAGGTTCATCGCCGGTTTGTTGAGGTGTATGTTTTTCCAAATCCACCACAACATTTTTAAGCTTTCCCTTATACCCTCGTGTTACAAAAAAGACCTTTTTTCCCTCTTTCAAATATTTTTCAGCCATAGCCATAGCAACCGGAGTTTTTCCCACCCCTCCGGCTGTAATATTTCCGATACAAATAACTTTAGCTTTACATTTATGAGGAGTTTTGAGTTTCAAGCGCCACTGTGTCACCGCACCATATACCCACGAAAGCGGTGTCAATAAAGTCGGAACAACTCCGTCAGACTGCCAAAAACGAGGTGTTTTCATTATTTCAAAACTTTCTTTAAGGCATTAGTAATACCATCCAAAACTGCTGCTTCTTTATGAGCCCATTGATAAGCTTTTTGCTGACGTTCTAAAAGTAAATTTTCATCTCTGAACAAAGTAATCGTTTCTTCAACAGCATCTTCTGCAGAACCGACCTGATAAACAGCATCATCAAATCTGGCTCTATTCATCATCTCAGCAAAATTCTGCATATTAGGACCGACAATAACGGCATTTTTATCACGAGCGGCTTCCATAAAGTTTTGCCCGCCATGAGGAATAAGAGAACCACCAATAAAGCTGACAGCGGCTAAAGCATACCACAACCCCATTTCCCCAATCGTATCCGCCACATATATATCGGTTTCAGGAGTAATATCTTCTTCTCTGGAACGTTGCGCCACGTTAAAATTGCGACACCGATACATTCTGACAATATCATCCCCGCGGTTAGGGTGTCTTGGAGCCACAATCGTCAGCACATCTTGAATATTTTCTTTCAACCACGGCAAATAGAGCGCAAAACGTTCCTCTTCATCATTATGCGTAGAGCTGAGCAAAAAGACAGGTCTGGAACCGATTTGCTGTTTTAAGACATTAAGTTTATTTTCATCCACCGGCAACGGCATACCTGCAAATTTAAGATTACCGACGCAAGCCGTTTTCGGTGCCCCCAAAAGGATTAAACGATTTTTATCTTGTTCGGATTGTCCCAAACAAAGCGAAAAGCAACTTAAAAGTTCCTTAGAAACGAACTTAAATTTTTTCCACGTTTCAAAAGATTTATCGGAAATTCGCCCATTAACCAAAATAAGCGGAATTTTCGCCTTTTTAATTTCAGACAAGAGAGATGGCCAAAGTTCAGACTCAAACCACATCACCGCATCGGGTTTAAAATGCTTAATCAATTTTTTAGCAAAAGCCGGCACATCAAATGGGATAAACTGATGGAACGCACGTTTAGGCAAACGTTTTGCCATAATTTCGGCAGAAGTAAGCGTACCGGTTGTCACCAAAATAGAAAGTTCGGGATCTTCTTTCAATAACTTATCAATCAGCGGCAGCATAGACACAGATTCCCCAACAGACGCGCCGTGCATCCAATAGAGTTTTCCTTGCGGTCTCGGAACTTTATAATTTCCTAAACGTTCATTAAAACGAGTAGGATGCTCTTTTTTAGCTTTTTTTCTTTTACGAATATAAGTAACGCGTAAAATCGGAAAAGCCAATGTCATAAGTGCTTTATAAATACCGATAACCATCATCATCTCCTAAAAACATTTATTTATCTCTTACTTTTTCTCTCATCAGCAGGTAATATTTCTGGCAAGCCGAATTTTCTATCCAAAGCCAACGTTAAATCATTAAGTTCATTTTCAAAATCAGCCCGTAACTTTTCCATTTCCTCATCAGAAATTCCCTGTGGAACAAATAACGGCTTTGTTGCCGCCACTTCACCTTTTGCAAAAAGTTTCGGAATAAGCATCGCATCCCAGCTTTTTTTCATAACGGCTGCATTTTGTGAGCTATAAGTAAATCCCATAATCGGCTTACCGGTTTTCTGGGCAAAATAGATAACACTTTTGTTAAGGCGCATACGCGGACCGCGAGGACCGTCAGAAATAAGAGAAACAACCGTTCCCCGTTCTAATTCGCGAACAATATCAAGAGCCGCCGCGCGAGCATTTCTATCCGAAGAGCCATCAATACTGTAAATTTTAAACATTTGTAACAATTTAGCAATAATGCGTCCATCGTTATGAGGAGAAACCAGCGCTTTCATCAATCTTGTATTACGCCAAAAAAACGGCAGCATCAAAGCCCGCCCATGCCAAGTAACAAAAATTCCGCCGTCATTATCAGCAACCAACTGTTCAAATTCTTTCTGACCATTAACAACAAAATTGCCGGTTTTCCCGACCAACCATACATAAAGAGCCGCAATTCTGCCCAACATATCAAAGACGAAAGGCCGCTTTATAAGTTTCTGTCGTAAATGTTTTATTGTTTTTTTTATCTCCATAATTTACCTATCCCAAACAGCTAAGCTCCAAATTCTCTTATAGATTGTAAGATAAATTATGTTAAAAAAGAGTTTAAACATCAAGTACAAATATACGCTTCCGCAACGAAAAAATACAAAAAAAACGTTCTCCCCCAAGGAGAGAACGTTAATAAAAGCAGAGGTACAAAGTTTAAGGTTCGTAATGGCTGTTAAACGTAACCGATTGTCCGTTCGGAGCAATAATTGTTATATTATATCCATTGATAGAATAAGTATACCCTGGAATAATAAGCGCATACTGTCCGTCAACGATATTTTTCCACCCATAAGTTGCACATTCAATATCCGTAATTGCGGTAATGAGCGAACCATCACTGGCAAACCATCTGATATCATCATTGCTGTCAACTCCCCTAGCCGGCAACCATTGATTATTGGCAACACTATATCCGACAGAGTTATACTCTTGATAAGTATCGGCTTTATACATAAAGTCATCACTTTCGGGCAGCATTGTTTCATAATCACAAACGGCATAAGTTACACCTTTTTCCCATTGGAAGACAAACGCTCTGCGTGTAACCTTAGAAGAAGGTTCAAAAGTTGCCGTTGCATAAAATGCCTTTGGTTTACCGAAATTTGGGTTATCCGGTTCACCAGCAACTTTCAAAATATGCGTCACAGCCAAATCAGTCGTATAGTTTCCTTCCGTACCGGTAGCTGTACCACCAACAACCACATCCGCATGATAAATATCAAAGTTACCGGATGTACCGTTAGCCCGAATATTTAAGGATTTATGATTTAAAGTCACATTTGGTTCAACAAAAGTAACCTCACCTAAATCAGCATCTGTTAGTGTCGCACTAAAATTGTTATAAGAATACGGAGCCGTCAATTTATCGGCTTGAACACCATTACTAAGCGTATGGGTATAAGGATAGGTTTTAACCACCACTTTCCAATTTCCCGCATTACGATTAGAAGATGTAGGAGAGCCCAAAGTTCCCAAAGCCGAATAATTAACCTGAGAAACTTCTTTTTCTTGAGCCGGAGTATTCTTAAAATCAAAAGCAAAGCGTGCGCCGTAAGTATCACTGGCTTTAACCGTCTGCGTTGAACCGTCGCTCATTTTCTTATCCAACACAAAGTCGACCGTACCGTCGTTATAAACGATTGTTCGCTTAGAAGAAGACGTAACCGTCAAATCTTCCTTAACATAGATATCGGTTTGTCCTTCGCTGGAGAAGACACGTCCGTCAACAGTTTGTCCTTGAACTGTCAAGAAGTGTGGTGTTACTTCGTACTCCCCTTCGGTTCTTGAGTTTTGAACATCCAACCTTTCGGATTTAGACATCGTCAAGCGTACGTTAAATGTATGATTAAACGTCCCATCATCAAAAACAATTTCCGCGTCTTTAATCGGCAAGTTCTGTTCACGTTTAACCGTTCCGTTGGAAGTTGTATACTTATAAGTTGAACTATAAGTTTTAACCGTCCAATAATTATCGGTAGCGGAAGTATTTGTCGTTGAATGAGTTTCGGTTGTACTGAAGCCGGTATTATCGGCATACAGTTTACCATAAGTCAACTCGCCGAATTCCACCGTAAAGTTTTTAGTAAAAGTTTCCACTTCATCTTCACCTGCGGTATGCGGTGTTGTTTTGATAACCTTAACCGTAGTCGTATTACCGTTCCAAACTTGGTCAGTAGTATAACTAACTTCGCCCACCTCATCGGCAAGCATCAACAACCAACCTTCAGAAACAAGACTTGACGTAGATCCACCGTTCCAAGTAGCCTTAGTCGTATAGTCATAAGGATAAGCCTTATAGGTAATACCATTACGCACAATCGTTGAGAACGTTGGACTGACATCAGCTCCAATACCGGTCATCACATACTTTCTTTCGGGGAAAGTTTTAACAACTTTACCGTCAGTAAATACCACCACCGGAGAAGTTTCTCTAAATGAGAAGCGCCCGTTTTCCGTTCCATTAGAAGCATCAGACTGCCAATTAGATGTTGTGTAAGTCGCATTAAACTTAATGGTTTCAGAAAATTTCTTTTCTTCAGAAGATGTCGATTGCGATATTCTCTTCAACTCATTTTCATTCCAATTAAGCGAAGTTGTAACCACTTCACCAAAAGGAAGCGCCGAAGCCGAATGTCTACCCTGATAAACATAAGTGGAAGATGTTTTAGAACCATCACTCCAAATAATTTCCTTATCAACGATATACTCGTCATCATCGCCTCTCAAAGTATAAGTTGAATCGACCTTAACCACATCATCAGGTTTCTTAGCCTGAATTTTAAGCATAACGACTTCATCAATCGGATCTAACGTACAACCAGCAATTTCGCCATAAAGCGTATTAACGGACTTAAAGAGTTTATACTCATCTGTTTCAGCGGTTTTATTTACATCAAAAGCAAGTTCCGTAAATTGGAGCGCGATATCAGGAATATCATAGCTTCCATATTCGCTCTTAAACATCACCGGTTTTTGATAAGTAAAATTAACCACACTTTCGACCACCGTAGCGGCTTCTTTACCTGTTGCGGTTGAAGTATAAGTACCGTTAATTGTCTGCACGGTAAACCCGTCCTCATTAGTCACCTCTGAAAATACTTCTTCGGCAATTTTCCCCGTAGATTTATCAACAAACAAACTGTCATTAGAAGGCTGTTCACGTTCTTGCTGCGGTGTAACTTTCAAAGACAAAGGCACAGTATAAACATGCGTTTCTTCGCCTTTATTCGTTTTCACCACTTCCGTCAGCTCATAAGCTTCCAACGGACAACCGATATATCGACCGGTATAAGTAACATTTTCGATTTCCGTTGCATCCGAAGTAACCACTTTATGGTACCACGGTTGCAAATCAATTTTGTCACTCAATTCATTTCCGTTAGAAACACCTTTTGCGCTATAACCTGCAGAAAAGAGGAGAGTAACCTTATACGGATCTTCGGTTTCGATTTTATCGCCAAAGTTCGCAATCAAGGCTTTCACAAAGTTAATGGAATCAATTTCCAAATGAGGCGTTGCCAACGTATCTTCGCCTTGCACCACACCGGTATAGCGATGTCCATAACTAACGGTTGCAATTTGTCCATCGGAGAAAGTATATTCCCGAACCACATCAGCACCCAAAGTTGTACCATTGCGATAAGGAATTTTGCTTTTGAGTTGTTGTTTAACCAAGCTGACCGGTAAATCTGTTACAGATTTGACATCAATACGAGATTTAGCCAAACGCACCATTAAATACAGCGATGGATTAAAAGTAAAATCGTATTCAGCATCTTCCTTATCACCTTTCATAGAAGCCACCTGTTTAAAAGTAGCATCACTTTTAACTAGCGTATCTTTAACAGTAGCGCTGGCGATAAGAATACGTTGAGATTCCCAATAATGATCAATAATCACATCGGTAGTATCTTCGGGAGCGATATCAGAAAGAATCCTAGCTCTTTCACCAACACAGCCCCCCACAAAAATCAAGCCCACAATAAGTGCGAGCACAAGCACTGCTGAGTTTGCACCTCTGAGGCATGCAAATCTCAATTTTCTGTCTCTCTTTTTCATGATTAAAAAAATTTAGATAGTTTGTAAATATAGTTTAATTTATGAAATATCTTGTACCTCATCCCAAAAGGAATTGGCGAATAACAAAAAAATCAAGAATATGCCTCAAGCACGATAATCAACATAAACAATAGACTCAAGGCACAATAATATTTTAAGTGGCGCAACGTTAGCACAAAATATACAAAAAATCAACCACTTTTTGTACAAAAAAAGAAAGCCCCATTTATGAACATCCTCCATACAGGGGGCATCATAAACAGGGCTTTCTCAAATCAGATCGGATACATCATCATTGGTTACGGGTGCAACTTCAAGTCGGTGTAGCTGGTGTGGTGCATTACCTCTTTATTGAGGTTTGTATCCACATAGCTGAATTCTTTCACGTCAGAACCCAAATATGTATCGTCAGGATACAGCGCCGCACGTTCCTCCAGATACTTCACACTCTGACTGAAACGAAGTTCAACCGGAATGTCGAAGGTAAACTGCTTTTCTCCGTTGTCGAAATAAATCTTCAACGAGAACACCTTCACCCAGAAGCTCGGGGTTGGCAACAAGTTACCTCCATTCGGCATGTTGTAATACGGATCGAACAAATATTTCTTGCTCGTACCTTCAACAGTGAACACACCTGCGTCGTATCCACATGGATTAGAATCCTCAACCTTGGATTCATAACGAACACCTGTGTCCGCTACATACCAAGAATTGTTTTTATCCTTACCCATGATAACCTCTGCTTTGTGCGACCAAGTTTCCACTTCGTCCTCTAAGAGAGTGTGCGGAGTGGTCTTGGTAACAGTGGCAGTTACTGTTCCATCCTCGTTCCAAACGAGATTGGTGTCCCATACCGGTTCGCCAACAACGTCACCTTCTTCAAAGCTCTTGGTGTACCAAGGCTTCAAAGTAATGGTTCCGGTTTCAATTTTGCTAGCGTTATGTGACGCCCAAGACGCCACAAACTCCAATGTAACAGTATAATCGTTACCTGAAGTATTTTCTTTAGCAAAATTTGAGTAGGAAACTTTGGCTATTTCCAAATGAGGTGCATAGTCCTCATTCCCTGCAATAACCGCCTTGTCATACCGCCATCCGTAACTAACGGTTGCCACCTGACCATCACTGAAAGTAAACTTCTTCACGACGTCCTTTCCAAGAGTAACCCCCTCAGAAAAGTCAGTTTCAGATACCACTTCTTCACCTACCAGCGTGATGTCAATTTCGCTGGCATCAGCCACATCAATATGTTCCTTTTCCAGAACAACATTGAGGTACGCCTCCGGATTGAATCTCATGACCTCAGTTCCGTCCCCTGTCGGGTCAATAGTGGAACTTTGGTCGAAAGTTGCGGTACTTCCCCCGAGGTGATCGTCCACCGAAGTGTTTAGCTCAAGGTTTCTCTCTACTTCTACCATAGCTCGAGTAACTTTTTCCAACGCGCCATCACACCCACTAAGCATACCTACAGCTATCGCTGCAAGGCATACTAAATTTTTGAAATTTCTCATATAAAAAAATATATTTAAGTTAGTAATTTCACTTTTGGATGTACCCGCTAATAATAAAAACATAAAAAATACCAGATTGTCGCATACGCTAACAACCCTAAAACGGGCACAATAATTTTTTTAACTGTCTTACTTTAGCATATTTTTTATACAAAATCAACATCTTTTTGTACAAAAAAATCTTTTTTAAATAAAGAGATAACAAAAAACAAATTTTCTGAAACTATATCTCCCTTTTACTCCCCCTCCAAACATCAAAAAAGCAGGCTATATACACTAGCCTGCCCTAAGATTTTACTCCAACGAGTTTATATCTTCATCTTATAGAAAGAACGATAAACGAATATCAATCCCAAAACAAGGAACAACACGCCGAGCGTCAAAGATACGCACTTCGGAGCGGCAACAGCCATTTCCACTGCCAACAAACCGAACAATGTCGTAAATTTAATAATCGGGTTTAAGGCCACGGAAGAAGTATCCTTAAACGGATCGCCAACCGTATCACCAACCACCGTTGCATCGTGCAAAGGTGTGCCTTTTTCGCCCAAATCAACTTCTACAACCTTCTTGGCATTATCCCAAGCTCCGCCGGCATTAGCCATAAACAGAGCCTGATACAAACCAAACACGGCAATAGAAATCAAATAGCTTGCAAACAAGTTTGCATCAAAACAAGCAAACGCAATCGTAAACGAAAAGATAACAATAAAGATGTTGAACATACCTTTTTGCGCATAGAGCGTGCAGATACGAACCACTTCTTGTGAATCTTCTTGCGATGCGGCTTTTTTGCCCGAAAGTTTGATGTGCTGTTTAATAAAGTCGGTTGCACGATAAGCACCGGTAGAAACCGCCTGCATAGAAGCGCCGGAGAACCAATAAATAACCGCACCACCTAAGATAATACCAAACAATACCATCGGATCAAGCAAATCAAGTTTGAGGTTCAACAGCAAGATGATAGAGAAAATCATCGTTGTCGCACCAATAACGGCCGTACCAATAAGCACAGGTTTTGCTGTTGCTTTAAAGGTATTACCGGCACTGTCATTAGCCTCCAAAAGATGCTTACCTTTTTCAAAATCTGGTTTAAAACCATAATCATGTTCAATCTCTTTTTTTGCACCACGCAAAGTTTCGATTTGCGAAAGTTCAAAAACAGATTGTGCGTTGTCGGTCACCGGACCATAGCTATCAACGGCAATGGTAACCGGCCCCATTCCGAGCATACCGAACGCCACCAAACCAAAAGCAAACACCGTCGGATAAACCATAAAGTCGCCCAAACCTTCGCTTGCGGTAAAGAAAGCGATAACCATCAAGCCAACCATAACCAAACCCTGCCAAAAAGCAGACATATTACCGGCAACAATACCGGAAATAATGTTCAAAGAAGCACCGGCTTCACGGCTGGATTTAACGATTTCCTGAACATGCTGAGATTTAGAAGACGTAAAGATTTTGGTAAATTCCGGAATAAGCGCCGCCGCCAAAGTACCACAGCTGATAATCAGCGCCAAACGCCACCACAAATCGGCACTAACCGAAGAAAGCATCAAATAAGAAATGGCAAATGTAACCGCGATTGATGTAATGGAAGTCAACCAAATCAAGCTTGTGAGAGGCTTTTCGAAATCAAAGATTTTCGCTGTTCCGTAACGAGATTCAGAGAGTTTTCCGTTCATCCAATAAGAGAACAGAGAAGTCAAAATCATCAAAATACGCATTGCAAAAATCCAAACAATCAAGCGCGCTTGGAAATCAATTCCGTTTGCCATCATAACCAAATCGCCGTTTTGTGCATACATCATACCTGCGCCCAAAACAATGAAGCTAACAAGAGCCACACCGGTCACGCCATAAGTTTCAAAACCATCGGCAGTCGGCCCGACTGAATCGCCGGCGTTATCACCGGTACAGTCTGCAATTACCCCTGGGTTACGCGCGTCATCTTCACCGATTTTGAAAATAATTTTCATCAAATCGGCACCAATATCGGCAATTTTCGTAAAGATACCACCGCAGATTCTCAAAGCGGAAGCGCCCAAAGATTCGCCGATAGCAAATCCGATAAAGCAAGCACCTGCGTTTTCTTTAGAAACGAAGAGCAAAATTGCCATCATCATAATCAATTCCACGCAGATAAGCAAAACGCCGATAGACATACCGGATTTAAGCGGCAAACTCATAACCTTATAAGCTTTTCCTTCCAAAGAAGCAAAAGCGGTGCGCGCATTAGCATAGTTATTGATGCGCATACCAAACCAAGCCACCGAATAAGAACCGAGAATACCCAAAACCGACCATCCGAGTACCGTCAAAACCTTAGGTAACGGTGTATCGTTTAATCCGTAGAAATAGTAGAAAATACAAACAGCGATAAACACTTCCAACAAGATAAGAAGTTTCGCTTGTTGTTTCATATAGGTTTTGCAGGTAGAATAAATCAGCTCTGAAATAGCGAGCATAGATTTATGAGCCGGCATATTTTTAATTTTATGAAATTCATACCAACCGAAAGCCATACCGAGCACGCAAATAACCAAGCCGAAAGCTAAAATTTGCACACCGGAGACGGACATTCCGAAAATATCAAACGCCACATCAAGTGACGGAATTTTGAGGTCAATTTCAGACGCCGCGGCGCTGCCTGCCCCCAAAGCCACCATTGGCGCAAGAGCAGCCAATAAAGCTAATAATTTTTTCATCTTAAACATATAATCCCCCCTAAAAAAGCGGATGAATCAAAAATCCGGCGGAAACGAAAGACCTCCCACCTTGGATAGATTAAGTCTAGTCCCTAATTCTAAACAAGGAGTTAAAACCTGCCCGATTATTTTTAATTTTTTCTTTTAAAAAGAAAGAGTTATAAATCAACCACTAAGGTAAGAGGTTTTAAACACAACCCACAAAAAAACGGACGTTCTCAAATAGAACATCCGTTAATAAAGAGCAATTTTTACGCATCAATCGTCGTCCTTGGCAAATACTCATTAGCATACCAAGATGCCACTTTAGGATTATCTTCTGCAACAGCTTGCACCATTTCAAATACATCACCACCGTACAAACCATAAAATCCATTTAAATGTTCCAATTCCGTCAAATACAGATTAATCAAATCCACTCGCCCTAAATCCAGACATCTTTTCAACAAAGCTTGTTCTGTTTCCGCAAACACATTGGTTCCGAAAAACTCTTTCAAAAAAGTCTGAAGAAACCAGCCCAGCAATTCAATTTTTAAGCTCGCCACAATTTTAGAAGCATTAAAGGCCAAATAAGTTTTTCCATCTTCAAACAAAGTTTGTTCATGTTTAGAATGCCAAACAATCCAGTCTTTAATCACCTTCTCACGCAAGTTAGGATTACGCAGAAAACAAGCAATTTCATTTGCCGCCAAATATGGATACGTTTTAACATATTTAGCCACCACTGCACTATGTCCTTCTGTCAAGAAAGCTCTGGCCAAGCGAAAATCGCTCAATTTACAGCCATTCATCACTTGCAACAAAGCCTTTTGCAAATTCCATCCATCATCTCCATCTTCCATCGCATAAGGCATAATTTCAAACTGCGTCTGCGGAAAATCTTCTGACACCATAAAAACCTGCAATTTTCCCGAACGAGGAAGTTTACGCACCACCGCCATAGCCGTCTGTTTATCACACACCATAGAGTTAGCGCAATACCCCCCTTGAAACAAATAAATCGGATAACCGAGCTTTTCGCCGATTGCATCCAAATCGCTCCACATACTAATTTTTTCCATACAAAATATTTTAGAGTTCACAATAATTTTTACAACGGCATGCAACATAGCAATATTTGCAATTCTGTCAATAAATTTTTAGATTTTTTTTGAATTATATATACGCCAAGATAAGCCGTTTTATCGACCTAAAAACTCTGTAATACAGCTTACAACATTAAGGAAAAAGAACTTACCATTCACGCAATTTACGATTAATTTCACGCTCTTTAATACTCTCGCGTTTATCATAAAGTTTTTTACCTTTACCGAGCCCGACTTCAAGTTTTGCCCGTCCTCTTTCATCAAAGAAAAGACGTTTAGCAATCAAAGAATAACCTTTTTTGGTCATCGCCCCGATAATCCGATTGATTTCGCTGCGAGTGAGTAACAATTTTTTCTTACGATTAGGATCTTGTTTTTCATAACCTTTATTAGCGTATTCTTCAATTTTCAAATCTTCAATAAACAACTCACCGTTGTCATAAGAGCCGTAAGTATCAGTAAGCGAGGCTTTACCCAAGCGCAAAGATTTAACCTCCGTACCACGCAATTCAAGCCCGGCCACAAAGGTTTCTTCAATGGCATAATCAAACGTAGCGCGGCGATTAACAGCCACCTGCCCCGTAGCAATAAAATCAGATTTTTTTACTTTTTTAGCCATGATAAACCTCTATTAAAACGGAAAAGAATATAATCTGAAAACAAACCACTGTCAAGCCCAAATAATCCTTAAGTTTTTAGAAAACATTTTCCCCAATTTTTACCCATAAACCATATAAAAAAGAAAGCCGAGATAAGCAACTCGACTTTCCATTATCACAGATATTTACTGCCAAGATTAATGAACCGTACCATCAGCCGGCAAAGGTGTAACCGGACGTTCCAAAGCCACGTTAAGCACATCATTCACATTTTCAGCCAAGACGATATTGAGTTCATTTTTAACAATTTCGGGAAGTTCCGCTAAATCTTTTTCATTTTCCTTCGGAATAATCACGGTTTTAATTCCGCCGCGCAAAGCCGAAAGCAGCTTTTCCTTCAAACCGCCGATAGGAAGAACACGACCTTGCAACGTGATTTCACCAGTCATCGCCACATCACTTTTAACCGGAATTTTTGTAAACACGGAAACAAGTGTGGTATACATGGTAATACCGGCCGAGGGTCCGTCTTTAGGAGTTGCCCCTTCTGGTACATGAACATGAACATCGGTCTTTTCAAACACTTCTGGATTAATTCCCAAAGCCCGAGCATGAGAGCGAACAACCGAATAAGCCGTATCAATAGATTCTTTCATCACATCACCGAGTTTACCGGTTTGTTTAACAATACCTTTGCCCGGCATATCGACTGCTTCGATAAAGAGAACATCGCCGCCGACTTCCGTCCACGCCAAACCGGTGGTAACCCCAACCATATTCTTTTCTTCACGTACACCGAAATGATATTTTTTAATCCCCAAATATTTGCTCAAATTATCAGCATCAACGGTAATATGCTCATCAGTCTGCTTCTTAGACTTTTTAGTACCGTTTTTCTTTTCGCTAACGAGCAACAATTCTTTAGCCGACTTACGAGCAATCGTCGCCAATTCGCGCTCTAAATTACGCACACCGGATTCGGATGTATAATAGCGAATAACATCACGAATAGCCTCATCGGTAATAAAGAGTTCCGTCGGTTTAATAGCATTTTCTTTAAATACCTTCGGAATAAGATGACGTTTGGCGATTTCGATTTTTTCCTGTTCGGTATAACCGTCAATACGAATAATTTCCATACGGTCAAGCAAAGGTCTCGGCATATCAAGCGAGTTAGCGGTTGTCACAAACATCACCTTAGAAAGGTCATAATCCAAATCCAGATAATGGTCATTAAAAGTAGCGTTTTGCTCAGGGTCTAAAACTTCAAGAAGAGCGGAACTCGGATCGCCGCGCCAATCTGAACCAAGTTTATCAATTTCATCCAAAAGGAATAATGGATTAGACACACCGGCTTTTTTAATATTCTGAATAATTTTCCCCGGCATAGCTCCGATATAAGTACGACGATGCCCGCGAATTTCCGCTTCATCACGCATACCGCCCAAAGATGCACGTACGAATTTACGCCCTGTCGCACGAGCAATAGAACGTCCCAAAGATGTTTTACCAACCCCCGGCGCTCCAACTAAACAAAGAATTGGGCTCTTCAGATCTTTAGAACGAGCTTGCACCGCCAAATATTCAATAATACGTTCTTTAACCTTCTGCAAACCAAAATGGTCTTCATCTAAAATTTCAATCGCCTTAGTTAAGTTATGACTAATCGGCGAATATTTACCCCACGGCAAATCAACCAACCAATCCAAATAGTTACGAATGATTGTAGATTCCGCGCTCATTGGCCCTGCCGCTTTTAATTTTTTAAGCTCTTGATTTGCCTTTGTGCGAGCTTCGGCAGACATTTTGGATTCTGCAATTTTCTTAGTGTATTGCTGAATTTCATCTTCCTCTTCATTTTCAACACCGGTCAACTCTTTTTGAATAGCTTTAAGTTGCTCATTGAGATAATAATCGCGTTGATTTTTCTCCATTTGCGATTTAACCCGATCTTTAATTTTATTTTCTGCGGCAATTCTTGCCCCTTCGGCATTAAGGATTTCAAGAATTTTCATCAACATAGCACGTTCGTTTTTGCACTCAAGCAATTCTTGTTTATCTGTGGTACGAATATCCAAATTCCCGATAATAGTAGCAATCAATTTACCTAAATTATCATGCTGATTAACAATCATCAAACTTTCTTTCGGCATTTTGGAATAATCGAGTGTCTGCTGCTTAAATTTTTCACTAACCACAGCAGCCAAAGCTTTCAATTCAATTGGATCTCCGTCATCTTCCTCTAATTCATAAGGAGCAACAAAAGCAGTATAATATTCGCCAAACACATTTAATTTTTTAACTTTAATACGAGCAATACCTTCCACCGCCAAATTAAGCGTACCGTCCGGCATGGTAATAAAGCGTTTGATACGAGCAAGCGTCCCGATTTGATACAAATCATCTTCTTTCGGATTTTCTACAACAGACTGCTTCTGCGTCAACAACGCCAAGGGAGTACCAAATTGATAAGCAGCCTTTGCAGCCTTAAGCGACATAGATCGCCCCACAAACAAAGAAGCAGAATTATCCGGAAACACAACAATATCCCGCAGAGACAATACCGGATATTCCATATTTTCCAAGATTATTTTATCATCCATCGGTGGAAGAGCATCCTTAGCATCCAAAAATTTTTCATTTCCCAAATCTTTATCATCAACGCGGCTCATTACAACATCCTTACAATTATCCAAAAACCATTAAACGCCCGACATCCGGCGCACAGACAATCTTCAAACCGAATTACCCTCCCGTTTGAACCAAGACAACACTTTCCATATCGGACTAATACTATATAGTGTCGCCCCTTTTCTTCTGCAATACCTGAAGTGTAATTTTGCAAAATCGGCACAAAGTTCGCAAGTACCGCAACGTTTAATCCACAATAAAAAATCCCTTGCACATATCTCAATTATAAAAGTGCAAATTTATCTAAAAGAAATTAGTCTTCCGTAATCAAACGGATAGATTCCAAACGCTTAATTTCATCGCGGCATTTCATCGCTTTTTCAAATTCTAAATCCGCCGCATATTGTTTCATTTCTTTGGTCAAGCGTTTAATCTCTTTAGCAATATTTTCAAGTTTGTCGCGAGCAATTGGAGCGGTCAATTCTTTATCACCGTCTGCTTCAGTCATTGTCTGCAAGACGGAAGAGATAGCCTTTTTAATCGTCTTCGGCACAATTCCGTGCTCTTGGTTATATTGAAATTGCTTTTTACGGCGACGCTCGGTTTCATCCAAAGCCATTTTAATCGAGTCGGTCATTTTATCGGCATAAAGCACCACTTTACCGTCGGCATTACGCGCCGCCCGCCCGATAGTTTGAATAAGTGAGCGATAAGAACGTAAAAACCCCTCTTTATCAGCATCTAAAATAGCGACCAAAGAACATTCCGGTATATCCAATCCCTCACGCAAAAGGTTAATTCCGACCAAAACGTCAAACACGCCTTGTCGCAAATCTCTGATAATCTCAATACGTTCCAGCGTATCCACGTCCGAATGTAGATAGCGTACTTTAATTCCGTTTTCTTTCAAATATTCGGTTAAATCCTCTGCCATTTTTTTGGTTAAAGTCGTCACGAGCGCCCGCTCACCTTTGGCAATCACGCGACGACATTCCGCCATCAAATCATCAACTTGCGTTTCCACCGGTTTAACCACGCAAAGCGGATCCATCAAGCCGGTCGGACGAATAACCTGCTCAGCAAAAACACCATGACTTTGTTCAAGTTCCCAATCTCCCGGAGTAGCGGAAACAAAAATGGTCGGAGCGCGAAACTTATCCCATTCCTCAAATTTAAGCGGTCGGTTATCCACGCAAGAAGGCAACCTAAAACCATAATCGGCTAGTGTAGTTTTGCGATTTCTGTCCCCCCGATACATTCCGCCGATTTGCGGTACGGAAATATGGCTTTCGTCAATAAACAAAAGAGCGTCTTTGGGAAAATATTCAAACAATGTCGGAGGAGGTTCTCCCGGAGCGCGCCCGGTCAAATAGCGAGAATAATTTTCAATCCCTTTACAATGTCCGGTCGTTTCCATCATTTCCAAGTCGAAACGTGTACGTTGCTCCAAACGTTGCGCTTCAACCAATTTATTTTGCGAACGCAGTTCCTCCAACCGAATAGCTAAATCTTCTTTAATATGCATCATCGCTTGTGACAGAGCAGGCCGCGGTGTCACATAGTGGTTTGCCGGATAAACGGTAATTTCCTCCAAATCAGCGGTTTTCTTTCCGGTCAAAACATCAAATTCAATAATCTTTTCAATCTCGTCCCCAAAGAAAGAAACTCGCCACGCTCTATCCTCATAGTGCGCGGGAAAAATATCCAACGTATCGCCTTTAACTCGAAAAGTGGAACGCACAAAATTCGCCTGATTACGCTCATATTGTAAAGCCGCCAAATTCTGATAGACTTCTTTGGGTTCAATACAAACACCTTTTTTAAGCGAGAACGCCATTGCCGAATACGATTCCATACTACCCAAACCATAAATACACGAAACCGAAGCAACGATAATCACATCTTTTTCTTCCAAAACATTACGCGTTGCCCCATGTCTCATACGGTCAATTTGTTCATTAACAGCGGAATCTTTTTCAATATAAGTATCGGTTTTAGGGATATAAGCTTCAGGCTGATAGTAATCGTAATAAGAAACAAAATACTCCACATGGTTATGCGGAAAAAACTCTTTCATTTCAGCATAGAGTTGAGCCGCCAAAATTTTATTCGGCGCCATAATCAAAGTCGGCTTTTTCATCTCTTCAATAATTTTAGCCATAGTAAAGGTTTTACCCGAACCGGTAACCCCTAAAAGCACTTGATTTCTTTCGCCTCTACGCAATCCGTCGCATAATTGTTTAATTGCTTCCGGCTGGTCCCCCGACGGCTGAAACGGGCTGACAACTTCAAACTGATTACTCATAAGGAATATATAGACCGTAGCACATACAAAAGTCAAGTCTGCATATAAAACAAAACAGCGGCAATCTCTCAAAAGATTACCGCTGTAAAATAAGTCACTACGCTAAAAAGTACATTTGCTTAGTATAATCAAATCGCAAATCAAGCTGATTTTCATCGTTATCCGTAAATTTGATAACATCGACATTTCGCACATCCAAAACATCAACCACGTTATCTTTATTAAGCAAGACAAAGAACAACTTAAACCAGTTATCCTGAAATTCGACCAAAAAGAAATGCTTAATATCGACTTGATAATGATAACACAATTCCTTAAATCCGAATTCATCGATTTCATCATCTTTAGAAACAGCATCGGAACGATAATAAGTAGCCTTATTCCAAAAATCAGAATACACCATCAATCCCTGCGTAATACTTTTAACATTAAAAAGTCTGGAAATTCTACCAGGCTCCACCACAAACGTCTCGTGCAAGATACGATCTTGAAAAACAACCATATCTTCATCTAAAGGAAAGCCTAAATAAAGCCCTCTTGGATAATCCTCGCTATACAAATAACAAGCATTGTTTTCTTGTAGTTCCACAAGCATCATAGATTTATCCCCAAAACGCCGTTTATACGTTTTAATCGGCACAATATCCTCAACATGCCATCTATGAACTTTCAAGAAAATACCATCATGAACTATACCAAACTGACTTTCGCCAAAAGCATAAACCACAAATTTCATTTTGCGCATTCCTTTGCCGACCGTCATAATATCATTAGGAACAATAAGTGTAACCAATAGAGCAACCAGATAGCAAAGAATAGGAATAAGCCAACAATACCATGGCACCGCAGTTAAGCACATCAAACCGTACATAACCACAACGCAAACCAAAAACATTCCGTTTTTGTTAAATGCAAATTTCCAACGTCTGCCCGAACACAATAGTCCAGACTGCAAAAAGAATAATAATTCCATAAAACAAAAAATTTAAATTAGACATAAAAATACATTTTTTGACAAGTTAGCACGACTAAAAAAATATTTCAACCCATTTTTTCACAAAAAAACACTCAAGGCTAAAGCCCCAAGTGTTTAACAATTAAATCAGCTAAAATATAAGCAGCCCCGCCACCTAAAGCCAAATTAACAAACATCAAATAGATTCTTGAACCAACACCGGCTTCTTTCATCAAAAAAGCAATTTCCAAAATTCTGATAATTTTTGCGCCCACAAAAGCCGCCAAAGCCAGCCACAAGAGCCACCGAACATTTTCCCAAGCCCATAAAGCAGCAGCAACTAGTGTTGTCACAAAAAGAAGCATGGACCAAGTATACAAAAAACTGTTCCATAACTCCGCCTGAGATTTCAAATCATTTTTCATAACACAAATTTATAAAAGAATAATACGCAATACATACAAATAGAAAAAACTTTCCCAGAAATACTCTCAAAGAACAATAAACGCAAGCAAAAAATATTTATAACCTAACGTTTAGATGAACAAGGTACATTTCCATTATCTTGAAATTCACGCAATTGAACCGTCGTCATATCAATTCTAGTACCATCCGAAGTCAAACAATACCCCAAAACAGGCACACCATCTTTAAATGTCACGCGAATAAATTCCTCACCATTTCGATAAAAAATAGAAACATCTCCATCTTCTTTTCCATCTTTATAAAAAGATTCGCTTAGAAGAGTTCCGTTTTGAAAAAACATCAACGCCCGTCCATGTCGAACCCCATCAACATATCTGACTTTAGAAAGCACGCGTCCTCTCGGATAATGCTCACGAACTTCCCCTGTAATCAATTTACCGGTTGCAACCTCACGCACAACCCCGTCAGCATCTTCGCGCACTTCTTTAATATCATAGATATGTTCCGGAGGAATAGTGTCATTAGACCAAGACACCATACTGGAATTTTCCGCAACATCAGGCTGTGGCGCAGTTATTATATTATTTGTCTCACTTTTCTCAGCCGCAGAAGATACATCAGAAGCCACAGGTATTTCGAGCATCAAATTATCGTTTGAAGGAGCAACCTGTTCATTAGCCGTATCAACTTCTAAAGCCTCCCAATTTCCATATGCTTCATCATCAAGCATCTGAGCAGAAGTCACACCGGAAAAAAGCAACATAGTCCCCAGTGTAAAAATTTTTATATTCTGATTAACGCCACGCATAAGCAACCTCCGCAAATATCATTTATTCGCGAAGAATATACCGCCGAAAAGTTAAGATAAACATAAAATCTGCAAAATTGTCTGCGAGCAAACAATCAATTTTCCCAACACCTCAAAAAAACAAATGTTTTAACCTACTGCTCGCTTTGTTCTTTTTTTTTACAAAAAGCACCACGCCGACCTAGACAATAGTTTTCTTGTTACAAAAAAAGATACCCCCGCGTAAAACGCGGGGTTCTTCATATGCGGCTATAAGCCTTTACCACTGGCTTCCCCTGAACGGGGTACCCATAATTCTGCCAGACGCAATTTGTTACTATCTACCCGTAAACGGGTCATTTAA
>CASFSV010000022.1 GCA_949297415.1 uncultured Alphaproteobacteria bacterium
AGGGGTGGAGATAATAGAAGGAGAGGCCTGTCCGGACCATATACATATATTAGTAAAAGTTCCACCGAAAATGAGTATATCAGGATTTATGGGATTTCTCAAAGGAAAGAGTAGTTTAATGATATATGAAAGGTGGAGTAGTATAAAATATCAATATAGAAACCGAGAATTTTGGTGCAAGGGGTACTATGTAAATACAACAGGTAAGAACACAGAAAAAATCAGGGAATATATTAAAGATCAACTTAAACAAGACCAGTTAGCAGAACAACTAACAATGGACTTAAATGACCCGTTTACGGGTAGGTAGTAACAAATTGCGTCTGGCAGAATTATGGGTACCCCGTTCAGGGGATGCCAGTGCTAAAGGCTTTTAGCCGCATATGAAGAACCCCGCGTTTTACGCGGGGGTATCTTTTTGTGTGTGGTAGGTAGGGCGGAGATGATATGAATGATAAGTTTTAAGAGAAATATGGAAGAAAACATAGAGAAAGACGAATAGACGAAAATATTGACAAATATGATCTCCTTTGTTATACTGACGGCAGTAAAATTTATTATTCTAACTTAAAACTTTAGCTATTATGGATGGATTAATATCTGGATTATATTGGACCCCTGAAGAACTGCGTAAAATAGCTTCGGATATGCTTGCAGGAAAAAATGTTGGTGATCTTGATGCGTCTCGGTTGATTGAGGCCTGTCCGCATGACAAGGTCAAAACTTGTATGGATGCACTTTGGAGTACATGTTGTCCCTCATCGGGCTTTTATTCTAATTCGATTAAGCTCTTAGCGAAAAAAGGATGGTGGGATATTTATGGTCGTGCTCTCTTTCTGACTACGGAGAATTGGCAGAGCTATTGCAGAGGTGGTAATGAGAGATTGTATTGTCCTACTTCTTATGTTGAGAGCATCTTTCGATATTCAAGTCCTGAAATCTTGAGACCGCATATGCGAATTTTAGCGCCGAGGTGCTTTCCTAAATATCTGATAGAGCGACATGATGAGGAAACCTATAGGCTTTATCGAAAATATCGTAATTTGGATGATCATAAATCATCATTTGAATCTACTTCTGTTCTTGAAGCTAGCGACAGAGGCGGCTATTATGGCGAATATGAATTTTATGATATGTTGAGGCATAATGCTTGTCGTCTGTTTGAAATCATGCTTGAAGATGTGGATTTGGTCTTAGAGGATAGGGGGTTATTGGTATCAGAAGGTTCTTTCGGTCTGGTTCAATCTTATATCAAAATGCGAGGTATGGATGAAGCTTTTAAACAATTATTGCTTTGTTCTGGAAAAAGTGAATTGGTAGAGTTGGCAAATAATTCTGAAAAAGTACAGAGATTAATTTCTCAACGTCAAACTGATTCAAAAGAGAAAACAGATTCCGGCTGGTTCCAACGAATAAAAAAATTCTTTGGGATAAAAGCTTAACTTATCGTTTAATCTCGTTAAAAAACACTCGTTTCCTTTATGGGGCGGGTGTTTTTTTGTTGGTTTAGCATGGGAGTTTTTTGGAAAAAATTAGTGGACGAAAATATTGACAAATATGATTTCCTTTGTTATACTGACGGCAGTGAAATTTATTATTCTAACTTAATACTTTATATTTATGGATACATTAAAAAAACAATTAAACGATATCGGATCATGTATCGGATATCCGTTCTACTTTTTTGAAGACGGTTCTTTTTCGCATACCTTTGTGTGTGGTAAGATGAATGCTTGTCTTGTGGTCAAAGCTCCTTTTACTGAAAGTGATATGTGCTTTTTTGCTAGTGCTGAAGTTGCTTCAATGTCTGGAATTAAAGCTACGGAAAAAAGTTGGGCTAAGATGTCTGATGCACCGGAAATGGTTAATCGGTTCAAAAAATATCTGAATGATATCGGTTCTGTGCTGAATTATCCGTTTTATGTCTTTGATGATGGGGCATACGCTAAATCATCTTCTTTAGACGATAAACTGGCGGTCTTGGTCGTTAAAAAGTCTTTTACTTCGGTTGAGGGCGAGAGCTCTTTCTTCTCGTCTGATGCGCAGAAAGTTTTACAATTTAATGAGGACTTGAAAAAACTTCAACAGCAGCGTGAAACTCAAAAAACAGAATTGCAGCAGATTGTTTTTCGGATGCTGGCAAACAGAGCGGTTTCTGATGATGAGATACTGAAAGTTATTGAAGCTGGACGATTGGATGTGATACCTGATTATATAAAAAATGCCAGTTGCGATCTTTATGACGTTTATCCAAAGTCCTTACAAGCATTGGTGAAAGCTGATTATGACGAGATGTGGTCTAAGTTTCATTGGTTAGTTTTGAGCTTTTGTCCTAGAACATTTATTGAATATGTGTTTCGCGAGGGGGGATTTAAGACATTAAAGTTTTTTTTGGAAAATGTTTGTTCGCCCATATTTGACAAAGTATATCCTCAGCATTTGATTGAACGTGGTGATGTCGAACTTTATCAATATTATCGCTCTTACGCTAAATCTAAATGGGAATGTGGCTACTATTATGATTCAGAGTTTTCTGCTATTTTGAAATTTAAAGCGGCGGATATGTTGGCTGTATTGCTTCAATTTTCGGATTTGAAACCTGAAGAACAAGCTAAATTGGTGGAAAGCGGTGATAGGGATTTGATACGGACGTATGTTCAAATGCGCGGTCTTTCAGAGCATTTTCGACAATTATTGCTTTATTCCGGATATGATGAACTGGTTGAGTTGGCTAATCAGCCGAAAGAAGTTCCTGAAGAGACTTTACAAGATGAAAACGTTTCCAGTGAACCTTCCGGCTTGTTCCAAAAAATCAGAAAATTCTTTGGCGCAAGAGCTTAAGTTTTCCATCGTTTAAGTTTTTTTCTAAAACACTCGTTTCCTTTTTAGGGGCGGGTGTTTTTTTATGGGGCAATAAACGTGGAAGAGGGAGGAATAGTAGGGTAGGTTTCAGTGTGTGGATGTTCATACTCTGTTTTGTTATTTGGAAAATATATGTGGAGTGTTGTTCCTCTTGCAAGTTTGAAGTGTAAGCTTATGGGATTGCTTTTAGCTTTATGCAGCAGCGGTGTTCAAAGGTAGTATATAAAAAATCTCGCCGATTGGGGATGGGAGGAATTTGATTATTTGGAATTTATTTTATGGCCTTGCTTATCAATATAAAACCAAGCGTCACTTTCCCAATAATGGTACTCGCCTTGTGAATTTTCTACAGCCTTTTGCGTGCCTTTATATGTTACCTTGGCTCTGCCGTTTTCAAATGGATATCCATAGGCAAATTGTGGTGCAATTAAGACTTTTCCGTCCGGTGTGGCGTAACCGATTTTTTTACTTTTTGTATCAACGATGCGGATGGTGCCGTCTTTTACATAATCATCGCCGTTATCGTACTGATAGATGGTGTAAGGCTTATTTAGATTGCAGGCGGTGCAAAGCAATAGGGCTAATAGAAAAATTTTATTCTTCATGCGTGGTTTCCTCGTTGAGTTTCTTGTTGGAGTTTATTTTTGCAGATTTGAGTGTATTATGTTTATCTAAAGTCTCATCTGGAGATATACCATATCGGTTAGCTGAATGCCTCCTTCTATAATTGGATGATCATAGTTATCTATGAAGAAGTTTTTTATCGTATGCGATTTTTTAAATCCGCATTTTTCATAAAAAGGAATTGTTGTTGGACTATCGCCTGTTCCGACTTGTAGGATAGAGTGACTTTCTTTATATTCTTTCTTAATCCATTTAATCAATGCTTTGCCATAGCCCATACCTTGATATTTCGGCAATACGGCAATGTTCTTGATTTCTAAAATGCCGTCATTTTCGTTTGTGACAACACACTCGGCTTTGATGCCGTTATCATCGAGCACATACATTGTACCTCTTTCTAGATAGCGGTCTATCATGTCTTCTTGTTCATCGGCTAAAAGCAATAAATCAAGATATTGTTTTTTATCTTCTAAGACTTGGTATATTCTCACTCTTGTTTCCTTATAAATGTCAAAAATATATAATTAAAGTTCTTGATTGAGAGCTGTTTGCAGTTCGTTTATCAGGCGGCAAACATGGAAGCCATCGCAGACCGCATGGTGAACTTGAACGCTCATCGGGATTATATAGCGATTGTTGATTTGTTCGTATTTTCCAAAAGTGAAAATTGGTAGCAAATAAGCAAAACCTTTTTCCAGATTGAGATTAAAACCTTCAAAACTTGTCCAGGGTATCATGGATACATTAAAGGTGTTTTCCGGCATGTCTGGTTTTCCGATTAGTCCTTTGTTTTTGCCGTATTGAGTGATATCTTGTTGGTAGGATTGATAAAAATCTGTGTAGGTCTTAGATGGCTCTGTCCATATGTTGGTAAATGTTTCTGTTTCGGGATTAAATATCGTATATGAGGGAATAAGACGGTCATAAATACCAAGTTCGCCTTGTGGATTGTAGTTGGTACGAAATTCCTCATGGCGATTAATTATCTCGGTTAATCTAAATAGTAAAGTTGAATATAGGTGCTTATCTTGTTGTTTTATAGTTGTTATGTCTAGTTTTACCGTCATGCTGTAGGTGCATGGAATTGCGTGACGGTAGTGGTTGAAATATTCTTTTCTTTCCCAGTTATTTATATCAATAAGCGTAAATTTCATCTTTTTTCTCGTTAGTTTAATGTTTGGAAAATTATTTATGCGTTATTTATTAGCATATTTTTTGGTAAAGGCAAGGGGAGAAATCGGCTTTATTTATATGCAATTTTTGAAGGTTTTTGAGAAAGGAAATCATGCATCGGTTGATAGGTTGGTTTTTGTGGTTGATTTTGGTAAAATATGTTTCTATATTTCTAGAAATGTTGAAATATACTCTAGATTTAGGAGCTGGTTATGAAAAATAATTTAACGGAAATTGCGGCGGTGTTTGATGCGTTAAGCAACGAAACGCGTTTGCATATTTTTAGAATTTTGGTGGAGCATAGTCATGATGGGATTACTCCTACGGAAATTTCTCAGCTGATGGGGGATTTTCCTCGTAATACCCTTTCTTTTCATCTGAGTTTGATGGTCAATGCGCAACTTTGTTCGGCGCAGAAATTAGGTAAGCAAATCTTTTATAAGCCGAATTGCCGTTTGATTAAAGAAATTACGAAGTTTTTGTTGACGGATTGTTGTGACGGAGAATGTCTATGTTAGAAATATTTACGGATTTAGCGGATTGGGCTATTTTGCAAATGGGGCTTGCCAAAGATACTCATTGGGGAGCTGCAGTTCACTTTTTTATTGAAGACAGTACGAAGATTTTTGTGCTTCTCTATGTGTTGATTTTTATTATCTCTTTGTTTCGTTCGCAGCTTAGTCCGGAACGTGTCAGAGATTATTTATCCGGTAAATCGCATTGGAGCGGATATTTTTTAGCTGTATTTTTAGGAGTGGTTACGCCGTTTTGCTCTTGTTCGTCTATTCCTATCTTTATGGGATTTCTAGCAGCTGGTGTGCCGTTTGGCGTGAGTATCGCTTTTTTGGTCAGCTCGCCGTTGATTAGTGGAATTGCGGCAATTATGTTGCTCAGTATGGGAAGCTTCGGGCTTTATATCGTTTCGGTTTATATTGTATCGGGAACGATTATTTCCGTTCTGGCTGGTTATTTGGCGGATAAATTCAATTTAGAAAAATATTTGGCTTTGCAAATTCCTCAGGTCGCTGCGCCGAAATGTGCGTGCGCTTCTGTTAAAGAAAAGGCTAAGGCTTTGATTTTATACGCGCATTACTCGTCGCTTTTGTTGCAACGGGGTATTTGTTAAATTGCTTATAGGAGTTTTTTTATGAAAGATATTAGAATCTTAGGTGCGGGATGTGCTAAATGTGTGGCGACGTTAAAATTGATACAAACGATTGCTGTTGAACGTCAATTTCAAGGGAATATCCGTAAGGTCGAGGATATTATGGATATTTTAGAGTATGGGGTTATGTCTACGCCGGCGGTTGTTATTGATGGAGCTGTCGTGTTTGCAGGCGACGTGCCGGATAGAAAAACAGTCGAAGGATGGTTTGATACTTTGTAATTCTAAAAAAAGCTCCGTTTCTTCGGAGCTTCTTTTTTTTGCTTACATATATTTCATGCCGACAACACATTCATTGGATAAGCAAGTGCACGCTTGTAGGGCTTCCGGCGGTGATAATGGTATGGCGTATTCATGCGTGCCGGTGGTGTATATTCCTATAGCTGTGTCATGTTGCGTCGGACTGTAGATGTTTTCCATTTGTGGCATGTCTATCTCATCAACCGCGGTTCCGATATATAATGCTATAAAACCTGATGCAGGATCTGTTCCCCAATCTGTCGTCGCTAATTCTATACAGGCTGCTTTGGTTAGCTTGTCGGCATAGAGTTCGAATGCTTTTTCTTTGCCATGAGCATCTAAAGATGGGAATATTTTAACTTTCCCTCCAAGTACATGAATGATGTTTTGTGCTGATTGCGGTTTTGATAACATCGTGTACGGAACTAAACCTGCATTGATGATTACTTGTTCTGTTAAACCACTAAATTCATGTTGCTGAAAAAATAAGGTGCGGATGTTCATGGTTAATTCAGCCAATTGGTTGGTGAGTTGATTGACTTTGTATTTACCCATAGCTTTTGAATATCCCATGATACCACCAACTGATAATACCCCGACTATTGCCAGAACTCCCAGCATTTCTATCATGGAACGACCTTTTTCATCAATCTTCATGGTTCAACCTTTGGGCTATCGTTACAATTTACTTTTTATCTTATTTGCGAGTTTCTTAATTAACTCTTAATTTATTCTTTAGTATAGCATAAAATTTGCGGAAAGTAAATCCTGTCATTAGTGCTATAACTATAGATATAGTCACATATATCCAAGCACTTTTTTCTTCACTGTTGAGGTAAATATAATACCAGATATCACTCTTGAGACGGGCTAAAATGTTTGCATTGGCTGATGAATTTATGTTATAAAATATGAATTTTATGCACATGAAACCTAGAAAGTGGTGCATCATGATATCAAAGGTGTGGTCGGCACAATACAGCAAATTGCGACTCTTTTCTATTATCGGACTTAAAACTTTTGATACGCGTACCCAGAACATTATACTTAATAAGCTTATCCCATAGATGGCAGGCATCGGTTCGTTGATGTAATCTAGCCAAGAGGGGATATGGTTATAATTCGGAAATAGTATTTCTAAACCGCTTATTGCGCTCAGAATAATAAGAAAGTATGTTGGGGTGTTTATGGTATCATGCTTTTCTAAAAAGTGACGATAGCAATAACCCAATGCAAATGCTGGCATGAAATATATGCTGCGGTAAAATGTTAAGAGCAGATTTCTTGCGCCTTGATTATCAACAGCATGCGGTACGCATATGCACGCAATGAGCAAAGATAAAATAAAGAAAATGATACTCATACGACTTTGGATTTTTTCTTCTTTTATTTCCGCAAACGGTTTTAATATCATAAAACTGATGGTTTGTACCAAAAATAATGGAACAATAAACCAGCTTGCCATATTGTATATAAATTGATGACCGTCTGTTATCGGGGATATTAGTAATGTTTTCAGACTTATTTCTTCTCCTAGTGAAAAGCCTTGATAGCGATTTAGATACCAACATAAAAGACCGTAAATTATGTTCCATAAATATAAAGGCAATAGTAATCGTTGCGTCTTTCTGGCAAAAAATTCGCCATAATTCCGTTTGAGATTTAAAAAATATCCCGATGCAAACATAAACAAGGCAATGTGATAATTTTGATAGCGCAGTAGTCCTCCTAAATCCAGATAATCAAATGTACCGATGTGACCATCCACTATCATAAATATTCCCAGAATATACAGCATCTTAAAGCTTAATGATGTGGTATTGGGGGAGGAGGGGAGTTGTTTTGTCATTTGTTAACCTTTTGTAAATAGTTTTTGCCTATCATCAATGCTTAAGGGGATATTAACCGCATAAGTTTTAAGGTTTGCTTAACAGGTTACGTTCGCTTGATAGTTTATTTCGTGTGTATAAAAAATAAAAAGGGCTTTTCACTTTTGCCCTCTTCTTTTAAGGTCGCATACAGTATTTTAACCATGGGGGATTAGTATGACTTCTTTTAATGTTTTGGAATCTCGCAGACGCTCTTGGAATACGCAGACCGTCCTGTTGTTTGTATATAGCGCTGTGGTTACTTGCGCGTTGGTTCTGGTGGTCTGTAAAAATTTTGAATCTCCTGAACAAATCGTTGTTGAAGAACAAATGGCAGCTGTCGAAAAAATGGAAAATGCTCAGGTGCAAGCTGCTAATAATATGGCCGTACCAGAGGTTTATGTTGACGCGGCTGCGGAAGATGCCGAATCTTTTGATAATCCAGATGTGGAGTGGACGGTTGAAGGCGAAGAAAATCAGCCGGAAGTTAAACAAGATGTCCTTATGGTTGAAAAAGGCGATCATTTTATCGGTCTTTTACAACGAATCGGTATGGAGTATCTTGAAGCTAATCAGGCTGCCGAGGCTCTTAAAGAAGCCGGTTATGACGTTAGAGGGTTAAGAGCTGGTCAGAAAATTGATATCGTTAAGACTGTTGATGTGCCGTTTGGTGAGCTCTTAAGCGTTGATAAAATTGTTATTGAACCGACAGCCGGCACAAAATATATTGTTACTCGCAATGAAGATGAAAAATATGTTGCAGAAATGGAACAAATGGAGTTAACGGTTGAAAATCGTTCCGCTGAGGGTGTTATCAATTCTTCTCTTGCTGTGGCTATGCAAGATGCCGGAGTTCCTTCCAGCGTTATAGGTAATTTTATCAATATTTTTGCTTATACCGTTGATTTTCGTTCTGATGTCAGAAAAGGGGATTCTTTTAAGGTTTTGTTTGACCGCAAAGTTGCTCCCGATGGTAAAGTTGTTAAAAACGGTGATATCCTTTATGCAGAACTTAATCTCGGTAAAGATAAAATTTCTCTCTATCGTTATGAAGACTTAAATGGTGGTGTTGATTATTATAATGATAAAGGTATTGTGCTTAAAAGAACTCTTGATAAAAAACCAATGGAATTCCGCTCTGCGCGTATTTCTTCTCGCTTTGGGTGGCGCAGACACCCAATCTTAAAGCGTCGTATTCTTCATAGCGGTGTTGACTATGCGGCTCCAAAAGGAACTCGTATTTATGCCAGTGCTGACGGTGTGGTTAAACGTGCTCAGAGAGCCGGCGGTTATGGTAATTATGTTGTTATTCGTCATAATTCCGAATTTTCTACAGGTTATGCTCACATGAATGGTTTTGCTAAAGGGATTCGTCCGGGAGTTAGAGTTAAACAAGGACAAGTTATCGGTTATGTCGGTTCAACCGGTCGTTCTACAGGACCGCACCTTCACTTTGAAGTGATTAAAAACGGTAAAAAAGTTGATCCGTTAAAAGTTAAAGCTGCTACCGGTACAAACTTGGCGGGTAAAGATTTGCAACGTTTCAAAACCGAAGTTGCTAAAATCGTAGCGATGATGGAAGGACAAACAAATTATGCTACTGTCGATACTAATCCGGTAGAGCAGGCTTCCGAAACAGTTGCGCCGGTTGCAACACAAAATCCTTCTTCGGTTAACTAAAGTTTTTTGTTTGGAGAGGAAATTAAGGGTGGTTTTGCCACCCTTTTTTTTGTAACAAGAAAACTACCGGCTAGGCCGGTAGTTCCAAAGAGCTTACAGCTTTACATATAAAAAACTCCTTTGCTAAAGTAAGTTAGACGGTCTGGCAAAAGTCTAACAAAAGCAAAGGAGTTTTTTTATGAACA
>CASFSV010000023.1 GCA_949297415.1 uncultured Alphaproteobacteria bacterium
AGCCATCTTGATATACTTATTTAGATTTATCCTTTTCTACATGAAGCAATTCTCTTACATCAACATCCAAAAGTTCCGCTATGCGAAATAATGTTTCCAAATCTGGTTGTGAAGCATTAGTACACCAACGGGAAACAGATGTCACATTCCTACCAACTTGCTCAGAGAGCCATTTAGCCGTTTTATTCTTTTCAACGAGGACTATTTTAATCCTATTCAATTGCTTCATAATTAAAATAATTTGTAGTTTAATGCAAATATATCAAAATTCAATGTGACAAGCTAATATTGTTCAATTTATTTTGATGAAATTGCAGATAACAATCATTGAGTATCAGGAGAACAAGTAGTTTTGTAACTTCAGAGATCCATACCAGGACGGTTAGTTCATACATGAATAAAAAGTACATAGCCCTTGCTTAAGTAATAAATAGACCAGAGGTAAGGGCTTTGAAACTTTCTGTTAACTATTCTTCCTAGTAGCTTTGCGGTCGCGTTTTTCTTTTATGGCAAGGTATATTGGATACATGGCCGATTTCTCAACAATACACTTAACATCAAAACGATTTTTCAGTACATCATCTACATACTTCGGATCATTTATCTTGCTTGTATCAAACATCATCATTCTCGGGACGAAGCCATCGCCAATTTGCTGAACTATAATCGATTCTCCATTACTATGTTCTATTCTTTTGTAGTATGGTAACATATGATATTGAAAACTTTTATAATTATACGCTTCGTGAATCATTGTAACATACTTTATATCGTCTGAGATTACTTTATCAGCTATCTCGTTGACTTTTCGATATGCTGTTGTTCTAATCGATGAATCAAATGGGATAGTTTTACATATGTTATTGCCATAAACAACAAATATTACAGGCATCAAGTGTCTTCCCTCTTTTTGATATATTGCAAGATGCAGTTTCGCAAGAAATTTCATAAACTCCTTAGAGTCATATGAAGGATATTTTACACCATAGCTTTCTAGCATTTTTCGGACATCAACATTATTACATGGCAATTCTGGGATAAACCTGTCTCCTTTTTCAAAAATGTCTTTATCAGCGTAATATACATAATCATCAACAAAGATAATTTCACTCTTAAGAATCTTTCTCTCAAGTTCCTCTATCTTTATAATAAGATCATCACATAACTCAGTACAATCCCCAATGGTTGAATACATATCTTTCAGCATATTTGTCATTATAATGATAGCTGCACAAATATCATTATATAAATCCGCGTTATCATCAGCTTTTCTAAATCGAAAATCAAGTGAGAAATGTACTTCTATTGTGTTTATCTTTTTCAGTTCATCCTTTAAAGATTCGACAAGTATTTGATATTCAACATCGTTTTCTACCGTAAAGGTCTCACTTTTGAGAATCATTGCGGATACAGGCGTATATATAGTAACATACACTTGTTTCAACAAATCAAATGGATGTTGTTTTTCCACTTCATTCCTTGTCTCTACCATCCATTTACAAACACGATTCTCCTTTAAATACTTCTGTCGGAACTTATCATACAATGGTTCATATTCAGTATGTGCTAAAGCACACTGTAGAACAAAAGATGTTGATCTGAAGCTGGAGAAAAAATCATCTAAACAAACTACATTATCTATTAGATTATTGGCAGATGCAAACTTATCGAGATTACTTAATGCCCCATAAAATCTTTGGAGTGCCGTAAACATTATTCCTTTATTATTCATAGTCTATTAATCAAGTTCACAATAAACTCACAGCAACATATTGTTATATGTACTAATTTAAATAGGATGTCAATTATCTTTAAATTTATAATCAAAGAAGATATACATATAAAAAAGACCTTGGGAGTTTACCAAAGCTCCCAAGGATTTTTTTGAAGACCTTATTGATTAATGAGGTTCCTTATACCGGGTATCAAACCGATAATATCTGTTACTACTGAAATTGCCCCAAAAGGTGTAGGAGCTGCAAGAAACTACGCAACATCCACAATTAGGATTACTACATTAACAATAACATTCCACGTGAGGTGAATGGTCTTGGTAGAACTTGCCTTCTTATTAAAAAGGCAAATCTACACTCCAGTTTTTTTGATGTTAAAAACCTTCATCATATAAATATCATTTTTAATAAGCATCACTTAAGTTTAACGTCATTGATCCGCTTTTTTGGACGAAGACTTTATTTGGC
This sequence comes from uncultured Alphaproteobacteria bacterium, assembly GCA_949297415.1. Taxonomy (GTDB): domain Bacteria; phylum Pseudomonadota; class Alphaproteobacteria; order RF32; family CAG-239; genus CAG-267. Next base: position 2,202 of record CASFSV010000023.1, read on the forward strand.
AGTTTCCTACTCTCCCGATTTCTCAGTACCATTGGCGTAACTGTGCTTAACTTCTCTGTTCGAAAAGGGAAGAGATGGAACCACAGCACTATTACCACCGAAAGTCTTTTATTTACAGGCTCACTTTAGTGATGATTTCACACAATTACACCTGCTATATTATTAAACTTTATTCGTCAATACGTTTATAGAAGCTACCAATTTGACCATCTGGCAAAATGTCAATATCATAATAATCTCCATTATAGTAATACGCCATGGTTCCTTTACGAAAAAATCTGTTGTTTGGATGTTCATCTTTATATGCTTGATACTCATCATTCAAAGCACCAAGAACAAGATCCATGGTTGCTTTTAAATCTTTCTCCACCAATTGAAACTTACTTCTTTCTCCGAACTGATTGTCAACAGCTAACTCTTTTACATGACGAAGGTAAATGTGGAGAAACGATTCAAAGCTCATATAAAGTAAATGCTTACCTACTATATTGTAGCGATGCTCCCTAAAATTAAGAATCCTTGAAAACAATAGAGCTGCCTTCTCCGGATATTTCTTTGCCAATTTTTCAAAACTTAACCCCATATTTTGAAGTTCTTTATTCGCTAATTCTAAACGAACTGCAATTCTATTTTGAGTTAACAGCTTTAAATCTACTTCATTCTTCTCTGTCAGTTTACCAACCGCTTTCTTAAATAATAACCCCAAATAGCCAACTTCCTGATTAATAATTACTCCATTCTCGTCAAATATTTCCTTTTTTTCTTTTTCTGTCAATTTCTCGCGTTCCAGTAAAATCTTATAGGCAAGGTACTCATTATGTTCTTCTGGAGTCAATCCGATTCCATCAGAAATAAAATGAGATAAGGCCCCATACATAAAAAAAATATCGAAACCGTTTCCTTCACTCTCAATGGGAATTTCCAGTACTTTAGGCTTACGCAAAAGAGAACTAGCATAAGTATTATTCTCCTCTGACGGTGGCCCCACCAGCATTTCAACAATTTCATTTGTTGGAATACCATCTTTAAGAAGTTTAGCATGCAAAATATCGTCTAATTCCCCCAAAAGTTCTTTCGCTTTAACATTGGGAATATCATTAAGAGCTGTTTTATCTTTTTCAAGAGCGATCCTATCTTTTTGATAATAAACGAAAGTTACTGTCAATGACTCTCCATACTCCTTAGCAGATTCTTGAGTTAAAGTCAATGTTGCGACACAATCCTTTGCACCTGCATAATCATATATTTCCTCTTGGGTAAAACCGTCTGCAGATTTGTATATCTTCATACCGAATCTTTCTGCCATTTGGCTTTCAAGAGAATCTTTTTCTTGTTTTAGCAAAGATAAAAACTCTTCAAATGTAATTTGTTTATTGCCGTCAGTATCCATTTTAAACTATTATATTTTTTATGTAACAAAGATACCTTAAAAAACAGAAAATATAATATCAAAATACTGTTTTTATAAATAAATCATGATTTATTTATAATGTGTTTAAATCGAAATTTTATTTTTCATAGGTTTACTTTACTCCTGTATTCATATATACGTCTATTAAAATAAAGTCAAATAAAGGGAAAAGAGAAAATAGTTCACCTTCTTCCCTCTGTTAAGTAAAACAATATACGCGAAACCCTCTTGCATTTAGTTGACATACTTGGCGAAAAACTCACGTATTATTTGTACCTTTGTAAGTAGACAGAAAACAGGTGAACTTCAGTTGGAAAATTTAGATTTTTCACGGCTCTAATTTTATGTTGAAGAATAAACGTAGGAACTGTAAATTCAGATTCAAAAACAACCCATTATAGCCTAAAAAATACTTTTCTACCGTTTAAAATATAAGTTTTTGATTATCAATTATATCTACATGTTGCGTCGGAACTAAATTTCTTTTAAGCAAAGATGACATAAACAATATGTTTAATCATCCTGCAGATTTTAAGAAGCTGTTTTGATTTCATTCGATAAATCTGTTAAGCATGATTTGGATGAATGCAAGTTGTAGCATAGCTTCCGCTGTTTCAGCAAAGAATTCGTAATCGATGGTCAGCCTTCTGAAGTTTTCCAACCATGAGAAAGAGCGTTCCACAATCCAGCGTTTGGGCAGTACTTGAAATTTGGATGGACATTCGTCCGGTCTGAGTAC
>CASFSV010000024.1 GCA_949297415.1 uncultured Alphaproteobacteria bacterium
CCGGATTATTTGCAACAGCTAGAATACACATGCAAGGCGGTAATTTTAGAGCAGATTGTAATTATAATGAAGGTTGCTGCTTATATGAAAGATTGCATTCAGAACAATTTAATACATTAGAAGCCTATAATGGTCAAGTGCTTGATCATGAAGGATTTTTGATAATGCTTCAAAAACTTAAACCAAGTATAGAAGAGTTTTCAGAACTTTATAAAAGATGTTCTAAAATAAGAATTGTTGGGCGTTCAGAAGTTAATTCTACTCCAATATTTGATGATTCTGGAGAAGCTGAAAGTGGTTATCGTTGCCAATACAGACTTAGTGATGGCACAGATGAAGAAGCAGTACTTCCTGCTGATTTCTATGTGTCTTTGCCTTTTGTAAAAGCTGGAGAAAGACAATATACATATCATGTAGAATTACTTTTCTTTAACACAAAAAGCAGTGAAATTGCGGTCAAAGTTCAAGTAACAGATTGGGAAACCAATTTTGAGCAAGCTATTATTGACGAGGCAGCAGATATAAAAGAAGCTTTATCTGAATATACAGATCTATTGGTATTAGCAGATTTCTAAAAAGAATGCCATGGGGAGAGGAACGAGCCGTATATCTTGAATGTGATATTTAGCCCTGTGTCAAGTTGGTATTTATAGACACAAAACAGTTCCACCCCTTAAGGGGTTGTTTGTACTAAGAGAAAAAGGAGAATTAAAAAATGGAAAACAACATTGTAAAAACAATTTTGCAGGCGGAGTTAAGATTTACTTATCCTGTGAATATGTCTGAGTTTAATCAAAGAATGCTAAAGGTTGATGATATCAATAATGCAAGAAAAGAATATTTAAGAGAAAAATCTCCGGCAGAAGAAAAGATTATTGAGATTTTTAGCAGGCTTGAAAAAGAATTATCAGAATTGGGTTATACGTGTGTAAAAAACGTTACTTATTCTTATGAAGAAAATCCAAGTAGTATGCTTAAAGATCTTTTAAAGGACGTTATTTTAGGCTCTGATATTCCTACCCCCCCCATTCAAAAAATAATAACAATTCCGAAACAGGCGGTTCTGTAAACTGAACTGCCTGTATATAAGTAAAACTTATACTGATGAGGAATAGATAGATGGCAAAAAACAGCAAAAAGAAAAGTAAAAAGGAAACTATAACTATCTTAAAGATAGACTATGATTTTCTTATTGCTCAAAATGAGCAATTGAAAAAACGAAACCGAGAATTACAAACTCTTCTGAAAGGTAGAAGTCGTGGCGTTATCGGAGTTATTGATTCTATAGGTAAAACCGTTCTTGATAAGTATGTAGGAAGGAGTAATAAGAATGAGTATTAAAGATGGAATACTTGATTTACCTATAAAAAAATATTGGTTTAACAAAATAAAAGCCGGAGAGAAAACCCATGAGTATAGGAATGCTGCAAACTGGGATAATAAATTAGGCAATGGAAAATATGCACGCTATACCACAATAAGATTCCGGCAAGGACAAGTGGTAAAATCAACCGATAAGTGCAAAGTTCTATATGCAAAAATAAAATCTGTAAAAGTTGTTGATGGAATAAACACCGATTTAAAAGTGAAAAATCAAGTTTTTGATATTGAATTTGAATTATTAAACACTGGGAAAATTGATGATTAACAACAGAATAAATTTTGCGACAAGTATCGCTAATGAAGTAATGAAAAATCCAGAAGCTGCAATAAATTTTATATGCTGTGTAGCAGATGAAGTTAGTGTTACTGATCTAATAAGAATACAGGCAATTTTTTTAAATCTCTAAAAGAAATTCCTACAAAAACAAATATGAATAATTGAAAGGAAAAATGATGTCAAAAATTTGTGTAATTATTTTAATAATAGCAATTTTATATTTGCTTTTTGCCCCATTACGTTATGCAAAAAAAATGGGAGCTAGTGAGTGTATGTTTTCACGAGATCCAATAATGTGTACAAATATAAAATTACAAAATCGTTTTAAATAAGGAGAAAAGGGTGAGAAGTTTATTTGTTATGTGGGGTAAACGCCCAGGGAAAAACACTTTAAAAAAACAGTTTGATGCCATTGTAGAAGGGTATCGAAAACGTATAGAACAAGGAGCTAAGCCTTCTGATATGTATATTCTAGTATCACCAGAAGCTGGTAGATTACTTGAGCATATATGTATAAAAGAATCAAACCTTTCGTATGATGCAGCATTTCTCGAAAATGTTTTAGGAATTCCTGTTGAGATTGATTCAGCCCAAGAGGGGTTTACTCTTGAATTAAGGTGTAA
>CASFSV010000025.1 GCA_949297415.1 uncultured Alphaproteobacteria bacterium
AATTTGTTTTTTGCAATAAACACAATTTGACATATTTTTCAATCCTCTCTTGATATAGTTAGTTGTCTATAATCAAGCTGTATAAGATTTTGAAAATTTTTCTATAAGCCGACTGTCCAGTATTTTTTGCACAGCAGAATAATGCCTAATAAGGCAATATGACTGGCTCTACCGGGAAATCTTTAACCTATAACTCAATTATATGAAAATTATTTATATATGGAAGAGGCAAAAATTCAAGAGCGGGGAATATTCCCCGACTTTTGAAAATAAAAAACAGTAATAACAAGAACAGAAAAAATGAACGAATTTTTTATATTTACTTTAAAATCGGATAACAAAAAGGATAAGGACTATTTAAAAAATCGGGGAAAAGTTTATGAAGAAATATTAAGCAAATAATAATGTATTTATTCCTGAGTATCTTTCAGAAAAATCCTTTCCATATTTCCACAACTCTTCAGCCAGATGTAAATGAAATCTATGAGCAAATGAGCGGCTTAAAACTTTTCTATAACTTCTCAAATAGATGTTTTTTATTTCTAAACGTTCGTCATTAGTATGTTTACGTGCATCTTTAGATATTAAGTATTTATCAGATACAAATAATTTGTGTTCATATAAATACAGATAAACTTTTGTATTCATATAAATCCTTTCTTGCGGTATTTTAGGGGATTTTTCAAAGTACTTAACAAGTTCGTTCTTTTGTTGTTCATAAATTATTGTCCTAAAATATTGATAAAAATTATTCATAACATGTTTTGAAAAACCGAATAAATCAATCATTTTTAAGACTTCTATATCAATACAAAAACCTTTTATTATGTAATCTATATCCGTTTTGGAATGATGTTGAAAAAATTGCGGAAGTCGTTGTTTGTTACAACCTTGTTCTTTATTATACAAATATATATTGTCTTTAAAAATAAGTTTTCCCTCTTGCACAAGAGTTAAAAGAAGTAACTCTAATACAGATTCGTCAATATCTTCTGCAATAGTTGAAATTTCATCAAGTGTAAATTTATCCAACCTTCTGCAAAGCCTTAAGATTCTGTCTTTCATTTAATAATCCTTTCAATGTGTATTCGTCTATCTCATCAATTTTATTTGTCTCAGATAATTTTTCTATTTTATTGATAAGTTTAACCAGTTGTCTGAATTGGTTTGTCCTTGTTGCAAGGTAATTTATTGCATCATCTGTAAAATTGAGTTCTGTCAAGTTTTCAATAATTTCTCTAATATCTTCAGCATTAAACTGTTCAAATCTCAAAGTTTTGTACAACCTATCGACTAAATGCGGATATCTTGCGAGTTTTTTATCTGCCGCTCCCATTCCGACTAAAACTATCGGGCAGGTGGTTTTATCGTGCAAATCCCTCAAAGTTTCAACCGTATGCTTTTCAATCAAATAATCAATCTCATCAACAATAATAATCTTAGGATTCTGCCTTAAATAATTTTCTATGAGTTCAAAAGTTTCCTGCGTGTGCCAGTAAGGTTCTTCTCCAAGCTCCTCCGCAATTTCAGATAAAAGCCATCTGCTCGTCATCCCTTGCGTTGCCCGAACATATACAGAATCGTTTTTATCCGCCCACCACTGGATTGTCTGAGATTTCCCAAGCCCATGGTCTCCGTAAACTAATGCCAGTTTTGGAATGTTCGGCGGAAGTTTTTGCAACTCGTCCATCAAAGCTACAAACCGCTTGACGTTTTTTGTTTTAATAAATGTTTTCTTCATCATTTTCGTCTCCATATATATTTATATATTCATCACTTCTAATGTAATCGGCGAGCCATTTCCTTTGTTCAGGATTTGTACAGCCGTTTTCCATCAACCACTCGTATTTTTCATAATTTGAATTAAACATCGGTACGTTCATCTGCCGTTCACGAGAGGTTAACTTCCGTTCACGCTTTGGCTTTGGTTGTTCTTCTATTTCTAAAACAGGTTCCGGTTCAATTTCTAAAACTTGAAGTTCATCTTTAGTGAATGTCTTTTTAATTTGTTTAACAAGCCGGCTTTTAATTTTCTGCTGCCTTTGATACTGCTGCTTGTATTCTTCCATATCTTTAACTGTGCCGAGAACATTTGCCATCGGGTGAACTTTCTGAACCCTATGTGCCACGCATAAAAATTCACCTTTCATTGAATAAACTTGAACCTTTGAAAGGTCAAATAAACTGTAACGGACATAAACCTTATCCCGAAGTCCAAGAATAACATCACTCCTGTAATGCATTCCGAGGAACGTTATTCCATGCTTGTTTATTGTCCTTGATTCTGTTTTCATCATTAAATAATCAAGTGCAGATTTATTAATATCTTGTTTCCGAACAGAGTTTAATACCTCTTGAATGCTCCTTGAACGGTCATTAGGACAGGCTTTTTGATTTCTGTATTCCAGCCAGGCATTAATATATTTAATAGCATCTTGTACTGTCGGAATATTTCCTTTTGTTTGTTGATTATGAAGTTGCAAGTGCAATTTTTCATTTCTATTCATCCACGCAGGACGGTTTTCAATTGAAGTACCGATATAACTTGGCATAAGTTTCTCAAATTCTTCCTGAAAATCTAAGAAAAATCTTTCTATAACTTTTGCACGTGCATTGTATGGTTTAGCAAAAACGGAGTGAATACCTAAATTGGCATACACTCCGTTAAAACACTCCTCGTCAAAATCACAAGATTGAAAATACTTTGCCTTAAATGCTTTACCATTATCCTGATAAACTACTTTCGGGATAATACCTAAATTAATAATTGCATTTCTAAGGGCAGAGGCTATGCACTGAGTATTTTCAGTCATCATAATTTCATAGCCG
>CASFSV010000026.1 GCA_949297415.1 uncultured Alphaproteobacteria bacterium
ACCCCTTCATACTTCTAATCCAACCTTTTTGCGAAAGAATAATGGTAATCGGCTCTTTTTCAACCATAACTTCAATCGGCACATCAACATCATCAGGCATATCGGCAAACTGACTGCGACGACGACCAAGCGGTGTCTTTTTGCCGAATTTATCTTTCATCACATTGATTTCTTCAGCCAATTTAGCAAATCGCAATTCTTCACTGCCGAGTAATTTTTCGAGTTCATTTTTCTCTTCGGTCAGTTCGTCAAATTCTCCGCGAATTTCCTCTTCTTCCAATTTACGCAAGTTACGCAATTTCATATTAAGGATAGCTTCCGCCTGATTATCGGTCAAAGCAAATTTTGCCATTAATGACGCTTTAGCATCTTCTTCTTCACGAATAATGCGAATAACCTCATCCAAATTCAGATACGCAATCAAATAGCCTGATAAAATTTCCAATCTGGCCATAATTTTATCCAAGCGATATTGCGATTTGCGAATAAGAACTTTATGTCTGTGATTAAGATATTCTTTAAGCACTTCCTTAAGGCTCATCACTCTCGGCACACCGTCGGAAGAAAGCACGTTCATATTCATTGCAAAACGCACTTCAAGCTCGGTTTGTTTGAATAAATGCTCCATCAAGAGGTTTGCATCGACGGTACGATTCTTCGGTTCCAAAACAATACGCACGTCATGAGCGGATTCATCACGAACATCAGCCAAAAGCGGCAATTTTTTATCTTCCAAAAGTTGTGCGATTTTTTCAATCAATTTGGATTTAATGACTTGATACGGAATTTCCGTAACCACAATTTGATATTGCCCTTTACCAAGGTCTTCTTTTTCCCATTTCGCCCGAATACGAAAATAACCTTTACCATGCGTATAAGCATCAACAATCGCCTTTTGGTCGGCAATAATCAAACCGCCGGTCGGAAAATCCGGTCCTTTAACATATTTAACCAAATCCGTAATTTCGCATTCCGGATTTTTGATTAAATAGAGCAGCGCATCAGCCACTTCGCCTAAGTTATGCGGCGGAATATTCGTTGCCATACCAACGGCAATACCCGCCGAACCATTACACAAGAGGTTTGGTACGGCAGCCGGCATAACAACAGGCTCTTGTTCTTCACCATCATATGTATCCATAAAATCAACGGCGTTTTCGTTTAAGCCTTCCATAAGCGCAATAGCAAATTCGGTTAAACGCGCTTCGGTATAACGCATGGCGGCGGCACCGTCACCGTCAATATTACCAAAGTTACCTTGTCCATCCACCAAAGGATAGCGCACGGAAAAATCCTGAGCCAAACGCACCATAGCACCATAAACAGCGCTATCGCCGTGTGGGTGATATTTACCGATAACGTCACCGACCACTCTCGCACATTTCTTAAAGCCGGATTTCGGATCAAGTTTCAACTGACGCATCGCATACAATAAGCGCCGATGCACCGGTTTAAGTCCGTCACGCACATCAGGCAACGAACGTGCCACAATCGTTGACATCGCATAAGAAAGATATCTTTTGCTTAATTCTTCTTTTAACTTAACGTCATGAATTCTTTCTTCTACAACTTCTTCTTCCATTACACCCTCAGTTCACATCTGCCGCAAGGCAATCTTTCAATTTACAATATAACCGACATCGTTTCAAATCAAACAGCAGACATTTTCTATTATCTTTATCATCCGCCATCTGCCTCTTAGCCCAAAGTACATCTACCAACAAAACCTCAGACTGCGATACCGTAAAAATGTTTCTCCGCCTCTTCCCTCTGCTTTGCTTCATGACCAACCATCACCGCTTCTGCTTGCGAGCTCTCATTAACGGTATCTTCATTATCAAAATAGCGCCACACATCAGCCCGAGAAGCCGGCATCGTCAAATGATGAAACTTAAAAAAGTTCTCTTTTAAGAAAAACTCAGTCATCTTTAACACATTAAAAATTTCTGCATAAGTCGGTTGATAGTTGTTATCCACAACAAAATGCGGATATAAGAACAACTTATCGCGATATGGTTCCCCAACTTCTCTGCAAACAGCCTTTCCCGTACGAGGTGAAACATAATAAAGTCCCTCGGTTTGCCCCGTCACTGCGCAACAATCAAGTGACAGCCCCACCCCTAAATATTCCAAGGCATAAAACTCAAAAAAGGCATATTGTACCAACATTTCTTTAAGATTATGTGCAGAAAAAAAGCGACCAGCAACTTCATAAAGTAACGGCACCTCTTCATTTTCGTTCAATAAGGATTTAAACATTGGTAACAACGCCGTCATCAATTCCAAGCGTTTAAAATCAGACATCATCAAAACGGCATTGGGTTCCAGCAATTCCAGTCGAAAAAGGCGACGCATATTTTCTTCTAACCGAGCAGAAGCCTCAAAAAATATTTTATTCCCTGACTGGAATAAACCTCTGTTTTTCTTAGAAGTTCCGTCAGCAACAAACGCCGTAATTTTTCCTTTACAACGCGTCAATAACGTCACGATTAAGGCTTTTTCACCATATTTTCGCGCACTTAGCACATATCCTTCATCTTTAATTATCATTTTTGAAGCACAACACCTAGTCAAACATAGCTAAAACTATAAACTTTTTGAGCAGATTGTCAACCACAGCCGTTCAAGATGTGCAAAGATAAAACCTTTATCTTCGCGCAATTTTTCCATACAAAACGCTCGGGCGGCTAAAACCTCTCTCTCTCATTTAACAACAAGTACAAAAAGTTTTACCCACTCGAGCGTAATGATATTCAAATCACTAAAAACGGCTTAAAAAATGTCCAAACGTTTACGCACTTCATCAAACTGTTTCAACACTTCCAATACGCCTTTCATATCTTTAAGCGCAATCGTGTTCGGACCATCAGAAAGTGCCTTATCCGGATTCTCGTGTGTTTCCATAAATACGGCGGCCACGCCAACAGCCACAGCCGCTCTGGCAAGAACCGGAGCAAACTCACGTTGTCCGCCGGAAGAACCGCCCATACCGCCTGGTTGTTGTACGGAGTGTGTCGCATCAAAGATAATCGGACAACCGGTATCTTGAGCCATACGAGGCAACCCACGCATATCCGTAACGAGTGTGTTATAACCGAAACTTGTACCACGTTCGGTCAAACAAACATTATGATTACCAGATTCGTCGCATTTAACCACCAAATTTTTGGCTTCCCAAGGCGCCAAGAACTGTCCTTTTTTAATATTAACCACTTTACCGGTCTGAGCTGCAGCCACAACCAAATCTGTCTGACGGCATAAGAAAGCCGGAATTTGGAGCATATCAACATGTTGAGCAACAATAGCGCACTGTTCATGTTCATGCACGTCGGTAACGATTGGCAAATTATTATAAAGTTTTTTAATTTCATCAAACGTGCGCATACCTTCTTCCAAACCCACACCACGCGCACCATGAATAGAAGTACGATTAGCTTTGTCAAAAGAAGCCTTAAAAATATAAGGAATATTAAGTTCCTTAGTAATTTCCACCATAGCGCCTGCAATATCAATAGCATGCTGTCTGCTTTCAATTTGGCAAGGTCCGCAAAGCAACCCAAACGGCAAATTATTAGAAAGTTTCACGCCATTAACGTCAACAATTCTTTGTTCCATAGTTATCCCTTTCAAAAAGTATCAGTTGCAAGCAAGGTATGTCATTTTTCTTTAAGCGTCAATCAAAATAAACTTTTCCCCATTTTCCTCGAAAAAGCACAAAAAAATCCCCGATTTGCCAAAGCAAAAAGGGGATAAAGTTCAAAGTACGTTAAGCTCTTTTCTTCCGCATCTTATCAAGTTTATTGACCTGATGATTATAGATAGAAGCGTAAGAAACACTTTTTTCAGCCATCTGTTCTTGAAGAGAAACACCATTATCGTGCGCTTCTTTTTCTGCGCGCTGTTTAACCTCATCCAAGACTTCCGGCAACAATTCAATGTTATAGCTAACGGCGTATGTGAATAAAATTCTGATATTCAGTTTTTCATCCAACAAATCTTTTTGCAACGTTAAAACATCTTCATCTGTACCGCGTACAAGATACTTTTTATTTTTGTAGCGTCTGTGCCATCCACCTCGGCTCATAGAAAGAGCGTAAGTAAACAACGTTGAGTTATGCTCAAGCATAAACTCCAGACATTTGAGATAGAACTGCGATGTTTTCTCCATATAAAGACGAAGAAAATTTCGCGCATTGGCCAAACTATTCAATTCACACAATGCTTCAACAAAAGCAAGTTCTTTCTCTGCACTCAAAGTGCTGACTTCGGCTTCGCGAACGAATGCCATAATTTCTGAATTACACATAATAATTAAATTAGAAAAAAAAATAAAAAAACCTAAAAATAAGTAAGTTCGAGCAGAATAGCGTTAACAATCGGATTTGTAAAGCAAAAAAAGCACCCTCCGCTAAGATAAGCAAAAGGTGTTAAATCAAATCAACAAGTTAGAGCAAGTTCTTAAATTGACGTTTTAATTTTTCATCAAAGAGCACCATGCGTCTCTTTGGCATATTTGACATAATCCTTATAATATTCCTCAAGACTCTGTTGAACTTTATAGTTTACGGTACCTTTCGGGAACTTGCCGTGTTTATCGGGCTTACCCGCTGGCATTCCGGTTAAAAGTTCAATACCGTCGTCAACCGTGTCAATCGCATAGATAGAGAACAAGCCATTATCAACCGCCTCTAAAACATCTTCACGAAGCATCAAGTTTGCAACATTGGTACGAGGAATAATCACGCCTTGTGTACCGGTTAAACCGTTATATTTACAAACTTCAAAAAAGCCTTCAATTTTTTCGTTCACTCCGCCGATTGGTTGAATTTCTCCAAATTGATTAATAGAACCTGTCACGGCAAGAGATTGTTTAATCGGCAAATCGGCAATCGCCGAGAGCATACAATAATACTCCGTTGAAGAAGCTGAGTCGCCATCCACACCACCATACGATTGCTCAAAAACAATGGAAGCAGAAAGAGATAGCGGTGAACGTTTAGCAAAACGATTAGAAATTAGCGCTTGCAAAATCAACACACCTTTAGAGTGAATAGGCCCGCTCATCGCAACTTCGCGTTCGATATTGATAAACTCACCACGCCCCAAACGCACTTGCGTTGTAATACGTGTCGGCTTACCAAAAGAATTGCGTGTAAAGTTATAAACGACCAAGCCGTTAATCTGTCCAACTCTTTCGCCTTTAACATCAAGCAGAATTGTGCCTTTATCAATTTGTTCAAGCATCGCTTCGTTCACTCTGTCTGCACGATAGATTTGCGATTTGATAGCTTGTTCAATATGATTTTTACCGATTTGCGAAGCTTTGGATTTACGCGCCCAATAATCGGCCTCTTTAAGCAAATCGCCGATAGAAGAAACGTGAGCGGTTAATTTCTCTGTATCATCAGCCAAACGAGATGAATATTCAATCACTCTGGCAACAGCCTGTTTATTAAGAGAGCGCAAATTTTTCTTCTTTGTCAAAGAACCGATAAGTTTCGCATATTCAATTTCGTTTTCATCCGTTCTGTCAATAGACATACCAAAATCGGCCTCTACCTTGAAGTAATCGCAAAAATCGGAATCCCTTTCGCTCAACAAATCATACAAATCGGCATCACCGGTCATAACCACTTTAACATCCAAGGGAATAGGCTGCGGATCAAGCGAAATTGTAGAAAAGCTTGTATCTTCGCTTGGCGCTTCGATTTTAATTTCTTTAGAAGCAAGCGCACGCTTAAGCGATTCCCAAGAGTACGGTTGCAATAAAAGTTTGCGCGCATCAATTAACAAGAAACCGCCGTTAGCTTTATGCAGAGCTCCGCTTTTTATCAAGCTAAAATCGGTAATTAACGCACCGAACTGTTGTAAGCGTTCAATTTTTCCAACCAAATTTCCCTGCGTCGGGTGATCAAGCAAAACAATCGGAGCTCCGCTGTTTGGAACATTTTTAACCACAACATTAACTTTGAACTTACTATATTTATCTTCCTCTTGTTGGCTTTTTAATTGAGTAAGCAAGCCCAACATCGGTTCTTCTTCGCCTTGAGGTTTATTATCCTGATTATAGTCAGGCACAAAGCTTGTAATATTTTCCAAAATATACTGTTGCACGGATTTCAAATAATCAGCAACTTTTTTATTTCCGCGATATTTTTGTTTAATTTCGCTAAGAGGTTTTTTAATAGCATCTTTAACTAATTTTTCTTGCAGTTTTTTAATTTCTTCGGTTTGTTTTTCTTCCCAAGCCGGAGCGTCTTCTTGATGCTGAGCAATTTCCTCCTGCATAGCATTCAAGTCAGCCATAATTTCATTTTTCTCTTCATCAGAAAGGGTATCAAACACATCCGGACTGATAATTTCGCCATTTTTCATCGGAGCAACAACAACGCCCATCGGCATATGCAAGAGAGAAACTTTCTTACCTTTTGCTTTCTTTTGCAAAACTTTTACATAATCATTACGTTTTTCTTGATATTTTTCCCGAATAATCGCCAGTTGTTCTTCGTACATTTCATTTTTAACAACTTCAGGCAGTTCATGCTCAACTTTATCGGCAAACTCTTCCATCTCCTTAGCAAAACCGCTGGCTTCACCGGCAGGAAAATTAATGGCAATCGGCTTATGAGGTTCTTCAAAATTATACACATAAACCCAATCATCCGGAGTAGCACGTTTTTTACCTTCTTTTTCAAGAATACGTTTAACCAAACTTGTTTTGCCTGTTCCTTCAGGCCCCAAGCAAAACAAGTTATATCCTTTAGATTTAATGTTAATTCCGAGCTCAACCGCACTGATGGCTCTGTCTTGTCCCAAAGCAGAAAGTCTTTCTTCCAAATCTGCCGTTGTATTAAACTCAAATTTAGCAGGATCGCATTTACGATAAAGTTGCTCGGAAGTTAATTTCGTGATAGCCATTTTAAAAAATATCCTCTAATACTATATAAAACACCACTCTTAATTTATGAGAGCATCGTAACGTAAAAAAACTAATATAGAGTAAAGATTTTGCAAGATTTGGAATTTAGCAACATAATTTTTACATCACTTGGAATAGGAAGTATCATTTTTTTGTACTTCCGAATCCGTTTGCATCTGTGGCAAATTTTGAAAATGAATGCCCAAAAAAGTTTACAAAAAATCAAGAATAAGGAGCGTTCTTTTTTCTATAATTCCTATTACACCAAACAAACGGCCATCCGCAAATTCTTTCATCAACCAGCCACCGCAGAAGCAAAATTATATATAGCCATAAGTACATCTCTAAAAAAAGGCGAAAAGAAGCTAAAAAAAGCCATTGAACAATCCCCCAAAAACTGGCGATTATTGCTACTTTATGCGGATATCTGTTTAACTCAAAATAAGCGCATTGAGTTTGGGCAAACACTAAACAATCTAAAAATACCCTTTTGGGCATCATCAGCATTACACGCAGATTATTTACGCTTAACCGCTCTCAATGATTTATATCAAACCGATATGTACGATGCGTCAAAAAAATTATCCAAAGCTCTAAAAATTTATCAAAAAAACGGATTTTCGTATGAAGAAGCGGAATGTTATTTAGCACTAGGGCAGACATATCGTATCAGCGGCGTATTTGATGTAGCCTATACCATGTTTCAAGAAGCGGAAAAACTATATAAATCTATGGAATTGCCCTGTAAACAAGCTGAAGCCGTCGCATATCAAGGCATATTGGAAATAAGTCGGGAGAATTATAAAACATCAGAAGATTATTTTATCCAAGCCGAAGAAATATGCCAAAAACATCAATTAGCTCAAACCATAACCGATATAAAAAACTGGCACGGCTTAGCCTTATATCTGCAAACCAAAGAAAAAGAAGCTTTGAAGATGTTTCAAAGCGTCACATCCGACAAAACTTCCGCCACCGAAGAAGCCTCAGCTTTTGCGTATGAAATGCTGGCCAGAATAACCTTGCACACTAAACAATTTGATAAAGCATTGCACTATGCGGAACAAGCATTATTGCACCATAATGAAAATCGCCACCAAGCCGGCATTTTTGAAAATCTATACTTAAAAGCAGAAATTTATTATGCAACCGACAACTTACAAAAAAGCGCCGAAATTCTAACTGCATTAGTCCGTAATAAGACCTCAAGTTACACCACCTTTTATCCTGCAAATGCTTATTCTCTGCTGGGATTGATAGAAATGCGGCAAAATAATCTGCGTATGGCACGCACCCTATTCAAACAAGCCCTTGATTTAGAAAACAGTAAAAACCGCCTAAAAGGAGCTGCGATTGATTATAACAATTTAGCCGAAATCAGTCTACGAGAGGGAGATAAAAAGAGCGCCGAAAAATATCTACGCCAAGCCTTAAATTATGCCGAAGAAATAGAAGATAATGAACTAAAAGACTATCTCAAAGCAAAACTATAAACAACCACTCGCCAGAAACAAAAGATATAAAACAAACAAGACAGCCTCACAGATACCCGCCCCAAAGCAAATTCCCTAATTTCAAACACACACTACACCAAAACTTCCACTATATTTTTCGCCCAAACAAATTTTAAAAAATTTTGCTTGATTTTTGTCTATTTTGTATGTTATAGTACAAACGCTAAAAAAAGAATTATGTTAAATTATATTATATTTATTGTATGAAAACAAAAGAAAAACTTTTCATCAGTTTTACAATTAAGATTGATGAAACCGTTCGGTTCTCTTGTCGAACGGAAAACAATAGCAACATTGCGGAAAAAGAAATTTTCCGAGTTGGCAATTATTACTTCTTCTACGTATTCAACCGCACTGAAGGATTAAACACCTACTCACTACGAGAGATTGGCAAAGATGAATACAACAACCGCAAACGTGAGTTTTTAAACTTCCGTCCCACCAGTAAAACTTATGAATGGGTAGATAAATCAAATACCTTTTCTGTAAAGAATTACTACAACGGATACTGGAAGCGCAACGTACCGGCACAAGACTGCATATTCATCACCGAAAACAATCCACTGAAAGAGATTTATGATGCAGTACTCAGTGAAGCATCTATCCGCAAAGCGCAAAATGACGCAGTGGACAAAGATGAAAAATACGAATACGCTCGTAAATGCGGCGGTATGGGAAGAAAGCTTGGAATAGCGTATGTCAATGTATTGCGTATCGGTCCCGAAAAGGGAAAACTGATGAAATTCAAAGAATCATACGAAAGAGCTATCAAAAAAGCTGAAAGTATGTCTTTAGCGGACGCTCGCGAATTATACAACAATTTACGCAAAGGGCGCGCCACACGAAAAGAAGCAATGGACGCATTACAAATTGAGTACCACAACGTTGATGTCAATCTACTGGCACTTGATGAATTGGAAACAACGCTTTTAAAACGTCTGAACGCTTACACGGAAGAAAGCTTCCGCATCGCTAAAACCAATTTAGCACAAGCGGATTACGCTACTCGTCAAAAAATCTACGAGGCTTTGATGAACAGCAACCGTCGCCAGAAAAAAGAAGCACTGGCCCAACTAGGAATTAACGTTGCCGCAATAGATTTAAGTAAATACCCCTTATCTGAAATCAAACGGGCTCTGGCAGCAACATTAGGCCTAGAGACAGAAAGATAGGAGGTAGAAAGACAAGAGAAACAAAACCCCGTTACAGTATTAACTGTAGCGGGGTTTTGCTTACTAAAGGCATAAAACAAACTACTCCGAAATAAAAAAATGAGCCATTTTATCATCATCAAAAGAACTATACACCAACGGATATTTATCTTTATTTGGCAAATTAAAATGCCACCACTCGTGTTCAAGCGCTTTCAAACCGACAGCTTCCATCAAATCACGCAACAATGTTCTGTGCGCAATTTCTTTTTCAAAACCGGATTCGTACCAATCATACTTAGCTTTTAGTAAATGCAGTCTAAATTCATCCCATTGCCCGAGAGCAATTTGTTTAGCAAATTTTTCCTCATAAGCATCAACATGACATGGAAACTCCAATTCTCTCCCCTTATCATCAAGTAAAGTAACATCCACAGCCGATGCATGACAATGCTGAGAACATTCGGGAGAAAGAGCAAAAAAGCCCCTCATCGGAATAATTTTTTTCATCAAATAAAAAGCATCAATCGGACGATAAGCATCACAAATTTTAAGCTTCAAATGACGTTCACGCAAAAGAGGTTTTAAATTTTCCAAACAATTTGCCAAATCCGGATGAACAAAGCATCGATTACCCAATCCCACCTGTTGATAAACCGGCAATTGCATCATATTTTCTTTCTTAGCATACATCATATCAATCACCCAAACATCATCTGTTTGAATTTCCACCAACTGAATTTCCTTCAAAACCAATCTCTCACTCATTCAACATTACCAAAACAGTAAATTTCGATTATCATAAACCAACGTCATCTAAAAAACAAGTTTGAAAAAATACCCCTAAAAAAGGGATGAAGAAAACTTCACCCCTTAATTTAACACAGACAAGGCCAATACATCACCCTTGCAATTTTTCACAAATTTCATCAAACCCATAAAAAGGATCATCAACATCAGCAATCAAAACCACCGCTGGTTTGCTACCGCGAAAGACGCGCTGAGCCAATACGCGCACGGCATCTGCATCAACATCTTTGATTTCTTCAATCCGGCTAGATGTATCTCCCAGATTTCCGCGTCCAATCATCTGCCAAACTTTTTCCAATGCCGTATCATCCGATTTTTCATACTTATCCAGCTTTTCACTGACAGCCATATTGCGACACTGCACCATGAGTTCATCAGAAGCCAAAGTCTCACAAATACGATTAACCGCTTTAATAACGATATCGGCCATAGCCAGAGCCTCACAATCGGCCGCAGCCAACAAGCGAACGGTACGAGCCCCATAATAACCGGCGATTTTAAATTCCATCTGAGCATCAATGTGTGCCAAAGCAAAGTCCTGTTCAACCTGTTTCCAAAACATTGACATCAGAACATTCATCGTAGCAGAATCATCAGGTGTTAACCGACTGGCATCCCAGCCAAACATCACACGCGTCATAGTATTACCAGACACGGCCATACGAATAAATCCGCCCGTATAAATGTTTCCGGTAAATTTAGGTTGAGCAATACCTTCAGGCAACTGATTAAAATACAATCCCACAGCATCTTTCAAATCAGCCAGAGGAATACGCGGACCAGAAATCACCAATTCCATATTAGCGGCATTGTAATAAGTATGCACGAAATGCAACACATCTTCCGTAGAATAAGAATTAACCATTTCCAGATAATCATCCGGCATAACAAAATTAAGACTATTGAAAGCCGTATGCTTATACAGTAATTTCATTCGCCGCATCACCAGAGCAGTTGCCTCTTGTGTTTGTTTTAAAATAGCATCTTTAGCCAGTTGCACCTTATCATCAGCAATAAGCTCAGGTTTAAAAATCTGCGCAACAGTGGCCAAAGCCTCATCCAAATCCTCATTTCCGGCAGTATAAATAGTAGCTGTACCGGCAAAAACTGGAATAATCCCTGTCAGCTGAATCAGAAGGACTTTTTCAAACAAAGCCGCAATACCTTTTTTAGGTTCATTAATATGCCCGACATGAACCGTCAAGCAAACCGAATACTCAGGAGAATATCCGGCAAAAACAACGGACATACCATTGCCTAACTGAAACTTTTCCATAATAAAAAAAATTTATAGTTCAACATAAAAATCAATTGATAAAAATAGAAATACAAGCAAGTAATACACCAATTTCACATTTTTGTCAACAATAATGCTAAAAAATAAGCGGTTTCACTACAATATGAAACCGCCGACGCATAATTTGACAAAATTTTATTGTTCTAAAGCATAAATATTGGTTACCGCCCAACGATTACCCTTTTGCGTCAAAGAATAAATAACCGTACCTTTGCAAAGTCCAAACCAAACCGCATCACAATCAGACTTGGTATAAACAGAAATATCATTTGATTCTGGGATAGGTTTAATTTTCATAATTTCAAAAGATATCTGAGTTGGACGAGGAGTATCATCGGTTTTACCAATAACAAATCCCGGAACATAATCTTTATGACAACCGGCAAAATCAGGTTTCATTGTACATTTAACGGTCTGTTCAATAGCACAAAAGATTTTATCATCGGATTGACAGCCCACAGTCATCTCTGCAACGGAATAGGAATGAACGGAGTCGCCAATATTTTCTACCTCTTCAACGACCTTCTTTTGCTCTAAAACAGGAGCATCGATCCCCTTCATTTTAAAAATAGCAGCAAGAGCCGCACCAAAAATCACCAAAAATCCACAAACAATGATAAATCTTTTAAACATAACGCTCACCTAAAAAAAAATATGTGCAATTTTAAGCATATTTTTAACATATTAAAATATAAAGTATAGAGAAATATTCTATTTATCAAACAAAACCATTTCAAGAAAGGAACACGCATGATGCAAAATAACGAAAAAGGATACACAATGATAGAAACCATCATGTACATTAGCATCCTAGGTGTTCTAGGTGTCATCTTAGCCTCCTATGCCGGCAGTGTTATAAACAGATATAAGACAGGCCGTATCACCCAACAAATAATTGATTTAAAAAAAGCGATAATAAACTATACGGCTACAGATGAAGATTATACCAATTTAGACATGACCAAGATGCAAGAAGACAAAGCTGTTCCATTAGATATGAGAGATTTACATCATGCTCTAGGGGGACGCATTTTATTTGGGCCTGTAGGCAATAGCGCTACTGAAAAATATTTATTTTACATTACATTTCAAGGCGTTTACCGCAAAGGATGTGTAGAATTGCTCTCTCAAGGACAATTCTACGGCGACAGTTCCAATATGGACACACTAATTGTAAACAATAAGACAGCGTGGTATTACGAACATTCTTTCTATGATACATCATCCATTCAGACGCAATATGAAATAAAATCAAATGGGAGTGTAGCCGTAAGCATCCGCCCGAATATGGATCAAATAATAAAAGCCTGTGATAGTGAAGAAAATAACAGCATAACATGGATATTCAGCTAAAAAAATTTTGAAACATACCCAAAAAAAGATTAGATAGTTGATGAATGAGATTTTTCACTTGCAGTTAGAAAAAGTATTGTTATTTTATCATAAATTAAAAAAAGGAGTTTGAGTTATCAAGAAAACAAAAGGAGAAGATCATGGTAAACACAGTAACATTACCGCCGGACTATGTTCCAAACAAAAAAGAAGAATACATGAACGATATGCAGTTAGAGTATTTCCGTCAAAAATTATTGGCCTGGAAAAAAGACTTGCTCAATCAATCTAGCGGCACCTTGGAAGATTTACGTCAAGGCGGATTAAATCAACCGGACGATATAGACAGAGCATCACTTGAAACCGATAAATCACTTGATTTACGTACAAAAGACAGAGCTCGTAAATTAATTATAAAAATTGATGAAGCTTTGGAAAGAATAGAAGATGGCACATACGGATATTGTGAAGAAACCGGAGAAGAAATCGGTATAGATAGGTTAATGGCTCGTCCGATTGCGACTTTATGTGTTGAAGCACAAGAACGCCATGAACGCATGGAAAAAACTTATGAAGACGAGGCCTAAACAAATATAGATGACCAACAAAGATTTTATATTAGCATCCGGCTCACCACAACGATTGGCTCTACTAAAAAACATCGGTTATGAGCCGAAAGAAGTACATGCGGCCAATATTGATGAAACCCCTCTCCCCAAAGAGATGCCTTTGTCATATATACGCCGCATTGCCCGCGCCAAGGCAGAGGCTGTATCGACTTTATTGCCTAACGAAAATATTTTAAGCGCAGATACAATAATTGTTGTTGGTCAAAAGATTATTCAAAAATCCCATAATGAAGAAGAACAAACTGCTGTCATGCGTTTACTGTCAGGTAGGACACACCGCGTTATCACGTCCGTGTGCCTAAAATCCAAAGACGGTCGTTTAAGCCAACGCACAATAACCACAAAAATTATAATGAAACATATGACCGAAGCAGAAATTGAAGCTTATATAAAATCAGGAGAATGGCACGGCGTTGCCGGCTATAAAATAGAAGGAATGTTATCCGGTTTTGTAAAAAGGATAGTCGGTTCGTATACGGGAGTAATCGGTTTGCCTTTATATGAAGCGAAAAATATGCTAGACGGAGCCGGCATCAGATAAAAACAACCAAGCAACCTTTAAACAAGGAGCAGAAATAATGATAAAAGCAGATACAATAGTTTATGAAAAATCAGGAATTGACGCATGCTTAGCCGTATTAGATAACGGAACTCTGCGTGAATTTGAAGTTTTCAACGAGAGTGAAGCCGGTGAAGGCAACGTATATTTAGGAAGAATAATAAAGAAAATAAATTTAACCGAAAACAAATACGGATTTATGGTCAACATTGGTGATAATAAAGAAGCCTTTATGAATGCTCAAGAAAAAGGGTTATTAGAAGTAAATATGACCGAAGGTCAATGCGTTGTTGTACAAGTATCCAAAGAAGCGCACGGCGATAAAGGAGCCAAATTAGTTCGCGCAGTACAAATTGCTGGTACTTATTTAGTATATCGTCCATTCGGTACATATGTTGACGTTTCCACAAAAATCGGTGATGAAGAAAAAGTAAGAGAACTTCAAGATGCCGTTATGAAAAACGTACTTCCACAAGAAGGTTGGGTTGTAAGAACAGCCGCAGCAGAAGCCAACATTAATGATGTACTTGAAGAAATGAGTAAATTGCGTGATGTATATGAAAACATCCGCGTTAAAGCACGTTCAGCCACAGCACCAGCTTTACTATATGCGAAAGAAAATCCATTATTTGAACTTATTCGTCGTTACCAAGACAGCTTAAAAACAATCATCATTAACGATCACACCTTAGAAGAAAAAGTGAAAGCCGTTTTTGATGGAGAAATCGTTTATAAAGCTGAACCAAGTGAAGAATATGGTATTCAGGATATGCTGCAAGAAGCTTTACAAAAGACCGTTAAACTTCCTTGCGGAGGAGAAGTTCATATAGAAGAAACCAGAGCATTGGTTGCAATAGACGTAGACAGTGCCGGTAATGTCGGTCGAGGTGATATGGACAATTTAAACAAAGAAGCCGCCAAAGAAATCGCGCGTCAAATCATTTTGCGCAATTTGGCCGGAAAGATTATCATTGATTTTGCCGGTTCTTGCGAATATCGCTTTATGCGCGGCATTATGGATATTTTGGATGAAGAATTAGCTGGAGACTTTTTAGGCGCACACGTTTTAGGTTTGAGTAAAGCTGGAAATGTAGAGATTCTTCGTCGTCGCCGTCGTCCGACATTATTGGAACAATTTTCAGAAGAATGCCCAACTTGTGGTGGCACAGGCCGTGTGGAGCTTTAATAATGGGAAATAACGAAAAGCCAACTTCTACGCCACAAGAACAAACAAACGTCAAAGTCGTAAAAGTGCACAAATGCCCGATATGCGGCAAATTGACAGACAGTGCTCAATATCGTCCGTTTTGTTCAAAACGTTGCGCCGACATAGATTTAGGTATGTGGTTTAATGAAGGCTACGTAATAGAAGGTAAAGCGCAAGCTGATGAAGAAGAAAGCGAATAAAAAATTCCTATAAAAACAAAAAAAGACCTCCGTAAAGAGCGGAGGTTTTCTTTTAAGAACCATTCTCATAATATCAGAGCAATTTTATTCAGCCTTAACTTTAATTCCTAAGAGTTGAATAAGACCTCCGGCCTGATGAGGAGAAATCGTAGCACCTTTGAGTTCGGCAAAATCACGAGAAAGAATAATTCCGTCAATCAGCGTATCGGTCAAATCCGTTTTAGAAAAATAAGATTTAAAGCAGTTTGTACCGGATAAATCCGCTTCAACAAGTTTAATTCCTTGCAGTTTACAATTTGTCAGTTCCGAATTAACTACTTTGGTTTTGTGAAAAAACACATCACGAAAAACCGCGCTGTCAAAATTAGCATACTGTATGCTAACTTCTTGCCACATAAACTCTTTAAATACCGCTTCGGCAAAATCGCAACCTGTTAATTTACAATCTTCAGCAAAAATCTCCGCCCAATAGCTCCCTTCAAAACGGCAATTTGTAAAAGAACAATTTTCCATCAATACCTTAGAGAACGAAGCTCGATAAAAATCGCAATTTTTAAATTTGCATCCGGAAAATTTCACCATTGAAAATTCCGTTTTTTCAAAAGAAAGTTCCTCAAAGGAAAGCCCTTGCGCACAAACAGACGAGAGCTCTCCTTCATCAAGGCTTTCCGCATTCATTGAGGATAAAGGCGGAAAATTAGGTTTCATCCACAAATTAGTCATGAGCTAGAGATTTCAAATATTCGATTTGGATTTTAGCCAAATCTTCAACTGATTTCATAACAACATATTCGCCATCAGCGTGCATTCCTTCGCCTGTACCTGAGTGCATAATCACGGTTGCGCCTTTTTCGGCAAACAAACGCGCATCTGTTGCCCCACCGATTTGTTGGAATTCCACAGAAACACCCATAATTTTCTCAGCCAATTTTTTATACTCAAGAATAAGCGGATTAGTTTCACTCATAACGACCGGTGTAGAAGAAGAAACAATTTTGTATGTTACGCCATCGACACAAGCACTTTGCAGTTTCATTTCAAGCTGCTCAAGAGTAGAAGTTTCCGTCAAACGAACATCTAACAGAGCTTCGGCATGACCGGCAATAATATTGGAAACTTCACCACCGTTGAGAAGAGCCACATGCATCGTATCAATCCATGTATGTCGAGGTTCACCGCTATTCAAATCATAATAAGGAAAATATTGCCGTAAATTAGCTAACGAACGCATTAACAATTCATTAGCATCAATTCCCTCCCATGGTGTAGAACCATGCGCCTGTTTACCATCGGCAATCAATTTAACAAACACCGGATTTTTACATTTATTGATAATTTTGGTAATATCCCCTCCCACATCGTTATCCAAAACAACTTTCGCATTAACGGCCGGAAAACGTTCCATAAACGCATGAGTACTTTTACTGCCCTTTTCTTCATCGGTAGAAAGAATAATTCCGAAATTAACCGGAAGTTTATTTTTCAAAACATAAAGCATAGAATGAATGGCCACCGCTGCAAACGATTTCATATCAAGCGTACCTCGTCCAAACATTTTTCCATCCTCAATATAGGGATTAAACATTTTATCATCGGCTTTAACCACATCAATATGCCCCAAAACGAGAGCATCTTGCAGCATATCATGATTATTGCGAATAAAAATTACCGGACTAGCGTCTTTAAAGCGCTCAATTTGCACCACAGCATCCGTCCCCTCAAAACAAGAAGCAATATAATCCAAACATTTATCAATTTCCGAAGCCGTACCAGTTTCAGTTTTAAACTTAACTAAAGTTTCCACAGTTTTAAACAAATCCATTTTACCAATTCCTCTCAAACATAATTTTCCTATATCTTAACTAAATTTTATAAAAAAAGTTTTAATTTCCTTTTAAAATCAAGCAGATATTCATGCTTTAAGTATAGACAAAATTTTAAATCATTCTTATTTTCCACAATCATTAATTTTTTTTGCGAGTCGTAACAGAAAAATCAACAGACAATATAAATAATTGAAAAGACTCTTTTTCTTCAAAAAATAGACTCAATATTAGACTCAATATAAAATTTTCGTTTATTTTTTACCGATTATTAAACATTAACATTTAAAGTAATGCCAAAGGTGTATAAGCGGAGACTATTATTGAAACGTTTTATAAGGCGCCTCGGAAACGTGCTGAGCACAATTTCCGTGGTCATGATAATAAATATAAATACTGTATCGGCAGCAACCAGGCTGACTCCGTATCATTTATACCTTTGGGCAAAGAATGCCAACGTTACCCGCTTAGAAGAATATAAACGCTACATCAACATTAAAGATTACACCACACAAAACACCGCTCTTTGCATTGCACAGCAACAAAAAGACTATTCCGCTTATAAACTATTGTTGCAGTTCGGTGCATCCATTCACGTCCCTTGTCACGATAATTCAGACTTGCAATGCCGCAAAATCATCAAAGAAGTCGGCGGTATTGATGCTGGTCTGTTAGTACTGGGTGCAGCTGCCATAGGTGGCGGTGCCTTAGCGCTGGGCGGAGGTGGAGGCGGAGGATCTTCCGGTCCAGGTTGTAACATAAACGATTACCCATTGGAAGAATGTCCGGAACATGGTATTTGTTCAACATGTGAAGAAAAATACAAATTAGACCATTGCCAAGAATTCTGGAAAAAATCAGAAGAAAGAATTTGTATACCTGATGACTGTCCCGCCGGACAATATTTAAAAGGTGGCTGTCCAACATATATCGGCACTAGCCTAAAAGAAGTCCCTTCCAGTTCTTTTTCCGGCTACGAACAATGCTACACATGCCAATATACATGCGATATTTCTTCCGGCTTCCATCAAGACAAAAACAGTTGTATGAACACATACCCCGGATATAGCTGCAAACAACACGAAAATGGCTGCTACATCAAAGATATTGCTCTCCCTTGTCCTGATGGAGAAGCTTTGAGCTGCGAAGAAAAAGAAGGATTTACCTTAAACCAAACAGAATCAGGCAATATATCAGGTAGCAATAAATGCTATCGTTGCACCTACACTCCTAATCCATGTCCGGAAAATCAATACACTACTGGCAAATGTCCTCCAGTTACAGGCAACAAAGTAGAATATATAGAAAGTGGTTCTATGAGCGGTAATGACAAATGTTATACTTGCTCATATAGCTGCAATACAACACAAGGCTATTATCCGAGCTCTGAAAACTGTGAAATTGCCAATCCAGGAAAATCCTGCAGCCTGAATGAAGCATCAGGATGTTACAAAGCCGGTGGTTGCAACAATTCCAAAGGCTATTATGACAATGAAGAAGAATTTTCTGCAAAATATCCTGGATACAATGCGTTATTCAAAAACGGCTGTTACACCAAAGGAAGCGAAAAAGACTGTCCGGCTAATCAATTCACCAGCGGCAACTGTCCGGAGATAGAAGGTCAAAACTCCTCACAAATCGCCACCCCGAATTACTCCGGCGACAAACGTTGCTATCGTTGTTCATATCAATGCGACACCACACAAGGCTATTACGACAGTCAAAGTCAATGCACGACCATCCACATAGGTAACACCTGCGCGGCTGTACAACCATCTGGGTGTTACAAAGTATCAGGATGCGACAATTCAAAAAAATATTACGACAAAAACACCGAATGTATAATTGCCAACACCAATAAGACCTGTGCATTAGACGGCGCTTCGGGCTGTTATAAAGTAACCGGTTGCGACAATGCACAAGGGTATTATGATACACAAGAAGAAATAAGCTCACAATTTCCCGGCTATAATATTATTGAAAGCAACGGTTGCTATTCACGCGGCACGGCGAAAACTTGTCCGGAAGGTGAAACCACAACTTGTACTCCTAGAAAAGGGAATACGGTCGTCAAAAAAGAAAGCGGTAATTATGCCGGAACCGTCAGTTGCGGCATATGCGAATACACCTGCAACAATCAACTAAAATATTACAAGGATAATCAAAGCTGTACCGGTGCGAACTACGGTAAGATATGCAGTTTTGATAACGATGCGCAATGTTATAAACCAACCGGATGTAATACTATTTTAGGTTACTATGATTCCGTAAGTGCCTGTGAACAAAAAGAAACTGGATATTACTGTACCTCTGCTGGCGACGGATGCTATACCAAAGGCATCGCCAAAGATTGTCCTGAAGGAGAATATCTAAAAGGTCAATGTCCTAAACGTCCCGGAGCAACCGCCATTGAAAATCCGTCAGGCAATATGTCCGGTAGTGAAAAATGCTATACCTGCAGTTACAAATGTAATGCAACCGAAAAATACTATGATGATGCAGGCTCATGTGAAGCCGCGAATATAGGTATGACTTGTACGCAAGATGAAGTCACCAAATGTTATATTCCGTCAAGCTGTAACACAGCTGGAGGCTACTATGATGAAGAAGACGCATGCTTAGCCGCCAGCACCGGACACTTATGTACTAAAGACCCCGTTTCATCTTGTTATATTCAAGGTGCTTGTAACGAAGCCGAGCATTATTATACGGAACAGACTACTTGTGAAAACTACTACACCGGATATAGTTGTACACAAGCATATGGCTGCTATATAAAAGGTAGCGAAAAACCATGCCCAAGTGAACCGGAACAAGAATACACCGAATGTCCAGAAAAAACAGGTAATACGGCAATTCCGACACCGACAGACAACTTTTCCGGTGCAAAACAATGCTATACTTGTGCATATCAATGTAATGAAGCAGAAAATTACTACACCGATGATGATAGCTGCCAAAGAGCTAATCCAGAACAATTCTGTAATCTGAACCAAGAATCAGGATGTTATGTTCCATCAGGATGCAATAATGCCGGCGGCTACTATGAAGAACAAGATGATTGTGAAAAGGCGAACAAAGGATATACTTGTAAACTTAAAGAAAAATGTTATTTTAAAGACACCCCAAAAGATTGTCCGGCAGAAGAATTTTTAGAAGGACAATGTCCTGAAAAAACAGGTAACAACGTATCCCAATCACCGACAGAAAACATGAGTGGGGAAAATCAATGTTTTACCTGTATATATACATGTGACACCTCAGAAAAATACTACGACAGCGACACTTCTTGCGAACAAGCCAATACCGGAAAAATGTGTAGCATAGATGAAACCTCAAATTGCTATCGTGTCAGCGGTTGTAACACAAATAAAGGTTATTATGATGATAACGGAAGTTGCACCGCCGCCAATATCGGTCTTCTCTGCAAATTAGACGCTTCATCTTCTTGCTACATCAAAGACAAATGCGATACGGCTCAAAAACACTACGACGATAAAGAAAGTTGTCTCAGCGCCAATACCGGTTTAGAATGCGAAATAGACCCAACATCATCTTGTTATATTCCAACTAAATGTAGTTCGGCTTTAGGCTATTACGATGAACAAGAAACTTGCGAAACCGCCAACAACGGCTATATCTGCACAATCCAGAGCAATGGTTGCTATCAAAAAGGTGAAGCCAAAGATTGTCCGGAAGAGCAATATACCGAATGCGCCCCCAAAGCAGAACATACCGTTGAAGCATCTGCGACATCAGACTTTTCCGGCGAAAAACAATGTTATATATGCACATATTCATGCGATACCGAAAATAATTATTACGACGACACCGGCGCCTGCGAACAGGCAAATCGCGGCTATACTTGTAGCAAAACCGAAAATAACTGTTATGTAAAGAGTGATGCCAAAACCTGTCCGCTTGATGAGTATACGGAATGTCCCGAAAAAGACGGTAAAATTCCAACACCATCTCCAACCGGAAACTATGCCGGAGAACAACCTTGTTATAGTTGTTCATACGGATGTGATACCGGTAACAACTATTATGACAATCAAGGAGCATGCTTAAAAGCCCACCCCGGAAATCTTTGTGAAGTAGATGAAACCTCTGGTTGTAACATACCAGGAAGTTGTAATGTCAGTGCCGGTTGGTACGAGAACAACGAATTGTGCTCTGCAGCTTTTCCAGGATGGAATTGTAGCAACACTGCCGGTTGTTTTACAAAAAGCACTCCCAAATCCTGCCCAACAGATGAATATACCAGCGGTACGTGTCCAGGGAAAACCGGTAACACCGTTAATGAAATTCCAACAGATAATTACGCCGGCGACGCCCAGTGTTACTCATGCGAATATACTTGTGATACAAAGAATAACTACTACAAAGACAATTCAGCTTGTACCGGAGCACATCCCACAAAAGTATGTTCTCTTGATGACAGCTCAGGTTGTTATATCCCCACCGGTTGTGACACCAATAAAGGCAATTATGACGCAAAAGATGATTGCGAAACCAACAATGACGGTTATAACTGCACACTTCAAGATGATTGCTATGTCAGAGGTGAACCAAAATCATGCCCTGAAGGTCAATACACAACCGGCAACTGTCCGAAAAAGGATGGCAACAACATCCAAGAAGTTGAAAGTGGCTCTATGAGCGGAGCAGAAAAATGTTACACCTGTCAATACAGTTGTAACACAAGCGAAGGCTATTTCCAATCCGAAAGCAGCTGTAAACAAGCCTACCCAGAATTTACCTGTGTATCCGACTTTGCATCGGGATGTTATATAACCGCAAGTTGCAGTGCAGAAGATGGCTATTATGAAGATTTAGAAACCTGCAAAACAAATTATAAAGGATATGATTGTCAAGGAAGCAACGGATGCTACACCAAAGGAGAACCTTTACAATGTCCCGACGAACAATACACTGTATGTCCAAGCATTGAAGGCAACGTAGCTATTCCGACACCAACCGGCAACTTCTCAGGAGATGCGGAATGTAACACTTGTACATATGAATGCGATACAGGAAACCGTTATTATGAAACAGAAGATGCCTGCAGTTTAGCACAACCGGAATATATCTGCGTTTCTGATTCAACATCCGGTTGTTATAAACCATCCAAGTGTGATCAATCACAAAATTTCTATGACGACCAAATAACTTGTGAAAACTATTATGCTGGTTATACTTGTAAGACTCAAAATGGTTGTTATATCAAAGGTGCCGAAAAACAATGTCCAAGTGGCGAATACGTAACTTGCCCAAGCAAAGAAGGAAACAAAGTAACAGCCACGCCTACAGAAAACAAATCTGGCGAAGAAGTATGTAACACCTGCGCCTACACCTGCGATACCGAACAAAAATATTACACGGAAAAAGAAGAATGCAATATCGCCAATCCATCACATAGCTGTGAATTTAGCAGTAGTGCTAATTGTTATACCATAACAGGCTGTGATAATTCTCGAGGATTTTATGCTTCATACTCATCATGTACCAGTACTTTCAAAGGATATGAATGTGTTCTACAAGCAGGCTGTTACACCAAAGGAGAAATAAAGGAATGTCCTGCCGGAGAATACACCAGCGGAAAATGCCAAGAACGCGTAGGAAATGATGTAGAAGAAATAGAAAGCGGCAATTACACAGGCGAAGAAAAATGTTACTCTTGCAAATACACTTGTAAGAGCAGCGAAGGATATTATAGTGAACAAGGAACCTGCGAAACAGAAAATACGGGTCGTTCTTGTGCTATAGATAGTAGTTCTCAATGTTATATGGTATCAGGTTGTCGTACAGACATGGGATGGTACACGAATACCACAGACTGTGAAAAAGCATTTCCGGGCTATTCCTGCACCTACCATGAAGAATGTTACATTAAGGGCACCCCAAAAGAATGCCCAACTGGTCAAGTAACCACCGGAAACTGTCCTGAAAAAGCCGGAACAACAGTAACAGAATCCCCCAGTGAAAGCTTATCGGGAGAAGAACAGTGTTATAATTGTATATACACCTGCAAAACATATGAAGGATATTACGACAGCAATGGAGAATGTACGGCAGCCAATCCCGGAAAAGCCTGCTATCACAATGTTGAAGTCGGATGTTACGAAGTATCAGGCTGCGATACATTAAACTCTTATTATGATACAAGTAACGATTGTGAACAAGCCAACGCTGGATATTACTGTCAATTAGATGACGATAGTCAATGTTATATTAAAGGACAAGCACGAACCTGTCCACAAGATGAATATACAACAGGCGGATGTCCATCACGCCCACATAACAAAGTAGATGAAATTCCGTCAGGCAATTATGCCGGTGACGAAGCCTGCTATCGCTGCAGCTATAATTGTTTAAGTGAAGAAGGTTACTATGCTACCTCATCAATTTGTGAAGATGAAAACATTGGTTATATATGTGAAAACGACGCAGAATCCAGATGTTTTATTAAAACCGATGCAGCCCTTTGCCCTGATGGAGAATACACCAACGGCAACTGTCCAAAGAAAACCGGCAACACCGTACAATATATAGAAAGCGGCAACTACTCCGGAAGCAACAAATGCTACACATGTTCATACGAATGTGATGTAACCAATAAATATTATAGCAGCGATGAACTCTGTACCAGCAATAACACTGGACGTACTTGTAGTTTTGACAGTTTATCATCATGTTATATGCCAACAGGATGCGACGAAAAACAAGGTTATTATGAAAGCCTAGATAAATGTATGCAAAACAATATCGGATACGACTGCAAATCACAAGACGGTTGCTATATCAAAGACATTGCACTAAAATGTCCTGAAAATCAATACGTCACATGTCCGGAAAGAGAAGGCAACAATGTCGAATCAACTCCAAGCGGTAATTATACAGGTGAATATGAATGTAACATTTGCGAATACAGCTGTGACAATGCAAGATATTTTTATACAGAAGAAATTCAATGCACTTCAGCCAATCCCGGCAAACTCTGTGAAAAGAATATTGCGGCACAATGCTATCAACCCACCACTTGTGATGAAGCCAATAATTTTTATAACAAACAGACAACTTGCGAAGAATTCTATGATGGTTACTCATGCGTTATCTCTGGAGGATGCTATATACAAGGTGGTCCCAAACCATGTCCTGAAGGAGAATATACCACCTGTCCAACCATAGCAGGCAAAGAATTAGTAAACAAACAAAAGACCGAAAACATGTCCGGTACGGAACAATGCTACACTTGCGAATATCAATGCGACACCTCCGCCAACTATTATGAACTTGAAGAAACCTGTAATGCTTCACACAGTAACAAGATTTGCTCTTTAGATGAAACCAGTGGCTGTTACTTCCCCAAAACTTGCGATGCAGAAGAAAACTTTTACGATACACAAGAACAATGTGAAGAAATATATCCTGGATACACTTGCAAAGCAGACAATGGGTGTTACATACAAGGCGAAGCTCTACCCTGCCCAGAAGGAGAATATCTAAGCTGCGCAGACAAAACCGGAAATATCACCGAAGCTGTTGAAAGCGGCCATATGTCTGGCGATAAACTTTGCTATACATGTAACTATAGCTGCGATACGGAAAATAAATATTACCAAGATGAAGAAACTTGCCTTGAAAATAATCCGGAATACATATGTAGTTTAAATGAAAGTTCCAATTGCTATAAAACAAGCATGTGCGACAACAACAAAGGTTTCTATAAGGATGCCAAAAGTTGTAGTGATGTCAATCCCGGATATGAATGTAATATTACCCAAAACGGATGTACAGCAAAAGGAGAGGCCAAAAGCTGCTATGTCAATCAAGAGATTGAAGGAAATTGTGCAAAAGCAATAGGTATTATTACCACAGAAAAAAGTATGGATAATTACTCTGGTGACAAAAAATGCGTAACCTGCCAATATGAATGCGACACTGCAGCAGGATACCAAAGCGAAATAACTTGCAAAAGTTTCGCTCCTTCAGGAGATAATTGCCAAGCTGTAACTTTTGAAAACATCAGCCAAGTATGCTACATCAGAACATTATGCAATGCCGATGAAAACTTATATAATACCGCTGACATATGTGAAACTGCTAACCCTGGATACAACTGTGTATTTAACAACAGTAAGAAATGTTTCATAAAAGACACCGCCAAAGATTGTCCGGAAGGAGAATACATAACCTGCCCAGCTGAAACCGGTAAAATTGCAACTCCTACACCAACTGAAAACAAATCAGGAGAAAATATTTGCAACACCTGTAGTTACACCTGTGATGCAGAAAACGGCTACTACAACAGCAACGAAGATTGTCCTGAAGGCTCTCTGTGTACGCTTGATGAAAGCTCCGGTTGCTATAAAGCCAGTGCAACGGATATCTCCAGTTATACAATTAAAAACACAACCTCCATCAGCAGGATGATAGCAGGCGAAGAAGACGGCTATGGGTTAAAGAGCAGTGAAGACATCGAAAACGGCGTAAATGAAGAAAGCGGCGAAATCGGTAAAATCAGTTTAAGCCACTATGGTAGCGGTACGGCATACGGCA
>CASFSV010000027.1 GCA_949297415.1 uncultured Alphaproteobacteria bacterium
CCGTAAATATAAAGAGCTCAATAAAATAACCGGAGATAAAAAGTACAACCTGATTATCGTTGACGGTCCGTTTGGCGGTGCACAAAAGTTACCGCGTTCTAATATCGTTGAATTGGTAGAACATAATTTGGCGCAAGACTTTATTATTATTTTTGACGATGCGGAAAGATCAGGGGAACAAAATACAATTGCTCAGACCAAAGCAAAACTAACGTCACTAGGTATAGAGTTTGGAACTCAACAGCGAAATGCTCTAAAATCCCAAATCCTGATTTTCAGTAAATCTTGTGAATTTGCAAAATATTTATAGGAGATTAAAATAAAATGGCAAAGAAAATTATTTTAAGCATAATTGGAATATTAGCGCTACTAGGAGCGTATAGTATCTTGAATGGTGGAAATAAAGCTAAACCCACAATGGCTCGTATAGATATTTCGGAAAAGACAACAAATAGCCACCCCTGCTTTGTTATTAAAAATTTGGAGGATGGGAAATTTCCTCCTACAGCAGGATGGATGGCAAAATGGGGGACACAAGGATATGTTATTCAAAAAGATGGTGTATCCGAAGAGTTTGAAATTACGACCACGTTCGATAAATGTAAAATAAATTTTGCTCTACGCGGTCCTTGGGAGCTAAAAGATAAAAATGATAATAAAAAAGGCATTAAAGAACTTTGGGTGGAATATACCAAATTTGCAATCAACGGACAAGATATTATATCACAACCAACTTCTGCCTGGCATAATAAACCTATTTATCATTCTATAACCGCACAAAAAGGCAATGTATTTAATATCAAAATTAATTGGCAAAAATATTATACTCCGGAACAATTACAAATAAAAAATAGGGCAACAAATATCCTAACAATTTATTTGTTATTTTGGGGAGTGATTATATTTTTCCTTTATAAATATAGAAGAAAAATTTATGCAACACAGATATGGAAAAAGCTAGCAAAATTGCAAGATTTTGATCTTGAAGGAATAATAACTCAAAAATGGCAAGCAATCAGCCCCATATCTAAAAAATCATTTCTATGGATATTCTTGATTACCAATATTGTTTTCCTCTTCCACACAGTTCAGTATATGTGGGGTAACCATGATTGGGGGCTTATAAAATGGGGAATAACTGTATCTCAAGATTTATGGGCAGGAAGGTTTACCAGTGGTTTAGTGCAACAATTTTTAGGTGGTGATTTACTACCGATTGCAAACAATCTATTTTGCTTTGCTGGTTTTACCTTTGCGATGATATATTTAGCCAAATACTGGAAAGTACCGCAAACACCATTAAATTATACTTTATTTGGATTATTCATCATTTTGATGCCCTATACTTTATCATGGTTATGGTATATCAAGCAAACTTCGTTATATTGGAATATCTTTTTTGTGATTTATGCTTTATATATTTCACAAAGGAAGACTTATACAAGTTCTATTATTGCGATAATACTTAATGGTGATTAGCTTGGGAGCCTATGCGTCTATCATTTCGACAATTGCAATAGTTCTGCTCGGGCGAATTTTGATGGATATTATCTTAGAACAGAAGTCTGTTAAAGAAGTTTTTCATACTTATTTAAGAGTAGGTATCAATATCGTAATAAGTGTCGTAATTTTTAAACTGATTTTATTATATTATGATCATGCAGGCAGATTAAAACATGGCGATTATAATACAGATTACATAAGTATAGAAGATTTACCAGAAAAAATAAAACTTGTATTAAAAACTTGTGCCGAAATATTCTATGTTTCTCAGCCATATATTAGTACACCATATAAAATACTAATTAGTCTACCAATGTTGTATGTATTATATCGAATAATAAGGAATAGACCACTACAAATAATATTAGGTTTAATATTGATTTTCGCGATTATTTTGAGTAGCCAGATTACAAATTTGATAGCTAAAGCAGATTTTTCCCATCAGATGAGGATAGATTTTTTCTCTCTGCCATATATCTGGACCGCATTTGTAGTTTTAGGCTTGCGAGACAAAAAATGGATGAAAAGTCTTTGCATAATGGTTATGAGTATAGCTTTATGGATGAATATGTTATCGGATATGAGATATCAAAAAGTCCATTATTTGGGTTTTAAGGCTGAAATGCAAATTTATACTGATATTATGACGAGAATTAAACAAAATGAGAATTTTGATGCAAAAAAGAAATATATTTTGATAACGACAACAAATGATGCAAAGAGAAATATATTTTATAAATACAACAATATTGATAAAAATGATAGTGCAGTATTAAGTTTTTCTTTCATACTAGCAGGATATGAGAAAAGTTTTTATGACTTTCTAGAAACAGAAAGTTATATACAAAATAACATATGTTTGAACAGAATTTCCCACATAAATAACTTATCCCTACCAGAGCTCAAGCACGTTGCAGAGTTTGTGTTGAACAAAGCGCAGCCGTATCCACATAAAAATTCAGTATATGTAGATGATAAGTATATTTTTGTCATTTATGATGAAGAGGGCTTAAACAGTGCTAAACGCAACATTCAAGCAAGATTAAACGAATTGGAGAACAAACATGAGTAATCAGCCGGATATATCTTTTATTGTTCCGATGTATAATGAGGAAGAGGTAATTGAGAAATTTTTCGCCAAAATGGATGAAATTTTGGCTCAAATACCAACGTACAGCTATGAATATGTTTGCGTAAATGATGGCAGTAAGGATAAGACATTAGAAATATTGAAAAAGAAAGCTGAATTAGATAAACGCATTAAAATCATCAGTTTTTCAAGAAATTTCTATAAAGAGCAGGCTTTATTTGCCGGTTTAGATGAGGCAAAAGGGCGTTGTGTTATTCCGATGGATGCGGATTTACAAGATCCGCCGGAACTGATTACCGAATTTTTGAAAAAATGGGAAGAAGGCTATGAAGTTGTCTATGGTGTGCGAACTGACCGAGGTAAAGATAGCTTTTTGAAACGTATGAGTGCAAATGCTTTCTATAAAATATTTAATATGATAGCCGATAGACCGATACCAGCCAATACCGGAGATTACCGCTTGATGGATAGAAAAGTGGTAGATGCCGTCTTAACTATTCAAGAAAACAAATTGTTTATGAAAGGGATATTCAGCTGGGTAGGGTTCAAATCTTGCGGAGTGGAATATAAAAGACCGGAAAGAGCCGCTGGAACAACCAAATGGAATTATTGGAAGTTATGGAATTTTGCCCTTGATGGAATAACCGCATCCACTACCTTGCCTTTAAGAATATGGACATATATCGGTGGAATAATCGCAACCATTTCCGGATTATATGCTCTTTATATTATTTTCAGAACATTATTTTTAGGTGTCGGAGTTCCCGGTTATGCATCTTTGCTGGTATCAATTCTCTTTTTTGGTTCAGTGCAACTAATTGTTTTGGGAATTTTTGGCGAATATATCGGACGCATTTTCACAGAAGTCAAACGCCGCCCAAGATATATTATTGATGAAAAAATAAATTGTGAGGAATAAATTGCGATAAAGCAAAATTTTTGTTTCCAAATTACTCTAAAGCCCGATTTGTATTATTCATTTCGGGCTTAGGATTATTTACTGCAATATCTATTCTATAGATAACGTTGATTACCTAATACATTAAAGCTATTAACCTATTGTATAATCTCATGTAAACTTTATGGGGATATACAATACTAAACGAAAATGATTTTCTTAATGAAATTGCTAAAATAATAAGAACACAACGCAACATCAAAAAAGTTCCTGTGAAAATTAGCTGAACTAAGTAACACTGACTACTCCTCTATTAATCTTATTGAAAACCATAAACACCCCCTAGAGCTTACACTTTATATAAAATCCTTTATGCATTGGATATTGACTTCTTACAACTTGTATCCGAAAAAAACAGAAACAATTGTAACTACCAATGAAAACCTGATTAATAAAATATCTTTATTAGATGAAGCAGCGCAACAAGACCTTCTAAAATTTTTAGATTCATTTGCTTTGAAAAAAAATAATTGTTTGCCTATTATATATGTGCGACAAAAAATGACGTAAGTGGAAAGTATACTAAAAGCATCAAACAAATAGGAGATGCTTTATGGAAAAATTTGAACAATACAAAATGTTATTTTATTTATTAAACGTTTTAAAAAATAAGAATTTATTTTCAACACAATTGCAAGAAATTTATGAATGGCATGAAGAATATGGAAAAAATTTAATCAAGTTTGCATGGACCGGTAAAGCTGAAGAAAAAGACTATAGGGATTTCAATGATATTTTACGCTCTAATAAGAAACAAGCTATGCAGACCGTAAAAAAGTTTATTGAAACTCTGGAGAAAAAAGTCAAATCTTTACAAAAGAGTCCCATATCCATTTTAGAAAAACGTTTAAAATTTGTAGCTCAGCTCTTGGAATTATCTGAAGCAGAACAAAAAGTATATGGATTTTTAGCACGTACAAAAATTGATGAAAATTTTGAAGATTTTAATCGTAGCATATGCGGTAGAAATTATAAACTAATTAACACAACGACTCTTTTTTTATCAGAAAGGCAACAAAATATCGAGAAAATAACGGATAGCAAATCCTCATTATCTCGTTTGGGTTTGATTGAACGAGAGTATAACGGAGATATTAGTGCTTCAGATTTAAGCGTTAAACTATTAACTCAGAATATCCAAAATACTTCTGATGTAAAAAATATCATTCTAGGCGATAGATGTGTGGCCAATTTGCAATGGGAAGACTTTTCTCATCTTAAAGAAAAAGATTTTTGTGCGAAAATTTTAAGCAATGCTGTTAAAAACAACGAAAATGGCATCAATTTACTGTTTTACGGAGAGCCAGGAACAGGAAAAACAGAGTTTGCTAAAACGTTGGCAAATCGTGTCAAAACAGAATTATATGCCATAGGTGAAAAGTTTGAAGATAAAGAGCGCAAAGAGAGCTTAAATTTAGCTCATGCAATTTTATCTAAAGATAATAAAGTTTGTTTATTGATTGATGAAGCTGACGATTTTTTAGAAGCAGACTGTTTATTTTTCACACGCGAAAAAGATAACAACAAACTCTACATAAATAGACTTCTTGAAAATAACAAAACGCCGGTCATTTGGATTATAAATTCTATAGATGATATAGATAAATCATATTTGCGTCGGTTTACATATGCGGTTAATTTCAGTAAGCCCAACTTAAAAACCAGAATTGAAATGTGGCAAAAAAGTTTGAAAGCCAATAATTTACCATCAGACGAAAAGACTGCCGAAGAATTTGCTACAGAATATAAATTATCCCCCTCATTTATAACTTCAGCAGTTAAAACGGCACATTTAACCAACGGCGGGATAGAAGAAGTCAAACAAAGTCTGACGGCTTTACAAAAAGCCTATAATAATGGTAGATATATCGCACCGAAACCTAAAAAAATGGCTGAATTTAATCCCAACATCTTAAATGCCGATACGGATTTAGACCTATTAGCACAAAGAATGATTCAACTTCCGCAACGTAATTTCTCTTTATGTTTATATGGTGCATCAGGGACGGGGAAATCAGCATTTGGAGAATATCTCGCACAAAAACTTAAAATGCCGGTTATAAAGAAAAGATGTTCGGATTTATTATCCATGTGGGTAGGGGGAACCGAGCAAAACATAGCCGATGCATTTAATGAAGCACGTGAAAACCAAGCCGTATTAATATTTGATGAAGCGGATAGTTTTTTGCAAGATAGAAATAATGCAACCCGCTCATGGGAAGTAACCCGGGTAAACGAAATGTTGACACAGATGGAAAGTCATCCATACCCATTTATTTGCACGACAAACTTAATGACTTCCCTAGATAAAGCTAGTTTGCGCAGATTTACATTTAAAGTTAAATACGATTATATGACACCCGAACAATCAAGCCTTGCCTTTAAGCATTTTTTTAATATTAGCGATATAAAGTTATCGCATCTCAATTCGCTGACACCCGGAGATTTTGTGGTAGTAAAGCAAAAAGCAGAAATTTTAGGGATATTGGATAATGTTCCGGAATTGATAAAAATGCTAGAGCAAGAACAACTCAACAAATCCCCCATCCAGCACAAAATAGGCTTTATGTAAGGAGGTGGAATAAAGCAAATAGAAAATAAATTTTTTTTACAATATCAATATGATATTTCAAAATAACTACGTAATGTAAACTGAAAAGGGCTAAAGCGTAGCCTAGGTATCTCAAATTTTTGATCCACCACTACATTTGTGCTTAAATTCTAAAAAGGATGTTGTTGAAATTAAAGAACGCATTTGGAATTGCAATAAAAATAATTCCCTATCTGATCAATAATTTAAAACCCAACAAGTAATCAAAAATAAAGAAGGCACCTTAACCGTAAAGTTTAAGGCGGGCGGCAGATTAGAAATGGATTGGCACCTTTACACTTGGGGAGATCATGTTAAAGTCATAAAACCTACTGATTGGTATGATGGAGAATAGATATGAATGAAAAAGATTTAAAAGATACGGTAAAGAGTATAAATTATGATGATATTAATTTAGATTTTATAAAAAAAGGTAGTAAAGAGTATAAATTATGATGACATTAATTTAGAAATTGCTTGGCAAATAGAATTAATAATTAGACTAAGAAAAAAATTAAAAAAAAATTATAAGGTATTCCCCGAAGTATCTTTACCCCAAAAAAATATAAAAAAAGAAATTGATATAGTAATTGAAGATAAAACAACGAAAGAAAAAGTAGCCATAGAATTAAAAATGCCCCTCAAAGGAGCTTATCCAAAGCAAATGAGCCAAGCAATTGTAGATATTGCCTTTTTAGAAAGCTTAAAAAATACCTCCGAAAATACCTCCCGCTATTCCAAATGCTTTTTTATCATGATGACTAACGATTCTGTTTTTTGGAAAGGCAGAAAAAAAGATGGAATATACAAATACTTTCGGAGCCAAGAAAATGAAAATCAAGAATATATTACAGGCAAAATTGAATTTCCTAAATTTTGTAAAGGAATGCCAAATAAGATAGAGATAAAAGGTAACTATACTATCAATTGGCAAAAGCTTAAAAAAGATCAGAGTTGGAAATATTTCATTTTAGAAGTATAGGGATATGGTAATAATTCCATAAGGCAACAAACAGTTAAAACATCAAAGAAAAGCTGATAAAACTTGATGATTTTAAGTAATAGCCCATGCCAAATAAGCTAAAACCATAAAATACAATAAAGCTTACTAAAATACTTAAAAAAAGTGGGACTATAATGGAACAAAGTGCCACATGAAGGCAAAAGAAAAAGGCTCTTGATTTCTCAAAAGCCTTTAATTTTAATGGTTGCGGGGGAAGGATTTGAACCAACGACCTTCAGGTTATGAGCCTGACGAGCTACCGGGCTGCTCTACCCCGCGATAAATACGTATGTCATGAACAGGAGAACATATATACTCAAAAAAAATAATTGTCAATAATATTTTTTAATATTTTGCATAAAATTTTTGATATGCTAAAAATAAGACAGTCCTAAAGCAACAGAAAGGTCTGAGAGTAGATGAAAGAGCAAGAAACATCGGAAGACGAGTATAAAGAAAATCATAATCCAGAGCGGAAATTAGGGATTATCGCCGGTGGGGGGGAATTGCCGCATAAAGTGATAGAGTGGTGCCAAAAACATTCCCGCCCATATTATGCTTTGGCGATAGAGGGAAATGCAGATGAACATATATTTACGCCGAATGTCGCCCATGAATGGATAAGAATAGGGCAGGCAGGAACCGGTTTTAAGCGTTTCAAAGAAGAGGGAGTAAAAGAGATTGTGCTTATAGGCACCATCAAACGCCCGACTTTTGCTGAATTGGTACCGGATTTGAGAACAGCGGCTTTTTTTGCAAAGTTAGGGGCGAAAGCTTTAGGAGATGACGGCATCTTGCGTGCGCTTGTTAAAGAGATTGAAGGCGACGGGATGAAAGTTGTCGGCATTCATGAAGTTGTGCCGGATTTATTGGCGCATACCGGTGTACTGACAAAAAAGAAGCCCGATAAAGAAGACGAAGAGGATATCCGCCGCGGTGTAGAAGTGGCAACGGCGTTGGGAAAATTAGATGTCGGGCAGTCTGTTGTAATTCAACAAGGCTTGGTTTTGGGACTGGAAGGGATAGAAGGTACCGATAAGCTAATCAAAAGATGTGCCGAGTATGTGCGCAAAGGTAAAAAGCCGATATTGGTAAAATTGCGTAAACAACAGCAAGATATGCGCATAGATTTGCCGACCATTGGTACAAGAACAGTAGAAAATGCTTATAAAAGCGGATTTAAGGGGATTGCGGTTCATGCCGGCAATACGCTGATAGTTAATGAAGAAGAAGTGATAAAATTGGCAGATAAATATGGAATGTTTATCAAAGGAATAATTCCGACGGAGTATGAAGAATGCTGATATATTTGGTAGCGGGAGAACCATCCGGCGACATGTTGGGCGCGCGCCTGATGCATGCGATGAAAAAAATAGCGCCAGAAACCGAATTTGCCGGTGTCGGTGGTGAAAATATGGAAAAAGAGGGGTTAACTTCATTATTTGATATAACGGATTTGGCGGTTATGGGCTTAGCTGAGGTTATTCCGAGTATTCCGAAAGTATTGCGCCATATTAAAGAAACC
The DNA here is from genome assembly GCA_949297415.1 of uncultured Alphaproteobacteria bacterium. Taxonomy (GTDB): domain Bacteria; phylum Pseudomonadota; class Alphaproteobacteria; order RF32; family CAG-239; genus CAG-267. The sequence continues at coordinate 8,670 of CASFSV010000027.1, forward strand.
GTAAATGATATAGCCGAGAAAAATCCAGATGTAGTGGTAACCATAGATAGCTGGAGCTTTTCGGAACGCGTGCATAAAGCCTTGCGCAAAAAAGGGATAAAGGTATTGCAAATGCACTATGTTGCTCCGCAAGTTTGGGCATGGAAAAAGGGGCGAGCCAAGACGATGTATAAATACATTGACCGCTTGTTGACATTATTCCCCAATGAGCCGGCATATTTTACGCCCTATCATTTAGAAGCCGATTGTGTCGGACATCCTGTCATTGAAAATCCGCTGATTAGCGGAGAGCTGAAACCGGAGCATAAGCTAGATATTAAAGATAAACGTCTGATATTGATATTGCCTGGGTCGCGCCATAATGAAGTGGAGAAGTTATTGCCGACTTTTGTTGATGCAACGAAAGAGTTAGATAAAAAATATAGCGATTTGATGTATGTTTTGCCAACGGTTAAAACGGTAGAAAAGCGAGTAGAGCGAATTTTGACCGAAAAGAATGTGAAAAATATTCGAATTTTACATAGTAGGGAAGAAAAAGGCGAAGCGATGTTAAAGGCGACGGCGGCGATTGCGGCGTCAGGTACGGTATCGTTGGAATTGGCAATTATGAAAATCCCGCATATTATCGCCTATAAAGTAGCACCGTTGACAGCATGGTTGGCACGCCATTTACTGAAAATAAAATCGGTTAATTTGCCGAATATTTTGCTTGATGAAAGAGTAATTCCCGAGCTGCTGCAAGAGGATTGCAATGCTGAAAAAATAGCAGATACAATCAGTGCATATTTGGATATAGAGGCTGTTCGCGAGGAATTTAATCAAAGAATGGATAAATTATGTCAAGTGATGGGTGTTGGCGAGTTGAAACCGAGTGAAAAAGCAGCGCAAATTATATTTGCGGCAATTAAAGAAATAAGGCATAAAGAGTGATTTGGTGGTTAAGAAAACAATGGCTGCATCTTAAGTTGTATGCGGCAGAGAACTATCAAAACGAGGCAGAAAGTCTGATAATCTGGTATGCTGTGAGCTATGCTTTAGGAGCAGCGTTTTACTTTGCATTTCCATGGGAACTATCGACATGGGTGATTGTCGGGTATTTAGAAGCGGTATTGTTATTGTTGTGGCTAACCAGACGCAAAGACGGACAATTTAAGTTACTGACCTATGTTATTGTATTTATGTTGGGACTATGCGTGGCCAAAGCGGACGTGCTTCACCGCGCCAAAGGTATTGAAAGCGATTTACCTGAAATAAATTATTTGCGGGGCAAAGTTAAAGTATTAGATTACAATTCCAATAATCGCCCACGAATTTTACTGGCGGACGTGAATAATTTTGAGCGAGAGTTAAAAGGTGAATATAGGATTAGTCTAAATTATTCTGAACCGTGGTTAAAACAAGGTGTTTGTGTTGAGTTGGTGGCTAAATTACCTCACGGATTTACGCCCAACCCACTCAGCAATTACAAAATGGATAGAGCCAATTTTTATAAAGGATTGAGCGGTACCGGCTATACCATTGGTCCGATATTTCAGATAGAATGTCCTGAAGTGGAAACGACAATAAGCGATAAGATTGAGCAAGTACGAACATATATCAAAAATCTGATTGATGAGAAGAGTGATAATAAAGAAGCCGGAGCGATTGCGAAAGCATTAACGATAGGCGATCGAGGAACGATTTCTCAAAAACTAAATGAAGATTACCGCACATCAGGCTTGGCTCATTTCTTGTCCATATCGGGAATGCACATGAGCATTATAGCACTGTTGGTATTTTTCTTGGTCAGAATTTGCTTATTTCCGATAGGAGAAGGACGTTATGATTTGCGCAAGCCGGCGGCAGTTGTATCCATTTTATTTATGCTGATATACTTTTTAATATCGGGACAGAGTGTATCTTGTATCAGAGCTTTTGTTATGACAACGGTGGTTTTAATAGGAGTATTGTTTAACCGCCGTGCCATTTCATTAAGAATGTGGGCGTTTGCGGTTTTAGTGGTGGTAACAATAACCCCAGAAGCGGTGGTATCACCGGGATTTTTGATGTCTTTTGCGGCGGTACTGGGTTTGGTTGCCTTTTATGAAAAATACGCAAAAGAGATACATCACTGGTTTGATAAACGAAGTATGTTCGGAAAGTTAGGTTCATATATTGCAGGATTGTTGTTGACGGATTTAGTCGCCAGTTTAATGACACTGCCATATAGTATGTATTACTTTAATCAAATCTCTGTTTTCACAAGCTTAGGTAATTTGTTGGCAGGTCCGATTATAGCCTTTTGGGTAATGCCATGTTTGCTGCTGTTTTTAATTAGTTTACCGTTTGGTTTGGGCGAATATGGATTAAAGCCGTTTGAAAAGGGAATAGATGTTATTAACAGTATCACCGCATGGGTAACAGAATTACCCGGCTCAAAAACCGGTGAAGGAGTTGGTTTTCTGCCAGATTGGGGAATTTTGATACTGACATTGGGATTACTATGGCTATGTATTTGGCAGGCAAAATGGCGCGTTTGGGGGATAGTAGGGATTATTGTGGGTTTAATGAGCTTGTACTTTAGCCCGCGAGCTGATTTTGTATTTGACAAATACGGCACGACGTATGCCTATAAAAATCATCAAGGTAAGTTGGTGGCTTCACGTTATCACAAAAATAACTTTTTAGAAAAGATGTGGACGGGAAAAAAGCTCAAGGGAAAATATGAAATCCCCGAAAAAGATGCGTTAATATGCGATAAAGAGAGTTGTACATATGCAGAAAGAATAAAATTCGGCAAAGGAAAAGTTGAGCTTGACGGACAAGAAATAGACTTAAAAGAGGGAGGATTCATCAATCTGAATAAGGGGATACACTATTATAATCCTGAAACAGGAAGATTATGGAATAAAAAATCCCAATAAAAGCAAAAGGCTCTGTTCCGTATAGAAACAAAGCCTTCTGCCGCATAAATGGATAAAATCAAAAATCTGTTTTATTAGCTCCACAGCAAATGATAAATCATAATGTCGTCGGGTGTACCGGAAACTTTGAGCAAATTGTAAGCTTTTTTCTCCAGCGGTCTTTGACTGATATAACGGCGAATAGCACAATGATAACCGGAGTTAACAAGGTGATATTCTGCATTACCCCATTCTTCAGGAGAGGAATAAAGAGAACTTTCCGATTTTTTTTCTCGAAGCAGAAAACCGACAAATTCATCAGCAACACCGCTACCCAGATCAAGAACATTTTTTTCATAGCCCTGATAGATACCGTTTCGAGCGATATAAAAGCGAATTTCATTAAGCTTTCCGCGTTTCAAAAAAGCCTCGAAAGCGTCAACCTCAAACCAATGCTTGGCAATATAGTTCATGATTTCCTCATGATTTCCCCGCTTGATGAGAGCCAGTTCTTCGTCAACAGATAAACACTTACATGTTCTGACATAATTAACAATGGCTGTGTGCATACCATTTTTGATTAAATCTAAAAATTCCATAGTAATAAAAAAATAAATTAGGACATAATGTTTATAAATACGCCACTATTGTAGAAAAGATATTTTTTTTGTCAATATATTTGAAAGGAAAAGTAACTTACTTATTTTTCAATAGGTTGATAATATTTAAGAATTTTTCGGCAGCCATATCGGCAGTAAAGTTTTGGAGTGTAATTTTTTGTGCACGTTGAGCTTTTTCAATACGTTCTTCATCATGTGTTAAAAAATACTGCACAAGCTCATACAATTCATCATCGTTATGATACATTGGAACACTATCTCCGTAAATTTGTTCAATTTCGGGCATATAATCGGAAATTACGAGAGTTCCGCAAGCCGTTGCGTCAAAAATACGATTACTGATAAAACCAAACTGTTTCATGCCTTCACGCGTGTCATTGAGGACAATTTTAGCGGAGCTGTAATATTTGCGCAAGATTTGATTATCGGCATAATCAGCTTTTGCCACACCTTGAGGCCAGTTTGGTCCGTACACGTCAACTTTAACACCCCGTTGAAGTAGAGCAGGGACGGCAGTACGGTAAAAAGCATTAACACCAACAAATAACACATCGCTTTTTAACTTTTCATCAAAATCAGAATAAAAACGCGAGGTATTGGTAAATTGCGGAATATAATAAGTTTTAGTACCGCGCGCATTTAATGTGTCGCTAAGTTTTTGAGAAGCAACAACGAAAGCATCAACACGTTGGGCAGATTGTTGCAAAGCAGAAAGATAATCATCAAAAGCGGGAAGTAACTCTTGAGAATCATTTTGTACAAATTGCGCATAAGCCAGATAAAGAATATTGTAAGAAGCCTGTAAATCATAGTCGGCAGGAGGCAAAAAGCCGCGAAAAAGAATATTGATTTCAGAAGGGTACCGATAAAGCGAATTATAAAAAGTCAAATCAACAGAAGTCAAGTCGCGTACAAGATAGGCCTCCAAATCTTTAGCCAAAGCATAATCGCCTGCGGTATAATGCCCAACGGCAGTAGGGATATTGATAGTAGCTGTATTGTGAGCAGGTGAGGAAAATTGCGTTAAAGCATCAATGTTAGAATTCTGCGCAAGAATTCTTTTCAAATTACGTTGCAAAGTAAATTCTCTTTCAACCAATTTTGCTGCACTTTGAGACCGTTCGGTAAATTTATTGTCATCATGCAGAAAATTATGAAGTAAGGTATCTAAATCAGATATATCACTATAAAAAGAAATTCTGTCATTAAACAAATTGATAGTATCTTCTTGAGGCCAAAGCCAAGGAGCAAAGATAGGAATTTCGTTTTGAGCAGCTTCCAAAAAAATAGGATGGATGTCAATAGAAGAAGGCGTAAATCGAGTTGAATTAACGAAGATGGCTCGAAAAGAGGGCAAATCACGCTGAATGTTGATAATATCAGCAGTAATATCATATTGTTTAAAAGGAAGGTTCATCTGTTCTAAAAGTTTTTTGACATCAGGTTGTTGTCCGATAATTGCGAAAAAAAGAGAAGATTTTTTTGATGAAAAGGGTTCATTTAAAGCAAAAATAGGTACATAAATCGAAGGAATATGAAGAGATTTCAGAAAAGATTGTAAGAGAGGGGTTGAAGCCCAAACAGAATGATATTGAGTTAAATCATCATCTAAAAGATTTTGCTGCGAACCGAGCCAAAGAATAGCACATTTTTTCTCGTCTTTAGATAAGGTGGGTACTGTATCATCAGCCACCCAATTAAGCGAGTAAATAGCGATATGTGCGCATTCATCATCTTTAAGTTTAGTCAAAGAGGAAGATTTGTTCAAGTTATCAACCAACGCTGCCACATAAGGCCGCATAACATCAGAGTTATGTCCGACAACAAAGTACGATTGTTTAGGCAAGAGTATTAAGCTTACAGAAAAACCGCAGAGAATAGCTAAAAATAACAAAAGCCTACGGTATATTTTCATAAAGCACTCCGATGTTATTTATTTTGAGCTGCAGCTTTAATTGTATCATCAATTTGTTTTTGAATATCTTCAGGGGAAACCGTTTGACCGCTAAGCCCTTTAAGAACGTTAATCATTTGCGATTGCGCCTTTTTCATTTGCTCAGGAGAAAGATTAGCTTTTTGTCCCTGCGTCATAACTTGATGCATAATATTATCAATAGTCGCCCTTTGTTGCACTTGTTGCGACCAATCTTCAAATTTAGCAGCAGTAACGGCAATCCAGATAAATAACACCATAAGAGCTATAAATCTGAATTTTTTAATGATTCTGCCATTATCATCGCCATAAATTTCATCATTTTCGTTAGGTTCGCCGTAGAAACCGATTCTTTCATCGGTTTCGGCCGATAGAAGTCTGATTAAAAAGATACACCACGCCAAGACAAGAGCAATAGCCGGATACAGACCGATAAAAAATCCTGAAGCAGCGAAAATAGCAACAGGTAACAAAAACCAAAAAGCATTTTTATTTGTATCATGAAGTCGCCGAGCTGTTACGGCAAGAGCGGGTAAAAAAGTTGCGATAGCAAAATAATAAGGCAACATAGGCATTTCCGCATATTCACAAATAAAGTAAAAAGGTATCCAAATAAGAGCCGCCGCAACCATAAAGCCCCAGAATTCAAGTCTTGTAGCTCTCCCGCGAAAACGCAGATATTTCTCGGTAATACCTCTGAGATAGTAGTCAAAAGCATCACCCCAAGCGGCATTCATATTAGCTTTGTTTATTTTCGGCCGTTGAACTTTATCTTTTTTTATATTTGCATCAGGAGAATTGTTATCATCCCCTTCAACAAGAATATCTTTGTCTTTAACGAGCATATAATTCCTCCGTTAGCGATTAAGCTATAATGATTTGCGTTTTTTCATCGTTTTCTTTTGGGTAGTTTCAGTATGAGCCTTAGTCTTTTTTGTAAGAGTATCATTATCGGAAACTTCATCAGTCAGATGATTGTCAGGCTTTACATTATCGGCAGCCGCATCAACACTCTCAATTTCTCCGTTTTCATTTTCAGATGAATCAGTATTTTTTTCAATAACTTGTGCAACAAATTTTCCGTGTTCATCACGTTTTAGTTTTTTGAGTTGGTCAGCAGAATTTTTTTCTTTTTTATTCTGGGGAAAGTTATAGAAGAAATCATACATTTTGAAATAAAGAATACTGACGAAAGCAAGCAAAGCAGCACGAGCAACCGCAGCCACATAAACATTAACAAAGGTTAATAAGAACATAATCAGAATAAGTGCCGCCAAAGCCGTAAAAGCCGTAACGGCGATGCTGACCAAGCTGCCTCTTGTTTTTGAATAAGCCAAAAGCAGAGAGTGACTTTTACCTGTAATTTCCGAAACAAAAGTAAAAGAAGGTACAATAAAGAAAGTAACGAACAAAAGGAAAATACAGATATATTTACCGAGAAGCCACCACGGACCGTTTAAGACAGCTTTAGTAATGGCAAATCCGACCTCTCCGAAGATATCTTTAACAAAAGCGATACAAAAGTTAATGGCAAGAGAGGCAATAAAAATAGAGAATAAGAAAATAAAAATAGCAGTGAGGAATCGAATACTAGCCGAGATAAAGAGTTGCTTATCCCAAAGGAGCTGCTGTTTAAAATAGCAACCGGTTGCAAAATAAAAGAATACATACATATAAATAAGCGAAATAAGTTTAAAAGAAGAAGCGCCCAAAAGCATGGGCAACAAACTTCCTGTAAAATAAAAAATTGTCAGAAAGGCAAAAGCAAACAAATGACTTAAGACGTAGCGATAAGCGTTTCTGTAAACTTTCCTGACTGACAATTTTTCTTTCATATTCAAAAACCTACTTTTGACGTTTATTCATATATTCGGTTAACCAATGGATGTTATACTGTCCATCAATAAATTCATTTTGAGAAATAATCTCTTGATGAAGCGGGATAGTTGTTTTAACCCCCATGATAATAAATTCTTCCAAAGCACGGCGCAAACGCATCAAAGCAGCGTTACGAGTTTTAGCATGAACAATAAGTTTAGCAATCATACTATCGTAATAAGGAGGAATAGAGTAACCGGAATAGATTTCGGAATCGACACGAATACCCAAGCCGCCCGGAGCGTGCCATTCGGTAATTTTACCTGGGCATGGAGCAAAAGTTTCCGGATCTTCGGCGTTAATACGACACTCAATCGCATGACCTCTGAATTGAATATCGTCTTGAGTATAGCCAAGGGCAGCACCGGAAGCGATACGAATTTGCTCTTTAACAATATCAATACCGGAAACAGCTTCGGTAATAGGGTGTTCCACTTGAAGACGAGTATTCATTTCCAAGAAATAGAATTTGCCGTCTTCAAACATAAATTCGAGAGTACCGGCATTTTGATAACCGATTTTCTGAATAGCATTACGAACAATATCACCGATTTCTTTTCTTTGCGATTGGTTCAAAGCAGGGGACGGACATTCCTCAATAACTTTTTGGTGATTACGCTGAATAGAGCAATCACGTTCGCCCAAATGAACCACGTTACCGTATTTATCGGCTAAGATTTGCATTTCAATATGTCTTGGGTGTTGCAAATATTTTTCCATATAGACGACATCAGACGGAAAAGCAGCTTTAGCTTCTGCACGAGCCATTGTATAAGCCTCACCGATTTCTGCATCGGAGAAAGCTGTTTTCATACCTTTACCGCCGCCACCGTCTTTAGCTTTAATAATAACGGGGTATCCGATTTTATTAGCCCATTCTTTAGCGTGTTCGATACTTTCCAAAGCAGGAGAGCCCGGAGTAACCGGAAGTCCGGCCTCAATAGCAGCTTTACGAGCGGTAATTTTATCACCGAGCAGACGCATTTGTTCAGCGGTCGGACCAATAAAAGTAATACCGTGTTTTTCGACCATTTCGGCAAAGTCTGCGTTTTCGGACAAGAAGCCGAAACCGGGGTGAATAGCATCTGCGCCGGTAATAAGGGCAGCAGAAATAATTGCGGGCTTATTAAGATAAGATTCGGAAGAGCGAGCCGGACCAATACAAACAGCTTCATCAGCCAAGCGCACGTGCATAGCATTAGCATCGGCTTCGGAGTGTACGGCAACGGTTCTGATACCCATTTCTCTGCACGCCCGATGGATTCTCAAAGCGACTTCACCACGGTTAGCAATTAAAACTTTCTCAAACATTGTGTAAATCCTGTATTTTATAATTTAGTTATAGATTATTCAATTACCACCAAAGGTTCGCCGTATTCAACCGGATCGCCGGATTCAACCAAAACTTTAACAACTTTACCGCCTTTATGAGCTTTAACCGGATTAAAGGTTTTCATAGCTTCAACCAAACAAACGGTATCACCTTCGGCAACAGTGTCACCGGGTTTAACATAGTTCGGCGATTTCGGATCGGCAGACAAATAAACAACGCCGACCATAGGAGATTTAACGGCATTAGGGCTATTTGTGTAATCAACATCTTGATTATCAGAAGATTCTGTAGTGCTAACTTGAGCAACAGGTGTTGAAGCCAAAGGCGCAGCGGCAACAGGAGCCGAAGCGACAGGTGCATAAGCACCGGAAACAGCAACACCGGCAGGATTTCTAACCAAAGAGATTCTGCAGCTTTCATCTTCATATTCTAATTCTGTAAGGTTTGTTTTATCTAAGATTTCAGCCAGTCTGCTAATTATTTTAGTATCTAAGGGATTAGACATAGTTATCCTCTCAATTAAAAAATTAAATCTGCATCATCTTTAACGCAGTTACGAAAAAAAACAAGCATTTTCTTCAAAAAACTCCCAAACTTACAAGGATAATAAACAAATATGAAGAAAATTCAAATAGATATGAGTATGTGGATAATAGGACAAAAACGCACAAAAACATGTTAATAGAGATATAAATCGCTTGCATCAAATATATTCATCTATTAGCCTTTACAAAGTGAACAAGTAAAGAGTATATCCTGCTGAGTATACCATGTTAAATAAATTTCAAATAGTAAAATTATTTGCATTACTCCTGTTTTTAGAAAAAGGAATTTTTCTCGCCTATGGTGTTGAAACTTCGACAGTTCAGAATCTTGACTTTGGTACCATTGTTCAAACATCAGATAACGTGACTGTAGTTGTGGATACAAATGGGACAATTACAAGTATAAACGGATGTATTCATAGCGGTACAGCAACAATAGGTGAAGGCTTGATGGAGGCAGTAGATACAAACTATATATCCGAGCGTATAGAGAATCTTAAAATAAGCTCAGGAAGTCCTCTGATATTTGATAATGGATGCAAAATAGAAGTAATTAACCCAACAACTAGTACAGAAAATAAACCTTTTCAAATAACGCGACGTTGGTCTATCTGTACAGGTATACCTAATTCCTATAATATTGATGTGGGAGGGACATTAAGGATAACGGGAGGCTATTGTCCGGAAGGAACGCACACAATTAACCTTGTACCAAATTGGACAGAGATGCATTGTACCAGTGGGTGGATAGGAGATTGCTACTGCCAAGATAATCCAGAAAGCAAAAGTGGTGTGCTGACAGCCTCTGTAAAGATAAAAAATTCACTAAGCGTACAAGAAACACAGAGTCTTGATTTTGGGACAATTATTGCAATGCCACAGCCGCAAAGCATAAAAATGAGTACAAATGGTCAGCGAAGCGGCGGTGTTTCATCACAATACGATACAACAGGCCATCAAGGTATTTTTAAGGTAACAGGAGCTCCGGGATATCAAGTAAATGTTAATGTACCATCATCTGCGGTAATACAAAATAGCAATGGTACGCCACTAAATGTAACACTAGTTACGGATGCAACCTCACTAATGTTAAATGAAAACGGCGGAACCGGCACGGCAACATTTTCAGTTGGAGGCACATTAGAAGTAAACGCCAACCAAGAACAAGGAGATTATCAAGGAACATATACCGTAAATGTAAATTATTAGTTTGAAAGAAAGTGAATGGAAACAAAGAGATAATCTAAATAAAAATAAAAAACAAAAAAATATTCACAAAAACCAAAAAAAATACTTGCCAACAGAAAAAAAGTTATATATAAACCTAATTCGTGGCCGGCCAGATAGCTCAGTTGGTAGAGCAGAGGACTGAAAATCCTCGTGTCGGGGGTTCGATCCCCTCTCTGGCCACCATTTAAAAGCCCTGCGGAAGCGGGGTTTTTTCGTATCTGTCGCAAAGTAAAAGACGATAAAAAATAATTTCCGCGTATACCCACCATAATTTTAATTGACAAAATGATTAAAAGCCGCTATTTTGCGAAAGAATTAATTATTTTTATGTCTAATTTAAAAAAAGTTATGTCTTATGGTAAAATTTTCTCAAGAAGAAATGCTCCGTTTTGTAGAGTCGGACAAATGCCGTTGTCAAAATGTATACAAAGGGAATGGTTTTCAAGTATTTGTTAAGAGCAAAATCGATAAAGAACAGATAAATATTTTCGCCTTTGATAATGTTCCGCAAGGTATAAAAATCATAACCGAAGATATTTATAGGGAAAATCTGAAGTTTGCGGTAGAAAAAAGTGCAGAAAAAAATCGTTTCATAGATTTTAACGAATATGTGATAAGTCTGCCTAGCAGTAAGAAAAATCCTGAGCAGGTTGATTTTTCCGAAGCTCATCTGTATAGAAAAAAAGGCGCTGTTGTTGGCAAGATTTCTCCCCAAGTATCCAATTTGGGGGAAGAATATTGCAGCAAGTTGGTTGTCATAGACCACAAATTGATAATCATTTGCAATTACTATAGAACGAAAGTTCTGTGCGTCATTGAAGATGAATTGCGACTTATTCCGCTCAATATTGCGGAACAGTTGTTAAGAACGCTGGACTTGAATTGGAAAACCTTAGAAAATTTGGATGCAAGCTATCCGCTTGAAGACTGGACATTTCAAAATGGTCTGCTGATAAATGCGCACACCATGAGCGTTCCAAGTACTTTGCAGTTCTATTTTTACAAATCGCGTCGTCGCGGTAGACAAGTGGACAACATAAAAGCAAATATGGACTTTACCAAATTGGTCAAAATACTGACCAGAGATGAAAAGGGTGAAGCTCAGATTTCGTATGTAGATTCGAAACATATCTGACGTACTGAGCCGCTCATAAAAAAAGCACCTGTAAAAAAGGTGCTTTTTGTATGTGAAAGTTCTAAGCCTTATCTATTCCACGCTGTTTAACCAAAAAGAAACGGAATTTATTTTTTAAGAGCGAAATTTTTTGTGCAGATTTTCTCTGAGAAGCCAGAGAAACACGAGATTTTGAGGAAACAACTCGTGAAGTTTTGGTAAACGCTTGTTTTGATACGGCTGTTTTTTGCTTGAGTTTCAAAATACCAGACATTAATAGCTGTTTATCGGTTTTAGGTAAAGGTGTTTGAGCCAACAGTGCAAAGAAATCTTTAATTTTGACACGCAAGGTTTTCTTTTCAGAGCTTGTTTTTTGAGAAAACATAACGGCATTTCCGTTAGGGGTATAGAGAACTTCTCGAGAAATTATCGGTAAAGGACGAGAAACAGCAGTTTCTGTAATCGGAATATTTGGAGTAACAGATTGCCCGATATTTGTTGTAATGTGGGCTTTATCCATCGGTTTGATTAAAGAATTTTGAGAAGTACTTGCTTTTCCAAGAGCACTAGCCATAAAGATTTCAGGTTGAGCGGGTTTAAGGTTAGCAATCGTTGAATTTTGAGGAGTTTGAGCTAAAGAATTCTTGTCTGTACGAATAGGCTTGTTTTTTGCAGAAACATTATGAGTAGGTTGTAAAGATACTTTTGTAGGCTCAACATCTGCATGAGCAACATATTTCAGACTGCCGTTATCATAAAAACGTTCTATTTTGATAGTTTGATTATCAATTTTCTGTTTTTCCTTCAATTTTTCAAAATCATCAAAGATTAAGGCAGCAACCAATTTTCCATCTTGATAGGCTTGGTAAGAATGCTTAATACGATTATCTTTTGTATCAATAACTGGAACCAGTCCGCTGACAGGCCTACCGTTTTCAATATGGCAGATGATTTTTTTCACTCCCATATCGGACAATTCTTCCAAAGCCGTTAAATTTCCGTTTTTATAGGTATAAAGGATAAATCCATGAGGTGCAGGCAAAGCAACCTGTCCATCTACGGCGCGATTATTGTTAAACGAGCAAGAAGCTAACAATTTTTTATTTTTATCAAAAAAGCGAAATACGCCGTTTTTGATACCGTTTTGAAGTAATCCATCCTCGTAACTACCGTCAAGATAGACTGTTTTAATTTTAGAAACACCTTGCGCATCAGGTTGTTGAATAATATCTAAAGCGCCATGCGGATAGAGGTGATAAATATTTTTATCTTTGCGTAAAGTAACGGCGGAATAAAAAGGCACTTTCATTAAAGGATAAGCTTTATAACCAACGGAAACATCTGCAAGCTGAAACGGTTGAACGCGCTCGTTAAGCGGTCTGTTTTCCCGCTCTTCAACTAAACGGTTGCCCGTAAAATTAGGAATTTGAATAGAGTGTTTTGAAAATCTTTTGAGTTGACTTTTTTTGTTTACCCAAGTTTCGAAATTAGGAGCGGAGAGGGATGTTTCCAAATTTGTTGTATCGGTTTGATAAGCTTGTTTAAATTTCTTCAAGAAACGAACATCTTTATAGTTATAGAGTTTAGAAAAATCAATACCGCCGATATGGTTCATGGTCTTAATATCGTGAGTAAAATTTTTTTCATAAACCGGAGATTTGAATTCTTTGCGATTAGCTTTTTCGGTCATCGAATTGTGACGCGGGGCATAGGTGAGGGAAAGATTGTTATTCCAATAACCGGAAACCATTTTGGCAATAAATTCCATTTCAAAATCAAAATCTTTTTTATCTTTAGAAAGCGGGCGAATAATATCATGATCGACTGCCATGATGTACATTTTGATTTTCGGATCATCAAGCCGGCGTAATTGTTGACGTTGTTCGGGAGATGCATTGATATAATCATCACGAAAAGTCAGTAATTGCACGATGCTGGCGGAGATTTCAAAATTATCGCGTCCGGTGCGATATTGCGTAGCCGACATAGGTTTTTCGAGAACCTCGTTCATCATGCAAATACGATGCCACATTTCATGAGCAACAATATGACGACTGGCCATATAAGACTGATATTCATCACTGTCTTGGTCTAAATAAGCAAGCAGCTGAATGATATTAACATCGGGGAGAAATTCACCGTTAGAGAGTTTTGTTTCAACGGAATCCACAACAAAATCAACTTTCAGTTTATCCAAATCGGGAGAAACGCTTTGCATAAACTGTTTTTTGTAAGCCTCATTACTTTCAATGTTAATTTTTTGCCCATTATCATCTTGCGCGTATAACTCGGAAACGCTGCCACCGAATAGGGTAGTAACGGAAATTAAGAAGCCATATTTTAAGTTATCCAGTTTCAATTTGACTCCGTATAAATAAGCAAACCAAAAGCAAGATGAGTTTTATAATCTTATCTTTAGCGGCAGAATAGCACAAAAAAACAGTAGCGTCAATGTGTTTTTGTCAAAAAACGTCTGAAATAACAAAAAATAAGGCAGCTACAATCAATAACCGCCTTATTAGAAAGAAAAACAGCAGAATTATATTGCTTTTAAGATAAATTCGCTAAGTTTTTCGTTAAACAAACTCGGGTTAGAAACAGCTTCACCTTCGGCGATTTTAGCTTGCTCAAGAATAAGCTGAGCGGCATCTTTGACTTCTTCGGCTTTATCTTGATTACCCATCAGTTCCGCTAATTTAATGATAAGTGGATGATAAGGGTTAATAAGTAAAATACGTGTACTGTCAAAGTTTGTTTTTTGTTGATGATTACGCATCAAGCGTTCAAGGTGAATGCTCATCTGCCCATCTTCGACCGTGAGAGAAGCAGGGCTCTTAGTCAGTTTTTCGGTAACATCAACTTTACCGACTTCTTCTTTGAACCATTCGCCCATCTTATCGCACAAATCTTTTAAGCCTTTTTCATCAGCTTTAGGTGTTGTGCGCTCAATATCTAATTTCATATCAGCCTGAGAGATATGTTTAAGATCGTGTCCTTTATAAGAGAGTAGGGTTTGTGTCCAGAATTCATCAATCGGATCCGTTAAGAGCAAAACTTCAATATTCTTTTCGCGGAAAGCTTCCAACAGCGGGTTGCAAGCCAAAGTTTTGGCATCATCACCGGTAATATAGTAAATGGCCTTTTGTTCCTTATCCATTCTTTCTATATAAGCATCAAGAGAGGTTAATTTACCGTCACTTTTTGTGGAGTAGAAACGAGATAAACCTGCAACTTCTTCGCGGTTAGAAAAGTCCTCGTAAATACCTTCTTTGAAAGCAATACCGAAAGCGTTCCAGAATTTAGCATAATCTTCTTCATTTTCGGCACGTTTTTTAAGTTCTTTGAAAATTCTCGAAACCGTACCTTGTCTGATTTTAGCAATTAAAGCGCTTTGTTGTAACATTTCACGAGAGATATTGAGCGGTAAATCGGCACTATCAATAACCCCTTTAACAAAGCGGAGATACATCGGCATCAAGCCTTCAACTTTATCGGAAATAAAGACTTTGTTGACATAAAGTTTAATACCGGTTAAGCGATCCGGCTGGAATAAGTCATAAGGCGCTTTGGAAGGAATAAAGAGCAATCCTGTATACTCAATGCTTCCTTCCGCCTTAAAGTGCAAAGTCATCCACGGTTCATCAAAATTTTTGGTAACGTGCTGATAAAAATCTTTATATTGTTTTTCGGTAATATCAGCTTTATTGCGTGTCCAAAGAGCAGAAGCGGTATTAACGGTTTCTTCGCCGGCTTCACCCAAATTTAATACAATCGGATAATCAATATGCTCGGAGTAGGTATGGATGATATTGCGCAAATAAATAGTATCGGTATAGTCGGTAGCATCATCTTTTAAGAAAAGTTTGATGTCTGTACCATTTGTATCACGTTCCGCATCAGAGATTTCAAATCCGTCAACACCGTTAGAAACCCATTTATAAGCTTTATCGCAGTCTACACGTTTTGTAATAATTTCGACTTTTTGAGCAACCATAAAAGCGGAATAAAAGCCGACACCGAATTTACCGATTAGATCGACAACGGAAGTATTTTCTTTTGTATTCTGTAAAAATTCTGCAGTACCGGATTTGGCGATAGTCCCGATATGGTTAATAAGATCATCGCGGTTCATACCGATACCGTTATCAGAAATTGTGAGTGTTTTATGGTCTTTATCCGGTGTGATGGTAATTTTATAAGCGGCATCTGGTTTAGCCAAATCCGGATTGATAAGGCGCCAATATTTTAATTTATCCAAAGCATCGGATGCGTTAGAAATAAGTTCTCTCAAAAAAATATATTTTTCGGAATAGAGAGAATTAATCACAATATCCAGCAGTTTATTAACTTCGGTTTTAAACTCAATTTTTTCAGCCATAATAAAACACTCCCTTAAAAAGGTTAAATTGTTTACATCAATTTACGACTAATATAGGGAGCAACAAAGTCTATCGCAAGAGGTGAAAAAAGAAAATGTCGTGATTTTAATAATAAAACATAAAAAAAGCGACGCTTAAACGCCGCTCAAACAAAAATCAGGCAACATTAGAAGTTATAATCATAATTAAAGTCGTCATCGAAACTATCATCCAATAAAGGTTCGTCATTTTCTTTTTTACCGAGATATCTTGCGCCGGACTGCTCAAGGAATTGAACAATTTCTTTATATCTGTATTTATTTGCAATATCCAAAGCGCTTTCACCTTTTGCGTTTCTAAAATTAACGTTAGCACCTCTGTTAACTAACAATTCAACTGTAAACCGTTTACCGTTTTTAGCAGCAACCATAAGAGGAGTCATGCCATCTAAATCAGGCATATTTATGTTTGCTCCGGCATCTAGGAGTGCGCTGATAACATCATTATAACCGCCGAGAGCCGCACGGTGCAAAGCCGTACCGCCTTGATAATACCGTTTATCGACTTTAGCCCCATTATCAATTAAATACTCAACAAAACCGGCTTTACCGGAAGCTGCAGCAATCATTAACGGACTATATCCATCCAAATCCTGTTCATCAATATCATATCCGAGCATAACCAAATCTGAAAAAGCTTTTTTATCTTCCCGATTGATAATATCATAAATAGTATCGGCAGCTTTAACCTGAGAGGATAAACAGGAAAGAACTGCAAGAAATAAAGCAAATAATTGACACTTCATAGCGTTCACCCCAATAACGGATAATATTAAACTACTATACAATAGCCGGCATAAAGTAAAGATTTTGTTAAAAAATATGAAATAGATAAAAGATAAAAAAATATCGGGAATAGTGTATTGACAAAAGATATATTTTCGGCAATAATAAAAAAATTGCAACGAAAGAAATGAAGAAAAGAAATGTCAGCCAAACTAGATATGACCCAAATATATGCCGCCACAATACCGGCCAAGAGTAAACAGAATTTGTTAGCTGTATATAAGGACTACATAAGCTTAGTCCGAAATTTGGAATATATAGTAAAAAGGTACCGTCCAAGTCATTTGGCAGGTTATCAAATTTTGCAAATCTATGGAGATAAAAAGGAAGAAAATCCATGGAGTATAGAGGACATCAGTAAAGAAGAAAAGGAATTATATCTAAGTTTTGTAAATAATGAATATTCGTCCACGAAAAAGCATTATTGCTTTGTCAGCATTGATCATACATCAACAAAATTTAAGAATATAGGAAAGAGCATAATATCGGCACCGGATAGTTATGCAGTAAATACGAACAGTCAATCATTGCCTGTCAGGGTGGAACGATATGTAGCGGCGTATCCCAAAGAAACAAAATTAAAAGAAGCGGAATTTTTAGTTGCCGGCCGTTGGAAGATGAAATATCAATACGAAACAAACGACCAAAGTTTAAAAGAAGCCTTTGATGACGAAGTATTAGAAAAACGTTTTAAGAGCATAATAGATGTATTAACATTACTTCCGGAAGATAAAGATACATACAGTGAAAGAGAACTGATGGATGCTCAAACGGAAGCCATGTCTTCAGCCTTAATCAATCCGTTTGAAAATGTATTATTAGGTACATTAACAACACTATCGGAAGAAAGCAATAAAATTATCAAAAAGCTATTAGGTCTGCGCGCCGGAGAAAATTACATATCACAAGCCGAAAAAGAGGGGCTAATACCATCAGCCGCCGCATTTCAAGATTATCAAAATATCCGCCATTTGATGCACCATCAATGGGATACTTTAGATGGATTAGGAAAGTTTAACAATATAGAAAATATCAAGAATGCGAGTGTTCGTCGCCGGTATCTAGATTCATATTGCCACCTATGTGATAAATCTCTGGTAGAAAGAGTAAAGTCGTATGTTGAGGTAGCGAACAATATGTCTACGCTGGTAGCGACGTTAAATCCAGATTTGTTGATACGCGAAGAAAGCGAAAGTAATTCGAAATTTATCAATCGAGCCAAACAATATGCCAAAGAGCATCCTGATGCCCAAATAATGTTGGAAACAAATTATCAAGCGGATTCAGATAAGAAAGAGGCCTTGATAAAGAATGCACAAAAAGTTTTGCCGCAAGCCGAGATAATAGATGTATGCGGAATGGATATAGAAAGTTTTTTAGATCGCGTTACGGTATATTTATATCGTAAAAATTATCTGGAGATATTCCAACAGGTAGAAAACAGATTAAGTCAACATTGCTTATTTTACGGTAAGAACATACCGCCGTCAGCCGCTTTAACATATTTTAAGAATTGTAAACTGATAAATCCTAAAGAAGCAGAAAGTTGGAGTGAATATAAACAACTGCGTAACGATTTAAGCCACGGATATTTGAATGAAGACCTAAGACAAAGGTTAGAGAAACTCTTTCCTAAGTTTATGGAATCAGCAATTTCTCTGGCAGAAAGGGTAGAAGCTCAAAGTCCAGTCGTCAGTTTGTTGCATGATAATATTTATCGAGCCTACCATGCAAATGGTAAAATTGTAGACATAGACTATGCCAGTCAAAAGATAGTCAATATTGAATATCCAACGCGTTCGAAACCAAAATCGGATAATAAAAAGGATAAAACCTCACCAGGAATGTCTTATTCCAAAAAAGTCTATATGGAAGAATATAGTAATGGTATCCGAATAGGCGTGAATAAAACAGACATAACAAGTTGTCGTCTACCAAACGGATTAACAATAGATATAGAGCGCAAGCATATAAGCTATCCTGACGGCAGTCGTTTATACTTTAATAGCGGAGACCATATCTGTTTGACATTGAAAAACAATATCAAGTTGATGATGGATAAGAAATTATATGTGCAGAATTACATCAACAACGGCAAATCAGTAACCATAAGTAAAAACGAAAATCTGAAGTTCCCGAATGGTCATGGAATAATGATAGATAAGAAAGGAAATTGGGAAAAAGAAGAATTTGTCGGAAGTAAAGGCAAGGTTGTGAAAGTAAAAACGGAAGTAGAAAAAGAAGGAATTTCACTAAAAATAAATGATGGTACGATTATTATCGCATCAAACAACAGTCTGCAAGTAGCGCACAATCAAATACCATTAACATATGCAACCCGCAAGAAGTTTGTTGAAAGTTATGACAAAGAAGTAGCGTTAGATTTATTAAAAATAAAAAAAGGCAAAGAAAAATAAATTTTCAAAACCGTTTCAGAAAGTATTGACAACCCTGACAGAGTAGGATAAAAAAAGAAGAAGAATGGCGAAGTGTCAAAAAATAAGACATATCGCCCCAAAAAGCGCTTAAGAAAAAGCGCTTTTTTTTATGTCCGGAGCAAGAGTAAGAACTTTTGCTCTTTATTTTTATTTAAAACAGGAGATTGGATATGACAATACAAAACGAATTGAGTAAAGTGGTTTATATAGCAGATGGAAATAATACGACATTTGAAATTCCGTTTTACTTTTTTGACAAAGATATAGCTGTTTATTGTAATGATGATACAACAGCGGTACAAGAAACAGATTATACGATAACTAATTATGAGAATAATAACGGCGGAGAGGTTGTATTTAAGACCGCTCCTCAATTAGGAACCAAAATAACGATTTTGCGAGATGTTCCGTTAACGCAATTAATAAAATTTCTGGAAGGAGAAGATTTTCCGGCAGAAGACTACGAAAATTCGTTAGATAAAATGATAATGGCGCTTCAGCAAATAAAAGAAACGACCAAACGAATGTTAACACTGTCTCCTGGAGCCGCAATAAGTCAGGAAGAATTTTATGCAATAATTAAAAACGTAAATCAAAACATGGAATTTCTGGTAGATTTACCGAATAAATTAGCCGAAATTCAAAAGCTTTATGAATCATTTTTCGAAAATGTAAGCGATACGGTACAAGAGGGGGATAAACACCCGATAAGTTCCGAAGGCGTATGGAATTATATCAACGAGAACGGCTACAAAAAATACAGTAATATTAGCATAGCGACAAACTCAATACAGGAGGATGAAACGTATGAAAACTATTCCTATTGTGCCGAGATAAGTATACCAGAAGCCAAATCGACCCATGTGCCGTTAGTTGTGTTTGACATGGAAGCAGCGGAGAGCGGTAACTATGCCCCATTAGCCGAAGCCAAAGACGGAAAAGTTTGCATTTATCTAAAAGAAAAGCCTGCCACGGAAAGCTTAATTATTCCGTCGCTGGTATTACAATAAGGAGGGGAGATGGAAAAGGTAAAAGAACTGATAGCCAATTATAGCCTATGGGGATTGTTTATTGGTTTTGCGACCATAATGATAAAGCCGTTTATATCAATCCGTCAGACGATGCGAGATATGCTGATAACATTTCTATTCAGTATGTTATGTGGCTTATTGGCGGAGTATATGGATATTCCGACACCGGTGAAATATGGAATATCTGGGGTATGCGGACTATTTGCGGTAAGGCTATACATGATAGCGGACAGTTTATTAAAACGCGCGCAAATGGATCCGTTTAATTTCATCAAGAATATTAAAGGGAAACAATGAAAGAGATAAGCCTGCTTATCTGTTTGTTAGCGGTTGCCGTATTAAGTGCGTTATATTATCGCGAAGATGCGGCGACCGCGCGTTTGATGATGTGTCAATACAAGCAGAATCAAGAAATTTTGTTTAAGAATTTACAAAGGAGCTACCATGAAAAACAGGAGCTTGAAGAGCGAAATCTTGCTTTGGAACAAGCGGCATCAAAAGAAACAATATCGTTTGATTGGCATGCGGATATTAGCAATAGCGCTGTTATTAAACAGTTGCAAAAGCGTTGAGTATGTGTATGTGGAAACACCAAGAGAACCGATAACCTGTATAGAGCGGATAAAGACGCCATTGGATATGGCAAAGTGTTTAAATGAGTATAAAATAAAATATTAGTCAAAAAAGACAAAAAAACTTATTGACAAGAAAGCAAATAACGTATATATTACGCGAAGCTAACCTATTAAATACATACATTTATGGAATTAAAAAGATTTTCAAAAGAAGTTAATGACCAGCTGTTCAAGAAAGACGGCCGTCAGGTGTCAATGTTAGAGTTTGTGGATATGAGCGTATCTGCTCATAAGTCCAGAAGTGACGAACAAGTATTCACTAGAGTGCAAAAGGGTAATAAATTTATCAACGTACCACGTCTTGTGAAGTTCAACGGAATTGAATTGTCACAAGAACAATTCCGTGCATTGGTAGACATTAGGATTGAAGAACTTTCACCGGTCGGGTTCCGCAATTTGTTGGGAGCAATGAGCATCTACGCTCCAGAATTATTCAAGGACAAGAAGGTGTTCAGCCGGACAGAAGACTTCGCAAAATCTGAAATCGGCCGCCGCGCCTTGGCATACAAAGCCGAACAGAAAAAAGAAAGGGAAATGTCCCGCGGTGGAGAGCATTATTTCTAAGCCGGACATAAACTAAAAAGAAAACAGCTTCTTCCCACCGGGACGAAGCTGTTTTTTTTTATAGAGAAAAGGAAAAAGCGTTTTATAAGGAGCATGGCGCCCTTAAACCACCGATAAATAGAGTTGCTTTTTATTTTTATCCCCATATAATAAAAACAAGGAGTAAGTAAATGCAAAAATTAAAAAAAATTTTTTATTTTATGTTGGGGCTAAACGTTGTTCCTTTTTTATTAAGTATCCCGTATGCGTATATACTTCAGGCCGATAATTTAAAAGAATTTTGGGCGTATTGGTTTATTGCCTATTTTATCATTTACCTGATTTCCCGTTGTTGTATAAAGAAAATATTCAAAAGCACGTTCCGAATAGATATGCGTTTTATGGTATAATTTACGCCGTATTTTTTATTTTAGGCTTGAGTCTGTTTGCATATGTTTTAGAATAAGTTATTTTTTTCAAGATAGCCAAAACAAGCGGTAGAAAGGAAAATAAATGAAGTGGTTGGTTTTAGTTTGTTTTTTATTGTCATTTAATGCGAATGCCCAAGAAGGACGTTGCCCTGCTGAGGAGAGTTTGGCTATTGATAAGCTGGAGCAAGAGCTGAACAATTGTGCAGTAGTTGATTATGGAAAAGACGAATGGCAAACATCAGAAATGTTGAAAGCTTATGACCGCTCCATTGACTGTATGCAGAAAGTAGCACACCATTTATTTGATAAATACTATACGCACTATAATGCAAGCGTTAAGAAAAATTTTGATAATTATGTGAGTGCTGCGACGGATATAAGTTTTGATATCAACCAAAGAAGTGATATGGGAAGAAGTATTCGTCTAGCAGAAGTTTATGTTTTGGAAGCTGCCGGACGCACGCATGTTATGGTAAAAAATCTTGTCAAAGAGTATATCAAAGAAATACGCGATGAGTGTGATGAAGCACATGAATTTGACAACTAACCCCAACCACATAGTTTAGAATATCAGTAAATAGCAGAATAGGAAAATAGCACTCGAACTTAATACCCCTTTTTTGTTATATTAAGATAGAAGAGTTGTGTCAGAATTTCGAGCAATGTATTTCCTTCATTTGTAAAAGGAAGTATGTCAGCCATTGTTCCGCACCTATTATCGCAATATTTGTTTTCAGCGTAAAATTTACTATAAAAATCCAAAGTGTTTTTTCTTATCTGCGCAAGATACTGATTCATTTCTTCTTGAACTTGTGGCGTAAAACCTATAGAAATTTCTTGTTTAATTTTTGTGGTCAAACAATCATTGATTAAGGTATTTCGTGCAACCATATCAGCAGTTGTAAGATGTTCCGAGGTTGTTTTATATTGTTCAACGCAAGTATCGTATGCAATTTGAGCTTTTTGTTCTGCCTCAGTTTTATCACTTTCAGGGGTTCTTTGAATAATTGGTAATTTTTCCAGTTTTTCTTTTATACCATATTCATTAGCCGAAAAACATCCGCTGGCAACACCCAAATTAACAAAATTGTTTCCATCTTTATAGTATATATGCGCCAAATCTATACCTTGCTGATTAATTAAAATCGGATTGCCCGCCTTAATTTCGTGAATGATAATTTTACGAGGTTCAGCATTCATACAAATAGAACAATAATCATAGATTTCATTTTGCTGATTGAGAATATCTGTAGCTTTGGTGATGACATCATTATCTGTAATATCGTAGCAAATGTCAGATAAGGAAAGATTCGCTTGAAAACATATGATTAAGGTACAGAGTATAAGTTTAACTTTCTTCATGTTTTTTCCTAAATATGCAAAAGAAAACAACTAATTGATTGGTGCACAGTAATATCGACTTTCTTAGTTTAATGCATAGAAAATACAAATCAATAAAATAATAGATAAGATTGACTATTATATCCAAAAGAAATATCCTCATTACTATAACAAGCGGTAGAAAGGAAAATAAATGAAGTGGTTGGTTTTAGTTTGTTTTTTAGTAACGTTCAATGCGAATGCCCAAGAAGGACGTTGTCCTGCTGATGAAGGTTCGGCTATTGATAAGCTGGAGCAAGAGTTGCACGATTGTAAGATTACATATGGAGAAACGCCTTCCACAGCAGATATGAATAATGCAGCTTATAATGCGGTTGATTGTATTGTAGGCGTAGCTCATAAAATATTTGATAGATATTATGCAACAACGGCACAAGAGAGTAAGGACAGGTTTGATAAATTAGTAACAGCGGTTTATGACCATAGTCATCATCTTGTGCATGACAGTGATTTTGCAAGACAGACCTATACTGGCACAATGTATAATACAATAGCAATAGGAAAAGCCTATGTGATAATGAAAGAAATTGTCAAAGAGTATATCAAAGAAATACGCGATGAGTGTGATGAAGCACATGAATTTGACAACTAACCCCAACCACATAGTTTAGAATATCAATAAATAGCAGAAAAGGGGATATAAAGAAAGCATAGAAACAAAAAAGGATGGATAAAAATCCATCCTTTTCATGGTTGGTAGAGCCAGAGAGGTTAAACCAGAATTTAAACCAGCAATAAAAGCAGACGTATTCCTATCACACCGAGAAGAACTTTTGGCAAAACAATGCCAAATAGTTTACTTGTATACCATGCTGATGAAAATCCAGAAAAACTTCTGTATATCTTAATTTCAAATAAATCAGTTGACTAGAAGGTTAATTCGTTCTAAATAAAAAGTGTCCTCGGCTACTGGGAACGAAATCGAAATCGCCCAGTCAGTATCTATTAGCACGCTTGGATGCGGCTAATAGGATCCGAGGATATTTTTTTATACAAATGGACGTGTACAAAGAGCCAAACCACATGAATCAAGCCCCAAAGCATCAAATGAGAATATCTGCAACTATAAATAAAAAAAGCCTCGGTAAAACCGAAGCTTTATATTGGTAGCGAGGGGGAGATTCGAACTCTCGACACAAGGATTATGATTCCTCTGCTCTAACCAACTGAGCTACCCCGCCATCAGGTACGAAAGAGTTTTTACAGATAAATTTTGATAATGTCAATAAGAAAAATCAAAAAAGTGCAAAAAAATATTTGTGAAGAAATGATTTATAGAAAAAACAAGTAGATGAAAACATTAACGAGTGCAAAAAATTAGAATAATACTAAGAAACCTCTTGATGTGTAACTTTTTTAATGATAGAAATAAATAAAAATTATTGGAGTAAACAATGGAAATTAAATGTCCAAAATGTAATTCTAGAAAATATGTCAAAAACGGCATAGTTTTTGGTTGGCAACGCTATAAGTGTAAAGACTGCGGATATCAATTTACCAAACCCGGAGAACACGGTAAGCCATTAGATACATGGCTGACTTGTCATGGTTTATATATGTTTGGCTTATCAATGCGACAGATTGCGCGAATAGTAGGTCTATCTGCACAAACAATATCTAGGTGGATAAGAAAGTGGCATCAAGTATTTATGCATGAGATAGGATCAAAGCAGACTTTATATTCCGTTAATGCGTGCAATGTAATAGAATGCTTGGGATTAAGTGAAGAAGATAATTTAATGGTATCTAGTACGCACTTAAAATCGGGGGCGGAAATTCATATTTTAATAAAGTTACCGACTTCGTCAGAAGATGAAAAATAGCTTCAAAGTTTCATCATTATAAAAGTGACACAAACTTTTTTTTGCTTGCAATAAAAAAATATTTTTTTTACACCCAAGCCGTTAGCAAAAAGATAACGGAAAGGGTGAAACTCAATGAAAGTCAAAAAAATAAAAAGCTCAAAAGTGATTCGCAATAGTGTATATGCGATAGTTTTTATGTGTATAGGGGCATGGGGACATTCAATAATCAAACCGAATATTGAGAATATGCAAGGTAGCCAAGAACCTCCTTATGTAATAACTAGAGGTCTGAAAAAGGCTGATGTTTCAGAGAAAAAGAAATACATTGCGGAGGTAGAAGCTATCAACAGTGTTGATATTATTCCTCAAGTATCCGGTTATTTGGAAGAAATTTTATTTGAAGATGGTGCTGAAGTAAAAGCAGGACAAAAGATTTTTATAATAGAGCAAACCCAATACAACGCGGATTTAGAAAAAGCCGAAGCCGCAGTAAAACAGTTATCCAAACAATACACACGTATTTCATCACTAAATAAGCAAAAATTTGCATCAGACAAAGAAATAGATTTGGCAGAAAGTAACTTGCGTCAAGCTAAAGCAGATTTAGAAATAGCAAAATTAAATTTGGAACACTCAGAAATCAAATCTCCGATAACTGGACGCATCGGTAAGGCAAAAATCACCAAAGGTAATTATGTAAGCCCATCAAGCGGTAGCCTTGCACGGGTGGTACAAACCAATCCGATACGAATAGCATTTTCTGTTAGTGACAAGGAAAGAAACGTATTTATGGAAAAAGCCGCGTCTTCAGAAAATATATACATAGATATAAAATTGCCAAATGGAAAGACGCAAACAACCAAAGCTGATAACCTATTTTTTGACAACGAATTTAATCCCGAAACCGCAACTTTACCAGTATATGTAGATGTTGCAAATAACGATAATTTGCTAATTTCAGGAAATTATGTCGACATATATGTTCGTTTCAATGTGAAAAAAGAAGCGATTTTGGTCCCTCAAACAGCATTGATGTCAGACATAAATGGTAGTTATGTTCTCACTGTGAATAAAGATAATATAGTTGAGCAGAAATATCTTAAATTGGACGGTGTAAAAGATGACATGCAAGTTGTTTTAGCTGGATTAAATGGTGACGAACACGTTATTGTGCAAGGCTTACAAAAAGCAACTCCTGGCACAAAGGTAAAAGAAAATTATCTCAGTAGCGCATTGGAGGATTAAAGATGTTTTCAGCTCGTTTTATAGAACGTCCACGCCTGTCTTTCGTAATTTCAATAGTAATTGTACTAGTCGGAATAATAGCTCTGCTTAATTTACCGATAGCATTATATCCTGACATTACTCCACCGCAAATATCCGTATCTGCAACATATCCGGGGGCATCTGCGGAAGTAATAGCAAAAACAGTAGGTATTCCGTTGGTAGTAGCGATTAATGGTGCATTGTTAGGGCTTTTACTGAGCGGTATGCCGTTAAGTGTATATGCGCAATTAGGGTTAATATTGTTGATTGGTTTAGCCGCTAAAAACGCAATTTTGATTGTAGAGTTTGCCAAAGACGAACGAGCCAAAGGAGCAACAATTGTAAATTCAGCGCTAAAAGGATTGCAAGAAAGATTTCGTGCGGTAATGATGACTGCATTTGCTTTTATCTTAGGTGTATTTCCTATGGTAATAGCCTCTGGAGCAGCAGCTGAAAGCCGAAAAGCAATTGGTGTACCCGTATTTTGGGGTATGATAGCAGCCACAACTATTGGTTTATTGATAATACCATTGATGTACGTTTGGGTACAGACCTTGTTTGAGAAATATCAAAAACATCGTCAAACCAAATAGGTATAAAAGTTTTCCACCCCCAAGAGGCAGAGTAATCTGCCTCTTCCCCCCCTCATATAATAAAGATAATTAAAGAAAAAACATAATACAACCATAGTTTCATTTGATATTTGAAGGTGGTATCATAAACAATTAGAAACAACAAGCTTTGTATAATTATACTCCATTTTTTGTTCCCTCGATAGATATGCCATGATTTTGGCTATAAATACAATAACAGGTATTTTTTGTCACTTTGTCAATAATATTTTCAGATAAAATGGTTGCTAAAAAAAGAGAATATGGTTATATAGAAAGAGATAAAATAAATAAGGGGGGAATGCTGATGAAAATAATTTTATACATAGTTTTAGCTGCAATAGTTATTGGGGGAATAAGTGGCGGTTTGCATTTATGGAAAGTCGCAAAGAAAAACGCACAAGAAATGGCTCCGTTTGCAGAGCTAAAACCTCAATCGCTGGATAAGAATAAGAAGATATTGGTGATATATTACAGTCTAACCGGACACACCCAAGACATCGCCGAACGTATTAAAGCCCAAACGAATGCGGATTTATACGCAATTAAACTAAAACAAGCACTACCGACCAGTTTTATGGCCTATTATCAAATTTGGAAGCAATATAAAGATAAGAGATTTCCGGAAGTCAAAGGTACTATGCCGGATATAAACGAATATGATTTAGTGATTTTAGGCTCTCCGGTATGGATGTATACGGTATCAACGCCAATGCAAAGTTTCTTAAAAGGGGCGGATTTCAAGAAAAAGCCCCTGGCGATATACAGTACACAGGGAAGCAACCCAGGAAGCTTTTTTACCGATATGAAAAAAGCTATCAAAAATGCAAATGTTATCTCAGAAATAGAGTTTAATAATTTACCCAAAAAATATGATGAAGCACTGAATATCAAAATCAATCAGTGGCTTGCACAGACGATAGCAAAAGTAAAATAGGCTTGACTCTTAGCCCAAAAGGGGACAAAATAACTTCGCTAAACATATAAAAAATATATAGATATGAAAAATTTACTAAAGAAATTCCGGCAAAAACAAGAAGAAAAGAAGCTTTTGCTTGGTAAACGTGTATGGGATGATGTGACTAAAACTTTGCCCCAAGCCGTCGGCGTAATAGAGGATGATACCCCTCGAGTTAACAAATTCGCCAAAGCGGTAAATAAGTTGAACAAAAAGTCGCAAAAGGCCGTAAAGAAGTGGCTTGAGCAGCAGATTCATGATCTGAATTACTATGCACCGGATTTGATGACTGGTAGAGAAGAAGAAGCATTGACGCGTCAGTTACAAATCTATAGTCATCATTTGGAAGCAATCAGTTAATATTCTCTTTGGTAAAGAAATGAAAACAGCCCCTAAACAAGGGCTGTTTTTTGTGATAAAAGGGAGATAGAACACCAAACGACAACAAACCATACCAAAAAAACAAAAATTTTAATAGAAATTTAAAATGAAACGTCTAAATTGCGAAACGGAAAATGAATATATAAGGGAATAAAGAGGCTGTAAATGATACAAGATATGACAAGGGGCAATGCACTGAAATTAATATTATTGTTTGCTTTGCCGATACTGATAGGAAACGTATTTCAACAATTATATCAATTAGCAGATATTTTTATCGTAGGCAGACTTATCGGAGAAAATGCCTTAGCTGCGGTAGGAGCCTCAGCGCCGATATACTTAACCTTTTTAATAATAGCCTTTAGTTTCACCGGAGGTTTGACCGCCGTAACAGCGCAACGTTTCGGAGCAGGGGATTATGATGGTGTCCGCCGCTCGGTAACCCACTCATTCAGAGCCAGCATTGTATTAAGTATCTTTTTAACATTGGTTTTAATTGTGAGCCTCAAGCACTTATTGCACATATTAAATGTTCCTGCAGCCATATATGATGATTCCTATAAATTTATTTTGATATTGGGATTGGCAATGGTTTTAGTTGTAGCATTTAACCTGCTTTCAGGTTTTATCCGCGCCTTAGGTGACAGCAAGACACCATTATATTTTCTGATATTCTCATCTGTATTAAATATTATATTTAACCTAATTTTGATAAAGTTTTTCCATTTAGGGGTGATTGGCTCGGCAATCGGTACGGTCATAGCCATAAGCATATCCGTTATCTGTTGTGTGTGGTATATTAAACGCAATTATCCGATAATGCGCTTAAAAAAAGAAGATTGGCAGTACAATGGAGAATTTATGCGTGAGCATTTAAATATTGCGATACCGATGTCGATACAATTTTCAATTTTATCATTAAGCATTATGGTTATACAATCGGTATGTAACTCATTTGGCGAGAAGATAATCGTAGGTTTTACGATAGCGTTAAGAATCGAGCAATTAGCAACGCAACCGTTAATGGCGATAGGTTTGGCGATGGCAACGTTTGTGGCGCAAAACTATGGAGCGGGCAAAGTATCAAGAATACGCGATGCGGTAAAAAAGACCTGTTTAACCTCGTTTACGATAAGTATCATCATGAGTGCTTTAATATTTTTCTTCGGGACACATTTGATAGGCAGTTTTTTGGACCATGCCGATCCGTTTATTGTAAAGATAGGTGTATCATATTTAGGCATTAGTATCATGTTTTATGTTTTCTTAGGTTTAATTTTCATCTTTAAGAACACATTACAAAGTATGGGGAAACCGATGTTTCCGGTATTATCGGGTTTTGTGGAATTAGGAATAAGAATGTTTGCCGCCATTTACCTAGCATCAAAAATAGGCTATGAAGGGATATATTATGCCGGTCCATTAGCATGGGTGGGCGGAGCCGTAGTTGTGATAATAGGATATTATTTGAATGTATATCGTCGCAAAGAAAGCGATTTGAAAAAAGAATATCGCGAGATGTATAAAAAGATGAAAATGGCGTAAAGAAAAGCCAAGAACACAAAAAAGGCGGGAACATAAAGTTTCCGCCTTTAATTTTGAAAGCAACCATTAAAAATCTAAAAGTCCATCTACGCGTAAATGATGAATAACTTCCGGCCGCACCTTTAAGGTATTAACCGTCAAAAGGAGTAATTCATGTTTTTCGTCAGCATCAATATCCGTACGTTTTGCCAGATTTTTCAGATGTCCATAATTAACAAATCCCCGATGACCAGTTAAACTACCGATTTTAGCAAGATATTTCTGAATAACGCAAGGAGAGGCCAAAGCAAACATAGCATTTGCTTGATTAGATGAAAGCGGAACAAAATTTTTAGAATGCCAAGATATTAAATAATCAAGAACATTTTGAGAAGCGTTTTCAAAAATCAGAGAAGTAAAGGGAAGTTTTGATGAAAAATCCCAAAGTTTATTTGTGTTTTCACGTAAAAACTTAACTAACTCTAATTCTTTCGCAACATGCACCAATATCTTTCTTTCATCATCACTTGAAGGGTACGATTTCCATCGTTTAGGTTGCGGAGTATAGTAATCAACAATAAAACTATTCGCCCGCTTACTGTCAAGAGCCAAAAGAGGATAAAGCGCATTAAAATAACCGAATTCACACAAACATTGCAACACATCAGCATTGTTAGACACAGCGATTTCACTACGGTGCTCTCGTACAAAATTCGTACGTTGCTTCCAATTTAATTTTTTGAAAAAAGAGCCAAATTCTTGACCACTGATTTCATTTAACCTAATACTATCCATAGACTTAAAATTTAACAGCTTAAGTATAAACAAAGAAAATATACAAAGTCAATAGTTTTGTCTAAAAACAGTTAAGATTTAAATTTAGCTGCCTCAAGACGAGCTAATTCGTCGCAACGTTCATTTTCAGGGTGTCCAGCATGTCCTTTAACCCAAACCCAACGGATTTCGTGTTTAGAAGCAAGTTCATCAAGTTGTTGCCAAAGTTCAACGTTTTTGACGGGAGCTTTTTTGTTAGCGGTTTTCCAACCGGATTTTTTCCACGCCCAAATCCATTTTTCGATACCATCCATAACATAACGGCTATCGGTATATAGGGTAATGTTGCAAGGTTCTTTGAGAGCGGAAAGGGCAGAAATAACGGCGGTTAATTCCATACGATTATTAGTTGTTTCAGGTTCACCGCCGGAGAGTTCTTTTTCCACCTGGTTGTATCGAAGAATAGCCCCCCAACCACCGGCACCGGGATTACCGGAACAAGCCCCATCAGTAAAAATTTCCACTCTTTTCATAATACGCTCCTGATAAATAAATTATTCGCTTTTCAGATAACAAGAAAAGAATTCATTGGTTAGAATTTCCAAATGGGCATTTTTTTTGAACGTTTGCGCCACAAAGGAACGTAAATCATTTTTGGAAATAAAAATACGAAAACTCTTAGGCGTAGCATCTTCCGCACCGATAACTCCATCTAACAAAAAATCCTCGGTAATGTCGTCGGTAAAGCGAATTTCTGCTTTGGCGCAAGAGAAAAGGGCACGTGGTGGAACACGCATTTCCATTGGTGTAATGAGGTTAATGGAGTTATTTTCAGCCGCCAAATTTTCAAGTTGACTGTCATAATAGAATGAAACTTTGGTGTGGTCGCCGCCCAACAATAGGGTATTGCAAGAGAGATAAACCTCTTTGGCAATAGCGTTAGAATTATTTTGCGCCAAAAGAGAAAATCTGATTTTAAGATAACTTTCCTTTTTCTTTCTTGGTTTAGCAGGAGCAAAAAAGTCATCATCTCCATCTTTACCGACTTCCAATGATTTGTCATCAATCACAAGCTCAATATTTGGCTGAGGACGTTTACCGAACATACCGGCAATAACTGCATACGGCGCAGGGACATTATTTGAACCGGAACGAATATAAATCTGACTGCCGGTAGTGGTCATAAGAGGGGCTATATCAGATTTTGGGATATAGGTAGCAACAAAACCGTCACCGTTTGCATCGCAACTGATAATATGATTGCGCACTTTGTTGTGAGAAGGGATGGTGCAACCGGAAATGGCATTTTCAAGCCAACTTAAGAAACGATGTACGTTTTTAACTTTAACTTTAGCTTGAGCGACATCTCCCAATTCCAAATCGCGAGAACATTCAACGCCCCAGACCAAAACGCCGCCTTCAGAGTTCCCAAACGCTGAGATGGCTTTGCCAAGATTGCGACGATCATTTTGATGAAGTGAGCGCATAGATTTACCGTCAGAAACAGCCTGTTTGAAATCCAAAAATAATTCTTCGGTTTGTCTACTCAAGATAAAATCATCAATCGCATCTTCCCCGAAATAAATAAGTTTTTCAAAAATATCTTCTGCACGCGACATAACACTCACACTCCAAGATAAAAATCAGGATTATTTAAAATAATCACCAACGTTAATAGCAACTTTAGCTTCTTCTTCAGCTTCAAAGAAGGGATATTCGTCTTTAAGTCCCATCATAGCGGCAATGAGTGAAGAAGGAAAAATTTCCAAAGCATTTTTATAATCTTTAACGGCAGAGTTATAAAAGCGTCTTGAAGCGGCAATATGTTCTTCCACATCACTCATCCCTTGCATAGCAGCAATCATAGTCGCATCGGATTTAAGTTCGGGATAATTTTCGGCAGTGAGTTTAAATTGTTTCATTGCCTCAGAGAGCATATTGTCCGCCTTAAATTTATCGGCAAAATTTTCAGCACTCATAGCTTTTTCGCGCAATTCCGTCACTTTCATAAACACATCACGTTCGTGTTCCATAAATTTAGCGGCAGATTTTAATAGGTTAGGGATTAAATCGTAACGTTTTTTGAGTTGCACATCAATACCGGCAGCAGCTTCTTTAAGATTATTTTTTTTCTTAATCAAAGAAACATAAACCAAATACAAAGCTAAAAGTAAACCACCGGCAAGACAATACCATAAAACAGACATAAAATTTTCTCCTTAAAGCTAATAATTTTGCAATAAATTTAATTGTAAAGTAGTTAAAAAGGCGTAAAGAGGAGAAGAAGATTATCAAAAGACACAACTTGCGAAATAAAAAAATAGTGTTTATATGATAAGGGAAGATAAAAGGAGGCAAAATGGAAAACACAGAACAAAGATTTATAGATATAGAGATGGCATTATCGAATTTAGAAAGAATGGTGGACGATTTGAATGATGTTATCATCAAGCAAGGCAAAGATATAGCGTTTTTACAGAAGCAAAACCACTATTTAACCGAAGCCATAAGAAACACGCAAAGTGTTGTAAAACCTTTGGAAGAAGAAACGCCGCCGCCTCATTACTAACAAAATATTAGTTATCGTGAAAAACGTTATCAAAAGAAAGCCCTGCGCCAATAACTCGGAAAAAGCGCAAAAAAAAAACGCGCTAAAATGCGCCGTTTTAAAGAAAAAGTAAGTAGCTAAAGAAAGAAAAAGTAAGTTTTGAAAAAGTTAAAGTAAAACATAAACTTAAAAGAATAATAGTCTGAAACAAAAGCGTCTTTCAAATCAAAGCAGGGAAAACTGTCATCCGAAAGACGCCTGAATTTTTGCAATTAGCCGGCATTCTGATCAGAATTTTTTTCTAATAATAACGATAAAACCATCGGGCAATCCGTGATTGTCATTTTCTGCCATGGCAAGAATATAATTGGCCTAATGATATATTCACCATACGCATTTCAAAATGCTCTCACCTTATTTATGCTAACAGAGAGAAACAAAGCATAAATATCCGCGAAATAAAAAACTTTTCAATCAATAACTACATATATATATAATAGACTTAACAAACCACTTGAAAAGTAGAATAAATAAAGTCCTCATACAATAGATTTTTGCGTTTGTTCACAAGATTATTTTGCACTAAAAAGAAAGCCTTCAACCGGATGCCCGTTTTCATAACGAAGAACCAACGGAAAAGCTTGAATTTCTTTAAAACCAAGACCTTCGAGCAGATTTTGGACATAAGCTTGTTTATGTTTGTAACGCCCCGTTGGTGTGAGATAAAAATCGACATTTCTGTCATCTTCAGCAGTTTCGATAGAGAACCAAACCTCTGATTTTTTGAGTAAACGAAGCACATTTTCCAGATTCCCGAAATAACAGAAAACGTCGCAGGCAATGACAACCGAAAAGTGTTTAAGCGATTTGGCTTCTTTTAAGAAAGAGAGGATATCCTGACAAACGAGCTCTTGATAAAGATTTTTTCCTCGAGCAATTTCAATCATTTGTGAAGAAATATCAACACCGACAAAAGCCGTGTTGTCATTTTTAAGTTTTTCGGCAACCAAGCCGGTGCCGCAGCCTAAATCAAGAACAGAGCCGGAGAGTTTGCCGTAATGTTGCGCAAAACAATCAATAATTTGCGGATTAAGACGGTTAATAACTTCGTCGTAAGTTTCTGCAAAAGCGTCAAAAAGTTGCTGTGCATAGTCTTTATCGTCGTCGGACGAAGAAGTAAGACCTGAAATAGCCGCAAAGATTCGTTTGGAGAAGATGTTGTCAGGTTCTATTTTCTGCCAGTTATCGGCAATTTTGAGTGCTAATTCGGCGTTTTGGGCAAAGAGTTCGGAGAGCGTTTCCATAATGTTAACGGAAAACTCCTTTTTTTCGGGACAACGCTGATGTGCGTTAAACATTAAACCGAGAGCTTCCTCATATTCCCCGACTTCTTTAAGAATAAGTGCAAGGTTATAGCTGATTTCGGGTTTTTCCGGTTCAAGTTGCACCGCCATTCGATATTGTTCGAGCGCTTCTGCCAAGCGTTTTTGACGATAGAGCAGAATACCATAATTGAGATGCGCGCCGGCAATATCACGCGCGAGAGTAAAGCTCTTTTTGTAATAAAGTTCAGCTTTATCAAGATCGTTTAATTGTAAAGAAACATCGGCAATACCCAAGATGGCTTCTACCGAATTTTCATCAAGATTCAAAACCTTGTGATATAATTGTAAAGCCTCGGCAAAATTCTCGGTAGTCTCGCACACTTTGGCTAAATTAAGCAAAGCGGACGTGTGAAAAGGATGATGAGTGACGGCATGACGCAAATATTTCTCTTTATCGCTGATAACATCACAACAAGCAGCAGCTAAAAGATTAGCTTGCAAATCATCGGGGTGCTCATCGGCGAGTTTAAGAAGCGTATTTTTGTCGTTGGTATAAAAGCATAAATTGGCGCGAGCTTCGTTGTAGTCGTTGTCAATATCAAGCGCCCGACAAAAACTTTTAATTGCCTCTTGATGTTCATCAAGTTCTTCTTGTGTAAGCCCTAAAAAGTTCCAAGCTTCTTTGAACTCCGGCTGTAAATGAACGGCTTTTTGGAGTGCTTCCAGAGCCTCACGATATTTATGGAGAGCGCGATAAGTCAAACCCAAGTTAAAGTAATGCGGCGCAAACGGGGTAGGAGCGTATGTAATGGCGGACAAAAAAGCATTAAGAGCTTGTTCATTATTACCTTTTGCCTGAGCGATAAGCCCGAGCAAATTCCAAATATCAGAATTTTGCGGCATGACTTCCAAAAGTTTCAAATAGATGTTTTCCGCCTCGTTAAGCGCACCGTTATTTTGTAACTCGACTGCTTTTTGAAACATTAAATCGTAAGACATTACAACCTCTTAAATAAGAAAGTTAAAGTAAAAAATCATCTAAATTCCGTCGAATTTCCAACAAATCTTCATCTGCGCCCAAGCGATGATTACTATTTTTAAGTAACGTAACTTTAACATCATCGCCGGCAATTTTTTGCGCAATCAGTGGTGCCGTCCGCCATTCAAGAGAAGCATCTTTCATTCCTTGAATTAAACGAACTTTGCCATAAAAAGGAATGATATCTTTGTTAAGTAATAGATTTTCTTCAGCGGATTCAATCATTTCTTTGGTAATGATGTAAGTAAAATCGTTGGTCGGAAACGTGATTTTGCCGTTAAGATTTAGAATTTGCAAATGTTCGGGTTTAAAGTAATTTTCAAAATAAGTTTTCAAGAAATCCGGCGCAGCCGCAAGTCCCAAAAATCCTTTAACTTTCTCCGGAAAATGAACCGCAGCCAACAAACCGAGCCAGCCGCCCAAAGAAGAACCGGCAGTGATAACATCGCCTTCGACAATATCATTTACAATCTCAAAAATCTGGCTTTTATAGGTATTTATGGTTGTTTCTTCAAATCTTGCACTATCCGCACCATGTCCGGCAATTTCATAACGAAAGAAACCCATGCCGTTTTCCAAACACCACTTTTTAATCTCCTCGGGTTTGCGCCCATAGGGATCCGAACAAAAACCATGTGCATAAACCAGTGTAAAACTTTGAGTTTTGGCAGAGTTCGGCTTAATATATTCAAACTTGGTGGTGTGTCCGCATTTGAAAGAATAAAAAGAATCAGACATAAAAACCTCGTTAAAAAGATTGATTTAAGAAGGATATATACTGCAAATGAGTAAAGATAAAGTAAAAAACATAAAACAACCGACAGAAAACAACGCACCTGTTGTATTGCAGGTTTTGCCGGAATTAGGACAGGGCGGCGTGGAGGTCGGTACGATACAAATCGCCGAAGCACTGACGGCTAAAGGATATACAAATTATGTCGCATCGCAAGGCGGTCATTTGGAGTATAGTTTGGAGCGCATGGGCGTAAAACACTTTACTTTACCCTTAAAGAGCAAAAATCCTCTGACGATTTTAAAAAACGCCGATAAATTAGCGGAAATAATCAAGAAAAATGGGATAAATATTGTTCATGCACGTTCCCGAGCGCCGGCATGGAGTGCATACTTGGCAGCCAAAAAAGCCGGTGTTCACTTTGTAACCACTTTTCATGGCACCTATGGTTTAGGTCCATGGGGAATTAAGAAGGCGTATAATAAAGTGATGACTTTCGGAGAAAAAGTAATTGTAATTTCTTCTCACATCAAAAATCATGTGCTGCAAAATTATCATACGCCGGAAGATAAATTAGTTTTTATCCATCGTTGCGTTGATACCGAAAAGTTTAATCCTGAGGCAGTAACGGAAGAAAGATTAAAGACGATTATAGAGCAATACGAATTGCCGACGGATAAGAAAATAGTGTTGTTGATTGGTCGCTTAACCCACTGGAAAGGGCAACATTTGCTGATAGATGCCTTGGCAAAGATTAAAGAACGAGGAGATTTTCACTGTGTATTTACCGGAGATGATCAGGGCAGGGTAAAATATACCGAAAGTCTGGTGGAGCAGATAAAATCTTATCATATGGAGGGCGAGTTTACTTTTATCCGCCATACCGATGATGTACCGGCGTTAATGAAAGCTTGTGATATTGTGGTTTCTGCATCCATAGAGCCGGAAGCCTTCGGCAGAATTGCCGCAGAAGGAGAGGCTATGGGAAAAATTGTTTTGGCATCAAACATCGGAGGTTCTCTGGATAATTTGAAAGACGGCGAAACCGGTCGTCATTTTATCTCGGGCGATGCTGAAGATTTGAGTGAAAAATTAGAGTGGGCGTTAAATTTGAGCGATAGTGAGCGCAAAAAAATCGCCGCCCAAGCACGTAATTTTGTAAAAGAAAACTTTACAAAAGAAATTATGTGTAGTAAAACTATCGGAGTCTATGAAGAATTGCTGAAACAATCCTTTGTAGATTTTGAGCAATAGCTACTTTGGGTTTAAAGCCTAAATCTTAGGGGCGTAGCCAAAAGAAAAGGGTAGATAGACCACAAAGAAGCAAAAGAAAACTTTAGATAACAATTAAATTAAGGGGTAAAAAATGATAAAAATTGAACTGCCGGATGGCAGCATAAAAGAAGTTGAAGCCGGAATTTCAGGCTTTGAACTTGCAAATCAAATAAGTCATAACTTGGCGAAAGCCGCAATCGCTGTTGAAATCGACGGCACATTAAAAGATCTCACTACCCCGCTCACTACCGATTCTAAAGTTAAAATAATCACTACCCAAGATAAACATGGACTTGAAATATTGCGTCACTCTTGCTCACACGTAATGTCCGAAGCCGTTAAAGAGTTGTGGCCGGATGTACAAGTAACAATCGGACCGTTTATTGAAGACGGATTTTACTATGACTTTTCACGCAAAGAACCGTTCACAACGGAAGATTTTGTGAAAATTGAAGAAAAAATGCACGAAATCGTAAAACGTGATGAAAAAATTGAACGTGAAGTTGTTAGTCGTGCAGACGCAATAGCTTTGTTTAAGTCATTGGGTGAACACTATAAAGTAGAAATCATTGAAGATTTGCCGGAAGATGCGGAAATTTCTTTGTATCGCCAAGGTAATTATGTTGATTTGTGCCGTGGTCCTCACGTTCCATCAACATCAAAAATTGGTGATGCGTTTAAATTGATGAAAGTTGCCGGAGCATATTGGCGTGGCGATTCTAAAAATGAAATGTTGCAAAGAATTTATGCAACCGCATGGGCAAATAAAAAAGATTTACAAGAATATTTAACCCGTATGGAAGAAGCCGCAAAACGCGACCATAGAAAGTTGGGTAAAGAAATGGATTTGTTCCATTTTGAACCTGAATACGCACCGGGAGCCGTTTTCTGGCATGATAAGGGGTATAAAATCTATCGTAAGTTGATTGAATATATGCGTAACCGCCAAGAACACAATGGATACGAAGAAGTATGCACACCTCGCATTATGGATAGATGCTTGTGGGAAACTTCTGGTCACTGGGAAAAATATGGTGCGCATAACTATTCTGGTCAAACCGAAGACGGTAAGTGGTTCTGTATCAAACCGATGAACTGCCCAGGCGGATTGTTGGTATACAAACAAGGTATTAAGAGTTACCGTGATTTGCCGTTAAGAATGGCTGAATTTGGTAAAGTAAACCGTTATGAAGCATCTGGTGCATTGATGGGCTTAATGCGTGTTCGTGAATTTACTCAAGACGATGCGCACATCTTCTGCACACCGGAACAAATGGAAGAAGAATGCATTACAACGATGAAGTTGATTTTTGATATTTATAAAGACTTCGGTTTTGATAAAATCAAGATTTACTTGTCAACTCGTCCGGAAAAGCGTATTGGTTCTGATGAAATTTGGGATATTTCCGAAAAATCATTGGCTCACGCTTTGGAAAAACACGGCTATGAGTATGAAATCAATGAAGGCGAAGGCGCTTTCTATGGCCCGAAATTGGAATTCATCTTGCGTGATGCTATCGGCCGTGAATGGCAATGCGGTACAATTCAAGTAGACATGAACTTGCCACAAAGATTTGATATCAGCTATATTGGCGAAGATGGTGAGAAACACCAGCCGGTAATGTTGCACCGCGCATTATTCGGTTCGATTGAAAGATTTTTGGGTATTTTGATTGAACATCACGCCGGTAAGTTGCCGTTATGGTTGTCACCGGAACAAGTTGTTGTATTGCCGGTAACATCAGCATTTGATAACTATGCGGAAGAAGTTGCTAAAGCATTGCGCCAAGCAGGTCTTTCAGCAAAAACAGATACACGCAACGAAAAGATTAACTATAAGATTCGTGAACACTCTGTTGAGAAGATTCCGGTAATTATGGTTGTCGGTGCAAAAGAAGAAGCAGATAAGACAGTGACAATTCGTCGTCTAGGTTCAGAAGAGCAAAAAGTTATGAACTTAGATGAAGCAATAGCATCACTCGTTAAAGAAGCTGAAATGCCGCATAAAAATGAAGCATAAGGATAAATAACAGAGAACATCTGACAGAGCGCGGTACTGCAAAGTGCCGCGTTTCTGTTATGAAAAATGGAATACGGTGTTAAACAAATTTTAAGTATCAGACATTAAAATAAAACCAAATTGATTGAGAATTTAGAAGAGGTGACAGATGCGTAAAATTCTCCCCTGTGCCGTAGCGGCAACGCTTTTATTATCCGGAGTTTCTTTGATAGCTCAAGAAGTACCGCAAGAAAAACAGGTCGAAACAAAAATCTATATCATGCCCGGTGAAGTAAAGTGTTATATACGAAAACAAGACAGACTTACGATTTGTACAGATTTGGAAGGTAAGCCGATAACCGGAGAACTACGCAAATATCAAGAAAACGAGTTGGTTCGCAGATATCCCTTAGTCAAAGGTATTATTGAGGGTACCGTTATTTCGTATTACACCAATGGTGATGTTTTATCAGAAAAACCGTATACTAAAGGTAAGCTGAACGGCGTGGTAAAGACATATTATAAAAATAACAAAATAGAGTCCATAACCCCATATCAAAATGGTGTCAAAGAGGGTGTCGTTAAATTTTATTACAATAATGGATATATGCAAGAACAGGGGATATATATCGGCGGAAAGTTGAATGGCCAATATCGCTTATATGATAAGTCTGGAGATATGGTTTATGAATTAACTTTCCAAAATAATTCATTAGCATCTGGTTACTGTATGTATAAAAAGAAAGAAAACGACGATAAACGTTACAAACAAGAATTAGATGCAAATACCTTGGAAATGATAAAAAAACACGAAGTGGTGTTAGATAGTACAATAGTCGTAAACGGCTGTTCCATGAAAAGAGGGAAAAAGATAAAATAATGCCGAATAATATAAAACAAATTCGCAAATCTGTGGGAATAAGCGTAACTGAGTTGGCGCAAAGATTGAATATGTCGCAAGGGAACTTGACTAAAATCGAAAACGGACAAGTGGATTTGAAAATGGAAACGGCTCAAGCCATTGCAGCAGTATTAGAATGTCCAATAGAAAGAATAATGGGGCAGGAAAGTGAAGAAACCTCCCCATTGGTAATGAATTTAAATTTACCATTGGGAAGCAGAACATTAAGAATAACCACAGATGATATGCGTCCAACCTTAAATAGGGGAGATATGGCCGTTGTATTGCCGCAAACGCTAAAAAAAGAGGATGGTGTTTATGTTATAAATAAAGAAGGTAAAACATATATCAGACGTTTGCAATCATTTTCTGCTAATAAAATAGCGCTATTATGCGATAATAAGATGTATGAAACGGAATATGTGGACGCTAAAGAAATAGAAATAATTGGAAAAGTAACACAAAAGATAAATATATCAGAGATATAGAAATAAAAGTTAAAAAAAGAGAAAACCTCGATAGATTATCGAGGTTTTTTTTGTGCATTAAAAACAAGAGGAGAGGAATATAAGATGAATATTTTGCATATAGACGAAGAATGAATAATATTCACAAAAAGAAAAGAAGTGGACAAACGTTTAAGAAAATAACACATACAAACAGATAGTTATGTAAAATATTCAATAGAGTGAATATGTGGACAAATATTCATAAAGGGAATATAAGCCGTAGCAAATGGCATCTCAAGGTGTTGGTTAAAATAAGAGTAAAAGATAAACAGTGATAAAGTTTGCTGTAATAAAGAGGGATGAATTAGTAGAAAATTTTGTTATTTAAACACGCTTTGAAGTCTGGAACCGTATCGTTTCAAACCGAATATTATGTTTTACAAAATGAATTATGTAAGGTAAGTATTTGTGAAAACAATACAAAAAAAATCCGCCATTATGCGGCGGATAATTCGTTGCAAATAGAATATTAAGCACAAATATCATCTAAAGGTGGAGTAATATCTTTAGCTTCAGCTAAAACGGCCATAAAAGTTTTTTCTAAATCACTCAATCTTTCTTTTTCATAAGCAAAAGCGACAATAACAGAATTTTTGTATTCTTTAATGAGTTTAATATCTTCCTCAACCATCATACTGGGATATTTACCCAAAGCGAATAACGTTTCTCGATTTTTCTTAGCAAATTTAAGCAAATCAACAGGAGCACCGGTAATAACCACCAAAGATTTATTCGTTTTTAGAGCATTAAGAATTTCATCAAGACCTGTCTTATCTAATCTAGGCTCAGGCCAAACCAAATGAGCGATTTTGGTTTTAGCAACTACTTTAGCCAAATCAATAAGTTGTTCATCGGTAAAGTAACTGCCGGTTAGATCCAAATAAGCTAGTTCAGGAAGTTCATGTATAAGTTCCAACAAGCGTTCAAACAAAATTGGATCATCGGAGAAAAGGAAACATTTAATAGCCAAACTACGTAATTTAGTATGTTTATGCAGTTTCAAGAAAATATTTCTGAGCATTTCGGCATCAGAATATTTATGTTTAATGATAGAATTTTTAAGTAACCCTTTGGCCGTAGAATATAAACTGTTAACACGTCCATCAGCAACAAAAGCTTCAAACGAACCGATGCCCAAAGAAAATTTTTTCAAATCAGAGCAACTATCGAGCCAAAAATAGACCTCTTGCAAATCATTTTTTTTAACACATGGGCGTTTCAGTA
Organism: uncultured Alphaproteobacteria bacterium; assembly: GCA_949297415.1. Classification (GTDB taxonomy): domain Bacteria; phylum Pseudomonadota; class Alphaproteobacteria; order RF32; family CAG-239; genus CAG-267. The sequence goes on from CASFSV010000027.1 coordinate 50,759, forward strand.
CAATTTCACCGGCACAAGCATCAAAGTACCCAAACGCGTTTCTGGAGCCGCATTCATTAGAAAAGCCCTTCATAGTAACAATCCCTTCAATAAAAAGTTAAGTTCCGATTATACAACTTTTATAACACATAAAACAACGTAAAGTTGTATAATATTGATTTGTAAACAAATACTATGCTAAAAATGAAATAAAAGCAAGAGAAATTTTACCTATTATTGTATTTCAATAAAAAAAACACCATAAGTTTAAAAAACAATAAAAATAAGTAAAATTGTATATTATTAAGGTATCGGAAAGCGAATAAAGTATGATTTATTAACAATGTGCCCCATAATTTTGAAAGTGATTGTCAAAGTAAAAGAAAGAAAATATATTGACACCAACAAGAAACACATAGGAAAAAGTCATGATAGATTACATTACAAGCATTTTAGGAATAATTGTTATAATCTTGTTATATGCGTCAATAGTTTATCGCATCCGCCTGTTACATAAATCGGCGGCATATAATGACATAAATGAGAAATACGGAGAACTTCAATTAAAACACGCCATAACGGAATCTAAATTAGCCGATATGCTCACGACCGCAGCCAAAGCAGAGAATGAAAAGATTAAATATCTGGATACAATAACGGTATTAGAGCGAGATTTAAGTGCATTAAAAGCAGCTTCAGCGGCGAAGGAGGAGAGTCTGACCGAACGCATACAATATCTGGAAAAGATGAAGGAAGAATTGACGTTAAAATTTAAGGATATATCCAGTGAAATAATAAAAGCACAGCATGAGAGTTTTTCCAACGAGCAGAAAAATACACTGAGCAATATTTTGAATCCGTTTTCAGAGCAATTAAAAGCGTTTAAGAGCGAGGTAAACACGGCGCGAGAAGAGAGTATCAAGCGCAAAGCGACGTTGGATAATCAACTGGCAAATTTGATGAATTTAAATCAAAATCTGAGCAAAGACGCGCAAGATTTAACCGAAGCCTTAAAGGGGAATAAAAAAGCGCAAGGCAACTGGGGGGAATATCAGTTGGATAGGATTTTGGAAATCTCGGGTTTGCGCAAAGGACAAGATTATGACACGCAAGAAAGCTATCAGGATGAAAATAAGAAATTATACCGTCCCGATGTGATAATCCATCTGCCGGAAGGTCGCGATATAATTGTAGACTCAAAAGTATCATTGAATGATTATCTGGAAGCCGTAAAGGCAGAGGATACTATAACGCGAGATAAATGCTTACAAAAGAACTTGAACTGTATTAAAAATCACATAGATGAGTTATCGGTAAAAGAATATCAGAAATTGCTCAAAGATAAGACTTTGAATTATGTAATAATGTTTATTCCGATAGAAAGTGCGTATGTAGCGGCATTAGAAGCGGATAACACATTGTATGATTATGCTTATCGCCGCAATGTCGTATTGGCGACACCTTTATCATTGTTACCGATATTGCGCACGATAGAAAATCTGTGGCGGATAGATAAACAGAATCAAAATGTTCAGAAGATAGCAGAATTGGGCGGTAAGATTTATGATAAACTGGCGGCGTTTATGGAAGATATGAAAGCCATCGAACGCGGTATAAATCAGACGAATAATGCCTATACAAGCGCAATGACGAAGTTATACGGCAAAGGTTCGGCATTAAGCCAAGCGGAGAATATGAAAAAATTAGGCGCTAAAACGAATAAGAGTATTAACCTGACCTTAAAGGATAGTGAGTTATTATTGGAAGCGCCGACAGATACGGCAGAAGATGAAACAGAAGCAACAAAATCAGAAACAAAGACGGGAGAGAATGAATAATGCCTAAAGACGCAAGCGCCAAGAAAATCATATTTACCGGAGGTGGATCCGCCGGCCATGTAACGTTAAATTTGGCCCTAATACCTTGGTTTATAGAAAAGGGATGGGAAATATCATATATTGGCTCTAAAGGCGGTATGGAACAAGAATTGGTCGCCAAATTTCCGGAAGTAAAATATTATGGCATATTGACCGGTAAATTGCGGCGTTATTTTTCTTGGCAAAACTTCTTGGATATGGTGAAGATACCGCTAGGGTGTTTACAAGCAATCTGGCTGGTTAATAAAATCAATCCGAATATAATCTTTTCCAAAGGCGGATTTGTATCATTTCCGGTTGTCGTTGGCGGATATGTTAATCGTAAAAAGATTTACATGCATGAATCGGATATAACACCCGGACTTGCCAATAAGATGAGTTTACCCTTTGTGAGTACGTTTTATACAACGTTTCCCGAAACCGAGAAATATGTAAAGAATAAGCAAAAAGTACATTGTGTCGGACCAGTATTATCGGATAGATTGTTTAACGGTAGCCGAGAGAAGGGCGCGGAATTTGCCAATATAGATGCAAATAAGCCAACAATTATGGTTATTGGTGGCAGCCTTGGCGCAAAGAGCTTAAATGACGCGGTGGAGCAAAATTTTGAAGCGATATTAGCAAAATATCAGTTAATTCATATTGCCGGCAAGAATGGGTATAATGAAAAATTAACGCATAAAGGCTATCAACAATATGAATACGTGGATGCAGAACTAAAAGATTTAATGGCATTGGCAGATATAGTTGTTTCACGCGCAGGTTCAAACTCGATTTTTGAGTTGGCAAGTTTAAATAAACCGATGATATTGGTTCCGTTACCGGCTAAATCTTCTCGCGGGGAACAAAGTTTGAACGCCAAGAGTTTTGCCGATAAGGGTTATGCGGAAATCATCAAAGATGAAGATGTGGCCAATCCGGATATTTTATTGCCGATGTTAGATAGAGTTTATCAAAATCGAGAACAATATCGTCAAAATATGAAAAGCAACCCGGTAAAAATTACCACCAATGAAGCTTTGTGTGAAGATATTTGCCGATAAAGTAAGCAAATAAAAAAGAAAAAGGCGAGGGAATAAATCTCTCGCTTTAATTTTGTGGTATAAATATGGTAATAAACACTATTTTTTGAGCTTAGACCAACCTTTAGCGGCTCTGGAATAGAGAAAACCGCGACCTTTGCGACGCGTGTTTTCATTAGGATAACAAATAATACCACAAACAGCACCTTTTTTGCATCCGGTAATTTCAGGAGCGGTAAATTTCTTTTTAAGCAAAAAGCATCTGGCTAAATCAGCCATAATGCGAGCTTCCATATACTGTCCACTGATATAGAACTCATCAGAGAGAGTAGCGTAAAATTTCTCTCCGCGCAAACGTTGCCGAATAGCTTCAGCAAATTGAGCATGTTGCGGCAAAACAAGTCCACGTCCCGTGAGTAAGCTGATGAAATCGCGATAGATAAGTGGATTTTTCCATCCACCGCCAAACATCAGAAAATAGTGAGGAAAATCATACTTTTCAGGAATAAATCTCAAGCTTAAAAAGACGGTATAAGCCGCAAAATACTCTACTGTCCGCAAAATATCAACTTCAGCAAGCGGATAATTTTTAAGCCTTTCTTCCATACGGTACAAATGTGGGCCGGAAGATTTAGGCGGTAAAATATCCAAATAATTATCGCCATCAGCCGTCAAAGCCGCTTCGTTATATAAATCATTGAGCAGCATACTGTTGATATGCCCTTCAAGAGCAAGTTTTCCGTTCTCATCAAAATCTTTATCAAAGAAGGCACGAGCCAGAAAATCAACATAGTGGTTAAAAGGTCCGCAATCAAATCCTAAAACTTTTTTGCGTAACGAATCCCCACTGGTAATAGCCGCAATATTTGCGGTATTTCCGCCATTTATAAAGCAAATCGGAAACATACCTTGTTTAGAGAGCGCATAACTGAGATGAAGATTGTGCATAGGAGCTAAAGGAGCACCTTCACCGCCGTTAAAAATATCATCGGAGCGAAAATCATAAATAACCGGCAGTCCAATTTTTTTAGCTAGAGTTGCCGCATCAAAAATTTGTGTTGTAAAAGGTTCTGTACCATGAGCAAGGGAAGGGGGATTATGTTCGCCACAGGACTGCCCATGAAGACCAACAGCCGCAATTTGACTTTTTTCAACACCGGACTTTTCAATTAAATTTTTCACACACAAAGCGACTAAATCTGTATAAGCCTCAAGAGTAGTTTTGAAAAGCGGTAATTTAGAAGCTTTCGCCATATCGGAATGTAAATCGGTAACCATCTGCCGCAGTTCCAGCATATTTTGCTTGAGTTCCGCAGAATAGGGTATTGAAATAGCGTCAATATCTTGAATATCCCCTTTATCCGAAAAATCCGTCATAACTGCATCAACACCGTCTAACGAATTCCCAGTCATAATGCCGATAGTAATCATTTCAATCTCCCTAAAAACAGATTACCATATAAGCATAGAAACAAAAGATTAACATAAATTTAAGCAAGAAAACGAAAAATACCGAAATAAGAATAATAGAGATTGACAAAAAAGTCTAACCGACTATACTCAGCAAGATATTTTATTTTTATGAACAATTAAACAGAAATTATTATGAACAGGAAAATTGCTTATGTCATAATGACAATTATGACCTGCGTCGTTGTAATGAGTTCGTGCCAATCGTCTCGAGAAGCCTTGGGAAACGGATTATACAGCTACAAAGACAAAGAAACCAACTTAATCGGAGTAGAAAACAAATCAGGCGAGATTATTATTCCGGCCTATGCCAAAGATGTATATGCTCACGCCGATGTCATCGTTTGCTATTCACCCGATGATAAAGGAATGGTGTACAAGAAAAACGGAGAACCGTTATTTTATGAGGAGTTTGACTACATTATAGACAATTATAAGTTGTTGCGCTGCTATCAAACAAATCAGATGTATCTATATGTATATAACACTCAAAAGCCCTTAGGACCGATACAAAAGAGTGTTGTAACATATATGAATAATACGGTTATACTAAGTACAAAGTACAGTGTCGACGTATATAATTTATCTTCGGAAGAAACACGTCAGATATTGTATAATACGCCTGTAAGTGACAAAAAGAGTATATCGTGGTTAGATAAAAAACACCGCTTATATACAGGTTTTATATATGGAGAACAAGTATATGGCGTACGAGAAGTAACCGGAAAAACAGTCAACACGGAGAAAAGTTTTGTAGAGTGCAAAACATCAGAAAAGCAAAAAGTGTATGGCGAGTTAAATGGAAAGTATTGGACGTTTTTATTACCATCAACCCGAAGCCACAGCGCTAAAATGTTTGAAGCCCCAAAGAACAGTTGGATTATTTATGACCAAAGCAGAAAGTGCGATTATTTAATCATTAAGGAAGGAAGAACAAGACATATATGCTTATTAGACGGCACTCCGATTAAGTCAGTAAAACTGCTGGAGTGGCTAAAAATACGTCGTCAGAGCCAAAAGATAGGCAAGATGAACGATTTATGTATTGTTTGCATACCTTATTTGGAGATAGATTAGAGCGCATAAAAAAAGTCCCTCTAAGCAAAAGCTTAGAGGGTTTAATTTTTTTAAATTCTCACCGGCGAAATTAAGCTGTAGGGGCATCTTCTGGCTTAGGAGGATCGGAAGGTTTCGGATCCTCTGGAGCAGGGGCGGTAGAAGCCTGTGTCGAAGTCGAACCGGCGGCCAACGTTTCTGCGGCAGCATCATCTGGAGCCTGAGCATCATCTGGAGCCTGAGCAGGATCAGGAGCCGGAGACGGAGCGGGAGCAGGATCAGGAGCCGGATCAGGTTCTGGAATATAAGCTGGTTCCGAACGTCTGAACAAACGATTTCTGACATGTTTTACTTTTTTCCTGATAAACTCGCGTTTTACAAATCCCAGTACAGCGGCAGAGACTGTAATTACCCCTAACAGGGATGCCACGATGATTTCATTTTTTTTCATACGGCAATTTTTTTTAAGTTAAACAATAGCCATTACCGGATATGAGAAACAAGTCTTCATAATAAACCGAATAATAGCGAAACTGAAGACATAATAGCATAATAAAACAAAGAGTCAATAACTTTTTTGTACATTTTGTATAATTTTCTGTTGAAAAAAAATAAAAAGGCATTATAATCAAAACCGATAAACAATTTTTATGAACCTTTAAATTATCGCATTATGAAAAAGTTATTATTTGGATTGATGGTTAGCTTAGTAGCAATCATCGTCACAAGTTGTGGTTTCAAATCTGAAGAAACAAGTCTGTATGGAAATCTGGTATCGTTCACGGCTCCCGGTGAGAACAAGGAAGATGTATTGCTCGGGGTGAAAGACAAAGCATCTGACAGAGTCATCATTACGCCGGCGTACTACGAAGAAATCACCGCTAATGCCGATTTCATCATCTGTCGCGTCAGCGGAACAAAGTTAGAAGTATACCGTCATGATGGAGAGCCTCTGGGGAAGGGAACGTTTGACACGTTTACCAAAATGCCGCAAGGAAATATGTATTTAGGCACAAATTACGCCAGCAATACATATTATTTTCCGGCAGAAGATTACCTCATCAGTACAGAATCATACTTAACCGGCCTGAAACAACTGTTTTTGCGCATAGATAGCGGAGAATGGGAAATCAGAGATTACGAAGGCAAGCTGATATGGAAAACACCCAAGTTAGGCGAAAACGAAAGGTATTGGGTAATTAAAGACACTAAGGCAGCCGGAGAAACATTTTATGTAGCCGTATCCAAGTCTAAAGGTACGCCTGCATGTGTTTTGTACGATTTGACCGGTAAAGAGGTAAAGAAGTTGAATGCTTCGAAATGGCGTTTCACGCAGAAGAAATTGCAGAATTCCAAAGATTTGGATGCCAACACAACGTACGCGGAATTTGAGAACATCAGCAAGTTCTGATAATATCGTTCCAAGCAAAAAAAGCACCGGTCATAGACCCGTGCTTTTTTTTTATGGATTGCGTTAAGAAAATTTCAAGTAACCACATCATACAACCAAACCTCACTTTCGCGAGGTTAAAATAACTGGCGGAGAGACAGGGATTACTCTTCGCAAGCTCACCGGCGTTCTCCGCCCGCCTTTCGCTGGTAGTCGAACCCTTTCCCCAGGGGCGAATTACATTTTGTACAATTCATACAACAAAACCCCGCTTTCACGAGGTCAAAATAACTGGCGGAGAGACAGGGATTCGAACCCTGGGTACCCCGTGAAGAGTACAATTGATTTCGAGTCAACCGCATTCGACCACTCTGCCATCTCTCCAACAGAAAGGAAATATAACGGAAATAAAATAAAAAGCAAGTAAAAATAGGAGAGAGAAAAAGTTTTCCCCCGAAAATATCATACTAGCGTTCGGAAGATTTAGTCTTTTGCAAAGAGTTAATTTTACCATTCCCCCATTGATTGAGCTGTTGTAAAATTTCGTCTTTAGCCACAAGTTTATCAACGCTGTTTTCAGGATATTTATCAATCATCTTACCAAACCAAACCGCGACTTCACCGAGTTTAAGTTTAGATTTACCGAATTGTAAAGTCCCATAATCAAGGACTTTGTCCGTATCAATACCGTGTATATGTTTGTACAAACGATCTTCCATAGCCAAAGAATAGAGTGTCGGACCTAATTCGGATATACAACTCTCATCATAAGGAGAAGAAACAAAAGCCACATCATCATCAGATTTCTGATTATCTTCAGGATTTTCAGGAGAAGCCGGTTTCTTCTGCATGACATGTTGTAATTCGTGAATTAGAATGGCCCCCACCGGCGAAAAATCACCTTCATCAATATTACCTCTGCTATCAACGCCGAGGCTAAGTTCAACGGTTGTTCCGCGTCGATGCCAATAAGCAACGGCATTGGCGAACCCATCATCTTCAACGGATGTTAAATACCATAAATTTTCATCGGTAATATTTTGTTTTTTCAGCCATTTTTGCAGAAGTTGTTTACTGAGTTTATTAGCTTGCACACTATCTTGATAAGACAACATAAAGCGGTCATTATTATTATAGAGTTGATAAGCAAATTTTCTTACACCGGAAAAATTCTGAGCTTTTAGCTCTAAAGTTTCATAATCTTTATAATAACGCCCGAACAACTCAGCTTGTTCGTTAATCAACCCATCATCTTTTTCTAATACTTTTTCGTAATTATCGCCATATTTGAGTAATTTTTCAAAATAAAGAAATGTTTTTAAGTTATTGTAATCACTAAGATCAACAGCATCTTTGGTTCCTTTGATGCGTGTCATTTGCGATAACATCTTAAAAGCAACAATTTGATACTCTTTTTTCTGTTTAAAACTAAGAGTAGGGCTATTTTGCACTATTTTAGTCGCTTTAATTCCATTTTGAACGATTTCCCAAAAGTTTTCGACATTTTCGGGGCAGTGATTAAAATTATAATCAACCAATTCCGGCGGATTATTATGAATAATCATGTCATTGATTTCATCTTGAGAAAAAGGTTCTTTTTCTTTAAGAGCCGTCAAGTTATATTTATCAATAACCTCGTGGTAAATTTCGGTAAAATTAACTTCGTTAGCAGATTTGGGTTGATTATTTGAATTTTGCTGACTTTTAGGGGAACAAGCCGTTAAAGTCATTGCCGAAGCAATCAAAAAGGGGGCAGCTTTTTTCATAATTTTTCTGGGTAAGACAAAAGGCTTCACATCCTTTTTTGTCGCAAAAACTTTAACTTTATTCGTCAAAAAAGCGCTATAAACATTAGCTTTCATATAGAATCTCCCATTATCCTACAAAAACGACTTTAGCCAATTGAGTATTCATGGCGTAAAATTGATTATTTCTTTCCACAACAAAAAGATAACGATTTTGTTTAAGCGGCAACATCAATTCGGGATGAACAAAATCAATTTTAAAAGAGCTGTCGGCACTTTTAAGTTCAGCAGACTGATTAGCTTCATTAACCTCAAGACGCATATCGGCACAAAAGCGTAAACTGGATTTAAGCTCCAGTAATACTTCACCTAATTCATTTAGTAAAAAGCATCCCATTTAGAAAGGTCCTCTACGCTTTTATTGTTAAACATACAAGAATTATACACCAAAAAACAAGGACACTCAACAAAAAAGTGTCCTTGCCAAAGTTTTTTTAAGAAATGAGATTTAAATCAATTATTTATAAGTTTTTTAAGATATTGAATATCATTAAGCCAAGGTTGAACATCAGTAGGGATGCCATGTCCGGTTTCCATAGTGATATAAGCGTTGGGGGATGTATACTGTAAAACTAAACGTTTTAAGTCATAGTTACCCTCACCATAGTGAAGATGCGCATCATTAGTGGAAGAAACATCTCCGTCGCACAAGTGATACATATCGGGTTTAAGTTCAGTAAATGCTTGTAATACGTCATAAACATCTTGTTGATAGGTATTAGCGCCACAAATTGCGTGTGAAAAATCAAGACAAAAATGAGCATTAGTTTCTTGGATAAAACGTTGAATTTCTTTCGGCGTAATACCATGCAAATCACGTTTTGTCTGAGAGCAATATCCAGGAAGATTTTCAACCGTTAAACGAGTATCATTAAAAGCTTTAAATTGTCGTATACTTTCTTGTAAATACTTTTCGCCCCGATTCATTCCCGGATGAAGAATAATATACGGAGCGTTTAATAAATCAGCAAATTGTTGAGAAGATTTTAGTCTTTGTCGATTGTTTTCAAATTCATCAGGATTAGAAATATCTAAATGTTGAATAGCATGAGGAGCATGAATAATAGTTTTTATACCATTAAAACGTTGAAAAACATCCTGATGAGTTTCATCAAAAGTATCAGGAAGCGCAAAAAGTTCCAAATAATCAAATTCGCCGTCTTTTAACGCTTTTTCAGCAGAAAGAACAAAATCTTTGTTTCTAATAAAATCTTTAGACCACAATTTTAAGCCAAAATGTCGCATAAAAAACCTCCAATAAGTTCAAGTTAAGAAAGCAATAAGCTGAAAAGCCAAAAAAATCAAGAAAAATTAGCATTGAGAAATAAAAAGGGCTTGACTAACAAAGAAGAGGGGATTAAGACGGACACGCAAAACTATTATTCTGGGAATTTTTTTCGAAAGAAAGAATATGTATAATTAAAAAATTTACAATTATGTTAGTATGTTACACCCATCGCCTCGGCGTAATAAATGCCGACGCATTGAAGTCATTGTTTTACCGCAAGATTAGAGAGAAAATCTCTAAAATGGATAAGCTACCCGAAGGTTACATAAAAGCGCTGACGGAGCAAAATTTAGCTAATCAGAGTATAAATTTCAGTACCGATTTAAAAATGGATTATCATGAGATTTGTTCTGTACTGGAAGGAGTAGCAAATGAATTGTACTCCGGTAGTTTGTATTTGTGTGTAAAAGATGTTCTGAAAAAGGAAATTGAGGCTCGAGTTCTGACAACAGATAAAGCGTTCTTGACCATAGAGAAGATATATGCAGCAACATTGTTGGATAAAGGAAAAAACTTAATAGGTAATTGTAACTATGGGTTCAATCCGACGGCTGTATGTGCAGCAATGGAAAAAGCATCTCAAAATGAAGTAACGCCGGAAATAGAAAAAATGCCATTAAGTTTTAATATGCAGTATTTCATGTTGGAACATGGCTCGCGAAAGCTGATAGAACCTCACATTTTACAAGAAATGTTTTTATTGCGATATTTTAGCACATTAAAGACATTTAAGGAGGCAAAAGTTTTACAAGAAGATGCTATAAAACAAGCATTTAGGATACAAGTGTAAAATTTTTCCCAAAGAACACCCCGCTCAAAAGAGAGGGGTGTTTCTTGTAACAAGAAAACTACCGGCTAGGCCGGTAGTTCCAAAGAGCTTACAGCTTTACATATAAAAAACTCCTTTGCTAAAGTAAGTTAGACGGTCTGGCAAAAGTCTAACAAAAGCAAAGGAGTTTTTTTATGAACACACA
>CASFSV010000028.1 GCA_949297415.1 uncultured Alphaproteobacteria bacterium
AAGTCTTGCGCCAAATTATGTTCTACCAATTCAACGATATTAGAACGCGGTAACTTTTGTGCACCGCCAAACGGACCGTCAACGATAATCAGGTTGTACTTTTTATCTCCGGTTATTTTATTGAGCTCTTTATATTTACGGCTTTGCTCGCCTTCATAATCAAAAAATTCTATATCGCACTGATGTAATTTGATATTTTGACTTTTGGCTAGCTTGGGCTCATAAACTTTTATCCAACTTTCATCATTTTCGATAATATCCAAATCGGCCTCAGGCTTATTATTCGCGATATACTGCGATGTTACCATTGATGTCTGCCCCAAACCCATTTCTAAAATATGTGTCGGTTGCACATTATCCAAAATTCTGAACAAGATATAAATAAAACTATAATTTGCCGCCCATCCATATAGAGCAAAGTTTTTATCTTTGAGCCACGGGCTATTTTGTGTACTATCGTGTAACAAATCCGCAAAATTCAACTCTTGATATTGAAGTTGTGCCTTGTTTTGTAAGTTTTGCACTTTTTCAAGTAATTCAGATTTTTGTTTCTCTATATCTTGTGATAAAACATCTAATTCACTCTTTTGCGCAAAATCTATTTCTTTCAAAGCAGATAAATCTTCCAGACGTTCCTGCACTCTATCTAATATTGCCATCTGCTCTTGGACTAACTCGTGCGATTTTGAGGCTTGCATCTGCAATGATTGTTCTGTTTGATTAATGCCCGCAATGATATTATTTTTGTTTTGCAATGCGGTTTCTCGCTGATTATTCAGCTCGCTTAACATTTTTGCTTGGGCATTATCTAAATATTGTGCAAAATCCGCACAATAAGTTTTTATTTCCGAAATTTCAGAAATACCGGAATTTTGAAGTTTTTCTGTCGCACGTTGGAGTTCTGCGGTTAGCTTATTCTCTGTTGCAGCAAGTTGTGCAATAAAATCACTCAATGTTGCTCTTATTTCACTTGCTTGAGTTTGTTCGGCACTCTGGAGCTCATTTGTCGCACGCTGGAGTTCTGCGGTTAGCTTATTCTCTGTAACGGCTAACTGAGCAATAAAATCACTCAATGTCGCTTTTATTTCACTTGCTTGAGATTGTTCGGTACTCTGGAGCTCTGCCGTTGCACGTTGAAGCTCGGCGGATAGCTTATTCTCCGTCACAGCTAATTGAGCAATGAACTCACTCAATGTCGCTTTTATTTCACTTGCTTGAGTTTGTTCCGTGCTCTGAAGCTCATTGGTCGCACGTTGGAGCTCGGCGGATAACCTATCTCCGGTTGCCAGCAACTGTTTTGAACGCTCTTCTTGTTGCTTTTTGAAATCTGTTAATTGCGTGCTAAAAAATCCCTTTAACACTTCAATTTCTTTTTTTAACTCGTTGTTTTTATTTTCTAAGTTTACATTTTTTGTTTGAATTTCTTGCAAAATCTGCAACGTTTGGGCCTGATTTTTTTGCATCAAATCCATAACCGGTGCAATTTTATGTGCAAAAGACAATTTATCTTGCCATAACTTTATTTGTTCTTGAACATTTTGCTTAACTCTCGCGAATAAAGTCGTTTGTGGAGTGTTACCAGATACTTTTATAGTTGGTTTCTTAAGAGTTATCTTCTTATAAATTTTATGGGTTAATTTCTCTATGTTCTCCTTTATATAATCAGAATTTGGATTGAGTTTTAATATAACATCTTTCAACTCATCTTTACTATATTGATGATATTGCTGAACAACCTCAACTTTGACGATTTGCCCGTCTTTAACCGGCATTTCATAGCGGAAAGGCTTATCGTGCCAAGTTGCGATTGGTGCTGATAAAATCTCTTTTCCATCAATTTTGATAGACTTATAATCGACCCAAACTGGAAAATTTTTCCCATCTATATTTTTATAAATTCCCTTAAAATCTAAGCGAAGTTTTCCATCTTGAATGGCTTTAATGGTTACATTTTGAAGCTTTTTATTTGCCGAAACAACTTGTCCTTTACCCTGAGCATTGGAAAACCAATCAGGTTGCGAAACTTTAGCTGAAGTTGTAATTTCAACTGCGTTATTTTTATTACCAAAGTTCTTAATATCTATACGGGTATTAGACAATTGTTTTTGTATATACTTTTCGTTAGTCTTTTTCTCTTGATATCTTAAATATGCTTTTTGGCATAGATTATAAGGTAATAACAAATACGGCTTTATCTTGCTTTTCTTCGGCAATTTATAATATTCTCCTGTATCCATGTTATAAGCGAGTTTTGGTAGTTTTATTAAATCACCTAATTCAAATATAAATGTTTTAGGTTCTGTAACATGAGTTCCTGATGCACTCGTAAAAGTCATTTCACCAAAATATAACTTTTTATTTGCTTCAAAAAAATCTACCCTAACGAAAGAAAAACCTTTAGATAAGAGTGATGCTAATTCAATCATTTTATCCAAATTGTGTGGTTTAGGACAATTATTTATATTTTGATAAATTTTACCTTCACCTATTTTTTTCTTGAGTAGATTCCACTTTAAATCGTATAAGTTTCTTTTGTGTTCACTATAACGTTCACCATCAACCCAAATATATTTTACAATCCCATCAAAGCATAAAAATTTGTAATCACGTAAATCTCCACTATCATCTTCCATATACTTTTCTATAATAATTTTAGGCTGCATATTTTTATAGTGTAGTTCACATCCTACTTTAAAAGCAAAATTTGTACTCATCCAACTATCTAATTTTTCTTTTGCCTCTGCTAAATCAAGTTTTGACTTATCTTTGACTATAATATTCCAGCCAGAACCATGATTGCATTTAATTACAAATTGGTTGGGTAATTTATCAAAATCAATATCCTCAAATTTATCATATACACCCAAAAGCGGGATAAGATATTGCTCTCCAATCTTTTCCTTAATCCAATCGCGAACAAGATATTTATCCGCTAAACGAGTTTTAATTGGCGTTGAATCATAGAGTTTCAACCATTGAATTTTTTCGTTAAATGTTCTTGGATTATCTAGATTGAGATATTCCCCCATTACTCTTTGGTACCAAGTCTGAAGCTCCATTTTGTAGTCGTGTGATGTCTTTTTTATGCCTATAGAATTAGCATATTTCCACCAGATATCAGCAAAATGTAAATTAGAATTTTTCCAAGGCTTTAAACCTGATGTGTAATGTATAATGCAAATTTCTTCTTGAGCCTTTTGATATATTTCAGCATCTTCATTTGATAAATTATTATCCCATAAAAACTGCCAAGAAAAATTCCATTTATAATCAAAATATCTTATTTTTCCTTTACATACAATATTTAATATATCTTGGTCAGGACAGTCTAAATTAGGATACAAAGGTATTGCATCTAAACATGCTTGCTTTATATGTTTTTTATTCCACTCTTCTATATTGAATACAAGAACTCCTGAATTAAAATATTTATCTATAGGTATATTTAACTTTTTTAATCTTTCTTTTGATGTAGTTACAAAATTACGACACGCTCCGAGATAATTTTGACCAATATCTTTATTATAAAGTTGTGCAATATCTCCATGAACAATTAAATCACAATCTAAATAAATAGCTTTTTTATATTCTTTTAAAGTTTCCGGAATAAACAATCTATACCACATTTCAGCAGAAAAACGTCCTTTAGAGTATAAAGTTGTGTTATTTAATTGTTTTTTTAGATTTATAAATTTGATTTGATAATTGTGTTTTTCCATTGTAGGTATATTTTCAATTAACTTCTTTGATGATGTTAATAGTCCTGTATGAAAAATATAAAATTCATATGTATAGGCAGTATCTGAATTACATAAAATTGAATAAATTGTCACAGGGACATAACGAGCATATTGATCATTGGTTGCAAAAACTATTGGAATTGTCATAGTTTTTTTTATCGCACATATATATTCATCAGCTCTTTTTCCTGTAAAAAATTTTGCATATTGGCTAATATATTGCATACTATTACATTTTTTTATCGAATAAACGATGTCATTTACTGCTGCATTTTGCAAACTTTCCTCTAATTGTGCAATTTTACCATTCTTTTCTAACGTCTTTCTTACTCCATTTAATGCATACAAAATATTCAAAGGATAATTTTGTCTTATACTAGTTATTTGTTTTCCTGTATTAAATCTATAATGGTAAAACATTGATTGTTTCACAGATAAGGTTTGAGATAGTCCTAATGCGGCATAGCTAAAATAAACATCATTACATGATATGATACTTTGGAAATATAAGTTAAATTTTCTTAAAAAATTTAACTTATATAATTTATTCCATATCTCAGGTGAAAACAAAGTATATAAATTTTTATATAATGCCTCTGTATTGTATATTCCATTCAATTTAGGCGAAGCCAACCAAGTCATATCAACTTTTTGCATTAATTTATAGTCAATTCTTATTCCTTTAAAAATTCCTATATCTGAACTATTAATATCTTGTAATACCTCTTGATATGTTTCTTTATCAATCCAATCGTCACTATCTAAAAAATGCACATATTCCCCTTTAGCGACGGCGAGACCGGCATTGCGGGCGACACCGGCATGCAAATTTTCTTGGGCTAAAACACTTATTCGGTTATCTCTCCTGGCGTATTCTTTTAATATTTCCAAAGAGTTATCCGTGGAACCATCATCAACGCAGATGATTTCTATTTCTTTTAAGGTTTGATTGATGACACTATCCAAGCACTCCCTTAAATACTCCTCAACATTATATACAGGAATGATGACACTGACTTTCGGAGTGTAACTTATCTTGTTCTGAATCAAAATTTTAGCTTGAGTATCCGGCTCGCCTTCGGCGTTCTTCACCGTTATCATCTGTTCGGCTTGGTGTTTTAATTTATTTTCTGCTTTAGCCAATTTTGATGCTTTAATTCCCTGCTTATTCTTCTGCTTTTTCATGTCACTTATTCCTAGTTCTCTTTAATGGTTTTATTTCATTTGTTGTTCTAATGCTTTGATTTCGGCCTTGAGGCGATCGCATTCTTCTTGTAAACGTATCGGATATTCCAATGCGTAACGCAATTTTCCATACCAACTCATTTCTTCTATCTTCGGTTGGCTTATCTCTCCGCTGATACTGCTGTAATATCGGCCTTCTCTTCGTCCATTGATGATGTAATGAACGAGCGGGCATATCCCCTTCTCTGCTACTTCCGGATAATCGCATAAATATTGGTTGCCATCAAATTTTGGACTGGGGTTGCGACCTTCTTTCCACCCATACTTGACATAGTGCTTAGCTGCTCCCAACTTTTTCTCTTTCACATCCGGATTAACCGCAAGATACCACTTTGTATCAAACAAATCCGACGCTTTCACCAATTCTATCTGACGCTTTTTATTATACTTCTCTTTGCTTATCAGGTGAAACAGCCTAATAAACTTTAATACCGCTAATTTCATGCTTATTTCCTTTTCTGGTTGAATAATCTTGTTTTTTTGGCACACTCTTTTGAAATTTTTTTTAAAACTTTCTATATTCGAAATTCTTGAGATTGTTTCATCGTCATTATAAATCATTGTAATTTTGGGAGAATATTTTGGAGGATTACCTTTTGTATAACGCAAAATTAAATCCCAATCCACCAGCCTAGTGAGCTTTTCATCAAATCCACCCAATTTTTCGTATAAACTTTTATGGTGCACAAAGATGCCTAAATCTATGTAATTCGCAACACATAATTCTTGATAGTTAAATTCATGGCCAAATACTTTGTGAGATTGGTGATGGCGCATTTGGGTATAAAAACATCTCTCTTCAGGATACTCTCTGATTAAATTTTTATATGTTTCTAAAAATTCTCTCTCTAGCTCATTATCCGTATCTAAATATCCTATCCAATCATATTTTGCCCTTAGCAATCCTTGATTTCTGGCAAAACTCACACCTTTACGCTCTTGCAATTTGATATACTGAATTTTCCCTTCTGACATATAATTGGCATATTGTGTTTTGATTATCTCTTCTGTTGTGTCCGTTGAACAATCATCAACAATGATTAATTCATATTCCGGATAGGTCTGCTCTATCAGAGAACGTATTGCTTTATTTATGCAATATGCCCTATTGTATGTTGGCATTATAATGGAAAACCGAATATTACTCATTGACACACCTCTTTGAGTAAATTGGTAATTTGCAGATTTTGATGATTGTTTTTCCGGATTTGGTTTGCTTCTTCTGATAGAAAAAGCGCTTAATTCGGGCTTTTAGAAATGCCTTGCCATAATGATATTGTTTTATTCCATCTATTCGTTTTCCCTGAGCCAATACCGCACAGCCGAATAGTCGTTCATAAACGTGAGCCTTCGTTCCTTCTTTGATTCTGCCATCGGTTGGGGCAAAATCGTTGATGTTTATTTGTAAAAAGAGGGGAAGTAGCTCAGTTCTTGTCATAAACATAGAACCGGCTATAAATTCCACTTTATCAGTCTCTGGCAAATGAAGCCTAGCCATTTCTGATTTAATTAGCTCCAGCAAGCTCTGATATGCTTGCTTTTCTGAGGTTAAGCAATATTTACTCCCCAGCATACCGATAGTGTCGTCTTCTGAAAATTTTGCATAATTTTGTTTAATCTGTTCAGAACTTCCGAGCAAAGCCTCTCGCAAAACTTCTCCCCAAATCGCATTATCCATTCTATTGCCGTTAATAATGGTATAATTGCCCTGATTTTTATTCTTGGTATGAACTTTGAGGATATAGTCGTAGCTATCCAAATTGATTTTATGTAAGAAATCTATAAACGGGCCGATGTCATAACCGCGATTTTCAACCTGCCAAATAGTAGCTTCCGAAAAGGCTTGTTTTATCTTAGTTTCCACCTTTTCATCTTTTGCGGTCATCGTCACATACAACTCATAATCAATGCCTGCTTTATCCATGTTTTGCAGTTTCGAGATTATCTCGGGTAGTTGGTCCATGTAGTATAAATGCAAATGTACTGCTGTTTTCATCATAACCTACCCGCGCCAATGTAATGCTAAATTGCAGGTTTTTAGCAACAGATTGTTTTCTATCGGCAACTCTGTCTTTTTCAGCAATTTTGATGAATTCACTCCGCCGAACACAATCGCGTTTAAGCATCTCTTCACCAAGTATCTGCCACATACTTTGCTGAATTCTTGAGCCGGAACTAATGGGTGCTGTTGATTAGCCTCGTTGATTTTGCTTAGAACGTGCTCTATCTTTTCTAATACTGACACATCTTTGATATGCCGTTTACCTTTGGTGACATATTTATCAAAAATTTCCTTTTCTTCTGCTGTCAATTCAATCCCTGCATGTTCAAACCAATGCGTATGAAAGTCACATTGTTCCGCAAATATTTCAGGTTTCTTCTTTTTAGACACCATATCTTTATGGAAACGATAGCGATACAATACCTCCGACATATTAGCCAACTTCGCATATTGCCCGATATCGTAATAAAACTTACGATCATTCAAACTAACATACTCTTCTTTGTAACGAATATGATGCTCCTCTACTAAACTACGGCGATACATGCTCGTTGGATGATGAATGCTTGACTTAAACAATAATAACGCTCTAATTTCCGCATCATCTTTCGGGTTTTCTATGGTCTTAAAACGGTTGATTTCACCAAAT
>CASFSV010000029.1 GCA_949297415.1 uncultured Alphaproteobacteria bacterium
ATGGATTTTGACCCGTTTACGGGTAGCAAGTAATCTTCGCCCTGTCAGACCGTTATACGCCCTTAAGGCGTTTGCTGGCACTATTAGGGTTATACCCGTTAAAGAAGAACCACCGGCTAAGCCGGTGGGTTCCTTTTTTTAGGAAAGGATGGAAATTTATAAAAATTAAAATGCAGGATAGTCCGTAATTTCCGGTTGTAAATTTGGTTGGACGGCGGAGCTTATGTCTTCTAAAGGGATAGATTGTACATCAATTAGCCTGTCACCTGATTGGTAAATCGTATTTTCTATTTGGTTTTTATAATCCAAAGGGTTCATATCTGTCGGATTGACTGTCGATGATTGACTTACTAGGGGGACCAGATTGTTTGGTGTTATGGCTTGAGTGGGAACTGGTTGAGGCGTATTATTTGATTGGGAATTTATGGGTGCTTGCTCGTTTGCATTATATGAAGGTTGTTCGGCGGATGCCGGTAATCCAAACGGATCTTGCATATTTTGAGGTTGTTCTACAAATATTTCATTTCTCCCTCCGTCAGGGGTTGCGGCGGAACCGATTATTTCGGTTGGTGCATCTGGAGAGGATGTTATAATAAGTGATGATATTATCAATGCCAGCATTTTTTTTCTCCTTTTTTAGCTTCTTATTTAAATAATTTGATTTAGCCGTTTTTAAAGGTATAAATTTCGAAAAATCTTCTAATTCTGCTTTTTGTCTAAAATGGAATCGTTTGAATCTTTGCAAGGGTTTTTAAAAGATAAAAAGTGTATTTTTTTTGATTTTTTGTGCATTTTTTTGTTGCAATTATAAAATTTAAATGTTACAAAGGCAACGCAACAAATGTTAAGGAAGTGTTAACTTTCTTGCGAATCAAATATAGCCCATAATGCAGATTGGTTGTTGCGAATGTCTGCAGTAATTTTTGTAAATGGCAAGTTTCCATTGTGGAAGTATTTGCCATTTAGTTATAGGAAAAGTGTTAAAATGATGGATACACAAAACATAAGAATTCGCCTCAAGGCTTTTGATCATCGCTTGCTTGACTTGTCAACCAAAGAGATTGTTCATACAGCTAAAAGAACAGGGGCAAATGTTAGAGGACCTATTCCTCTTCCAACTAAAATTGAGAAGTTTACGGTTAACCGTTCTCCTCACGTTGATAAGAAGTCTCGTGAACAGTTCGAAATCCGTACTCACAAAAGACTTCTTGATATTGTAGATCCTACTCCTCAAACCGTTGATGCCTTGATGAAATTAGATTTGGCTGCCGGTGTGAATGTAGAAATTAAGTTATAATTTTAATGTTGGTTTTTGAAAGATAAAATCAACCTATTGAAAAAGGAAAAAATAATAATGCGTACTGGTCTAATCGCAAAAAAACTTGGAATGACTAGAATTTTTGAAGCTGACGGGACTCACGTTCCTGTAACAGTTTTGGCTGTTGAAGGCTTGAAAGTTATCAATGTCAGAACAAATGAAAAAGACGGTTACAGCGCTGTTCAACTCGGAACAGGTGCTGTAAAGGCTAAGAATTTATCTAAGCCGTTGAAAGGATATTTCGCTAAGGCTAATGTTGAGCCTAAAAAGAAAATGGCTGAATTCAGAGTTTCTGAAGATTGCCTTTTGTCTGTTGGCGATGAATTGTCTGCAGAACATTTTGTAGCCGGACAATATGTTGATGTTTGCGCTAACTCAATCGGTAAAGGTTTTGCCGGTGTTATGAAACGTCACAACTTTGCTGGTCTTGAAGCTACTCACGGTGTTTCTTTAACTCACCGTTCTCATGGTTCTACAGGACAAAGACAAGATCCGGGTAAGGTATTTAAAGGTAAGAAAATGGCCGGACATATGGGTGATGAACGCGTTACTGTTCAAAATCTTAAAGTCGTTGCTATTGATGCTAACCGCGGTTTGATTATGGTTAAAGGTGGCGTTCCCGGTGCTGAAAATGCATGGGTTCGCATTACCGATGCTCTTAAGAAAACTGCAGATGTTAAATTACCGATGCCTGCCGGTTTGAAAAAGGTTGATGAACCTGTTGCAGTTAAAGCTGAAGAAACAGCAGCTGATAATGCATAAAAGAGTTTAAGGAATTTTGAATATGAAACAGGACATCTTAAATTTAAATAATGAAAACGTTGGCAGCATTGAACTTAACGATGCTATCTTTGGTGTAGAAGTTCGCGCCGATGTTTTGCACCGCGTTGTTAATTGGCAGCTTGCTATGCGCCAATGCGGTAATCACCAGACTAAAGGCCGTTCTGACGTTGCTTTGACTCCTGCTAAACCTTTTAAACAAAAAGGTTCTGGTAATGCTCGTCAAGGTAGCCGTAAAGGAACTCAATTTAGAAAAGGTGGTATTGTATTTGGACCGGTTGTTAGAGATCACTCTCACGACTTGACCAAAAAGTTCAGAAAATTAGGTCTGAAAACAGCTCTTTCGGCTAAAGCCAAAGAGGGTAATCTTATCATTATTGACGAAGCAAAGCTTTCAAATCCTAAAACGAAAGATTTACTCGCTAAATTGAACGCTTGTGGTTTGAATAACTGCTTGTTTATTGATGGTAAAGAAGTTGATGTTAATTTCGCATTGGCTAGCCGTAATATTGTTGGTGTAGATGTTTTACCGACAATTGGTGCCAATGTATACGATATTTTGAGAAAAGAGAAGTTAGTATTGACTAAAGAGGCCGTTGCTTGCTTGGAGGAAAGATTACAATGAAAAAATCAAATAACACAAACAATGTAACTGCAGCTATGTATGATACATTACTTCGTCCGGTAATTACTGAGAAGTCTATGATGTCTTCCGAAAATGGCAAAGTTGTCTTCATGGTTCCTTTGTCAGCTACGAAAGAAAGCGTTAAAGCAGCTGTTGAAGCTATCTTTAATGTTAAGGTAAATAAAGTAAATACCGTTAAACAAGCTGGTAAGGTAAAACGCTTTAGAGGTTATGAGGGCGTTCGCTCTGATTATAAGAAAGCTGTTATTACGCTTGCCGAAGGTCAAAATATTGATGTTACAGCAGGAATTTAGTCATGGCTTTGAAAACATATAAACCTGCCACTCCGGGTCTTCGTCAGCTGATTATTGTTGACAGAAGTGAACTGTATAAAGGTAATCCGGAAAAAAGTCTGACCGTTGGTCTGACCAAAAGCGGTGGGCGTGATAATTTCGGACACGTTACAAGTCGTAGAATCGGTGGCGGTCATAAACGCAAATATCGTGTAATCGACTTCAAACGTAATAAATTTGATTGTGAAGCAACTGTGGAGAGAATCGAATACGATCCTAACCGCACATCTTTTATCGCTTTGATTAATTATGAAGATGGCGAAAAGGCTTATATTTTGGCTCCGCAAAGATTGAAAGCCGGCGATAAAGTTATCTCTTCAGAGAAAGCTGATATTAAGCCGGGTAATGCAATGCCGTTGAAGAGCATGCCGGTTGGTACTATTGTTCACAACGTTGAGTTGAAAGTTGGTAAAGGCGGACAATTAGTTCGTTCTGCTGGTTGTTATGCTCAAGTTGTTGGTAAAGACGCTGGTTACGCTCAATTGAAGCTCTCTTCTGGTGAGTTGAGAATCGTTCGTGAAGAATGCTTGGCTACTGTTGGCGCTGTTTCTAACCCAGATAATCAAAACGTTTCTTTGGGTAAAGCAGGTCGCGCTAGATGGTTGGGCGCTCGCCCGGTTTCTCGTGGTGTTGCTATGAACCCTGTTGACCACCCACATGGTGGTGGTGAAGGTCGTACTTCTGGTGGCCGTCATCCGGTTACACCTTGGGGTAAACCAACTAAGGGTGCTAAAACTCGTTCTAACAAGAAGACAGATCGCTTTATTATGAGATCTCGTCATGAAAATAAAAAGAAATAAGGAGGTAAACAAATGACACGTTCCGTTTGGAAAGGACCTTTTGTAGATGGTTATCTTCTTAAAAAAGCTGATGCAGCAAGAGCATCTACTCGTAATGAAGTGATTAAAATTTGGTCTCGTCGTTCTACCATGTTGCCACAGTTTGTTGGTTTAACATTTGGTGTTCACAATGGTCATAAATTTATTCCAGTACTCGTTACTGAAGAAATGGTTGGCCATAAATTCGGTGAATTTGCTCCGACACGTACCTTCTATGGTCACGCTGCAGATAAAAAAGTTAAGAGAGGTTAATTATGGGAAAAACTAAAGATACAAGAAGACTTGCCGACAACCAGGCTATGGCTGTATGCAATTCTATCCGCTCAAGCTCTCGTAAATTAAACCTTGTTGCTCAGACAATCAGAGGCTTAAGCGCTGAAAAGGCTGTTGCAGAACTTAGCTTTTCTAAGAAAAGAATCGCAAAAGTTGCTTTAGAAGTATTAAAATCTGCTATTGCTAACGCTGAAAACAATCACAAGCTTAATATTGATAAACTTGTTGTTGCTGAAGCATATACTGGTAATGGTATCGTTATGAAACGTATGCACGCGCGTGGTCGTGGTAGAGGCGCTAGAGTTTTGAAGCCGTTCTCTAAATTGACTATCGTTGTTGCAGAGCGTGGGGAGTAAGTTAAATGGGACAGAAAGTAAATCCTATCAGTCTTCGTTTAGGTGTTAACCGCACTTGGGACTCTCGTTGGTATGCTGATGAGAAGTTCGCTGATTACCTCCACGAAGATTTGAAAATTAGAAAATTTTTGAAAGAAAAGTTGGCTCAAGCCGGTATTAGTAAGGTTGTTATTGAACGCCCAGCTAAAAAAGCTAGAGTTACTATTCATTCAGCAAGACCAGGTGTTGTAATTGGCAAGAAAGGTCAAGACATTGAGTTGTTGAGAAAAGACATTCAAAAGTTGACTGATTCTGAAGTTCAATTAAATATTCTGGAAGTCAGAAAGCCTGAACTGGATGCTCAGTTGGTTGCTGATTCTGTTGCTCAACAATTGGAAAGACGTGTTGCTTTCCGTCGCGCAATGAAAAGAGTTATGCAATCTGCTTTGCGTCTTGGTGCCGAAGGTATCAAAGTTTGCTGTTCCGGTCGTTTAGGCGGTGCGGAAATCGCAAGAACTGAATATTACCGTGAAGGCAGAGTGCCTTTGCACACTCTTCGTGCTGATATTGACTATGCTACTTCAACTGCTCACACCACTTATGGTGCTTGCGGCGTTAAGGTTTGGATTTACAAAGGTGAGATTATGGCTCACGATCCAATGGCACAAGACAAGAAATTGGCTGAACAAAAGTAAGAATGAGGTTTTAAAATGTTAAGTCCAAAACGTGTAAAGTTCCGTAAGCAACATAAAGGCCGTATTCACGGTGTTGCAAAAGGCGGTGCTGAGTTAAGTTTCGGTTCATACGGATTGAAAGCTCTTTCACCAGAGCGCGTTACCGCTCGCCAAATCGAGGCAGCTCGTCGCGCTATCACTCGTGAAATGAAGAGAGCCGGAAGACTATGGATTAGAATTTTCCCAGATGTTCCTGTGTCAGATAAACCTGCCGAGGTTCGTATGGGTAAAGGTAAAGGTGCTCCTGAATTTTGGGTAGCAAGAGTTAAACCTGGTCGCATTATGTTCGAAATTGGTGAGGTTGATGAAGAAACCGCACGCAGAGCATTTGCGTTGGGTGCAGCAAAATTGCCAGTTAAGAGCAAGTTTGTTAAACGCTTGAATTCTGATAATGGAGAAGCATAATGGTTAAAATTAAAGATTTGAGAGCTATGAGTGATGATGAGTTGGAAAACAGACTCGTAGAATGCAAAAAAGAGCAATTAAGTTTGCGCATTCAGCAGGCTACAGGTCAACTCCAAAAACCTTCTGAAATCTCTAAAGTTCGTAAAGAAGTAGCTCAAATCAATACGCTTTTAACAGAGCGTAAGAAGAATAGTTAGGAGAAAAACAGATGCCTAAAAGAATTCTTCAAGGTGTTGTTGTAAGTGCTAAACAGGATAAAACTGTCGTTGTCAGTGTTGAGCGTCAAGTTATGCATCCTGTTTACAAAAAAATCGTGAAGAAAAGTAAGAAATTTGCTGCTCACGATGAAAATAATCAGTTCAAAGAGGGGGATCAGGTTTCTATCATCGAATCTAAACCTTATTCCAAAACTAAAACTTGGACTGTGTTAACTAATAATGAAAATGCCTAATTAGGAAGGAATGAATTATGATACAGATGCAAACCAACCTAGATGTTGCGGATAATTCTGGAGCACGTCAGGTGCAGTGCATTAAAGTTCTTGGTGGTTCCAAGAGAATGCATGCTTCAGTCGGTGACATTATTATCGTTTCCGTTAAAGATGCTATGCCTAAAGGGCGTGTAAAGAAAGGTGACGTTCAACGTGCAGTCATCGTTAGAACGGCTAGCGACATCAGACGTAAAGACGGTAGTGTAATCCGTTTTGATAGCAATGCAGCTGTTTTGGTTAATAAAGATGGTGAACCAATTGGTACTCGTATCTTTGGCCCAGTAACCAGAGAGTTGCGTGCGAAAAAATTTATGAAGATAATTTCTTTAGCGCCGGAGGTTTTGTAATGAGCAAAATGAAAATCAAAAAAGGTGATAAAGTAATCGTTATCGCAGGTGATGATAAAGGTAAAACAGGTGAAGTTTTGAAAGCTATGCCGAAAGAAGGTAAAGTTGTTGTTCAAGGTGTTAACCTCGTTAAAAGACATACAAAACCAAGTCAAACAAATCCTGGCGGTATTGTTACTAAAGAAGCAGCTATTCAGGTTTCTAATGTGGCAGCATTAACAGCTGATGGTAAACCTTCTAAAATAGGTTATAAAGTTGTTGATGGTGTTAAAAAGCGTGTTGCTCGGAAATCCGGTGAAGTAATCGATAATTAGGAGATAATTTGATGACAAATTTTGAAACTTTATATAATGATGTCATTAAGAAGGCTCTTGTGGAAAAGTTCGGTTACAAGAACCCGCATGAGATTCCGAAGTTGACTAAAATTGTTCTGAATATGGGCGTTGGTGACGCTATTACAGACAAGAAAAAGCTTAATAATGCTGTTGAGGAAATGGCTATGATTGCTGGTCAAAAACCAGTTGTAACTACAGCCAGAAAATCTATCGCTACTTTTAAATTAAGAGAAGGTATGCCGATCGGTTGTAAAGTAACATTACGTTCTGATAGAATGTATGAGTTCCTTGAACGCTTGATTAATATGGCTCTTCCGCGCATCAGAGACTTCCATGGTATTTCTGGTAAGAACTTTGATGGAAGAGGTAACTTTGCTTTTGGCATTAAAGAGCAAATTATTTTCCCTGAAATTAACTATGAAAAAGTTGAACAGGTTAGAGGTATGGATATCGTTATCTGCACTTCTGCTAAAACTGATGAAGAAGCTAAATTCCTTCTTACATCTTTCAACTTACCATATAAGAAATAAGTGGAGATTTTACGATGTCAAAAACAAGTTCAGTTTACAGAAACTTGAAAAGAGTGAAAATGGTTGCGAAATACGCAAACGTTCGCTCCAAGTTGAAGGCCATTGCCAATGACAAAAATGCTCCTGAAGAAGATAGATTTCAGGCTACTTTGAAGTTGGCTGAATTACCACGTAACTCTTCAAAGGTTAGAGTTAGAAATCGTTGCAGAATTACTGGTCGTTCTCGTAGTGTTAGCAGGAAGTTCGGTGTTAGCCGTGTTGAATTAAGACAAATGGCTAGTTTTGGTGAAATTCCTGGTTTGGTAAAATCAAGCTGGTAAGGAGATGATATTATGTCTATGACTGATCCTTTGGGCGATATGCTCGCACGCATTAGAAACGCACAAAGAGCGAAGAAAAGTGATGTTGTATCACCTGCTTCTCGCTTGCGTGAAAATGTATTGGAAGTTTTGAAAAGAGAAGGATATATCGCTGGTTATGAAAAAACTAACGTTCGTCCTGGTGTTGATGAACTTCGTATTCAATTAAAGTATCATGAGGGTACAAGTGTAATTACTGAAATTTATCGCGTTTCCACTCCGGGACGTCGTGTATATTCCAGTGTTAGAGACCTGCCTAGAGTTTATAATGGCCTCGGTATCTCTATCGTTTCTACTCCGAAAGGTGTTATGAGCGATAACGAAGCCAGAAAAGCTAATGTTGGCGGCGAAATCTTGTGCCAAGTTTTCTAGGGAGATAGCGGATGTCAAGAGTTGGAAAATATCCTGTAATTATCCCGGAAGGTGTTAGCGCATCCATTAATGGGAATGTTGTTAACGTTAAAGGAAAATTAGGTGAATTAAGCTTTGCTTATGATGATTCTCACGTTAATGTTGAACTCAAGGAAGGCAAAATTGTTGTTACTCCGCATTCTCAAAGCCGTACGGCTAGAACTCTTTGGGGGACAACCAGAGCTCAAATTAACTCTTTGGTAAAAGGTGTAAGTGCCGGTTACAGCAAGAGCATTGAGTTGAACGGTGTGGGTTATAAGGCTCGTATGGAAGGTAGAAAATTAGTTCTTACATTGGGCTTTTCTCACGATGTTCCGTTTGAAACACCAAATGGCATTACTATTGTTTGCGAAACTCCTACAACTTTGAAAGTTAGCGGTGTTGATAAACAGTTAGTAGGTCAGGTTGCGGCTGAAATTCGTAAATACAGAAAACCTGAACCTTATAAAGGAAAAGGTATCCGTGTTGATGGCGAATATGTACGTCGTAAAGAAGGTAAGAAGAAATAGGATGTAAAGCAATGAATACACCAAAGAAATTATATGAAAAAAGAAAAGCTCGTGTTAGAACGGCTTTGAAAGCTGCTGCGAATGGAAAGATGAGATTGTCTGTATTTCGTAGCGGAAAACATATCTATGCGCAAGTTATTGATGACGCTAAAGGTGCTACAGTTGCTTCTGCTTCTACCTTGGATAAAGAAGTAAGAGCCAATATTACTAAATCTTCTAATATTGAAGCTGCTCAGTATGTTGGTAAAGTAGTTGCTGAACGCGCTGTTAAAAATGGCGTCAGCGAAGTTGTGTTTGATCGTGGCGGTTATGTTTACCATGGTCGCGTGAAGGCTCTGGCAGATTCTGCCCGTGAAGCCGGGTTGAAATTTTAGGAGGTTATCATGGCACAATCTTTAGATCGTCATAATAAGGCGGATAAAAAAGAAGAATTGGTTGAGAAACTCGTTTTCGTAAACCGTGTAGCTAAAACTGTAAAAGGTGGTCGTACTATGTCTTTTGCGGCTTTGGTTGTTGTAGGTGATCAAAAAGGTCGTATCGGCTTTGGTTCCGGTAAAGCAGCTGAAGTTCCTGAAGCTATTGTTAAAGCTACTAATGAAGCTAAAAAGAACATGGTTCGCATTCCTTTGCGTGAAGGCAGAACTTTACACCACGATATCGCTGGTCGCTTTGGTGCTGGTAAGGTTGTTTTGAGAACTGCTCCAGCTGGTACTGGTGTGATTGCCGGTGGTCCTATGCGTGCTGTATTTGAAGTTTTGGGTGTACAAGACGTTGTTGCTAAATCTTTGGGTTCTAATAACCCTTACAATATGATTAAAGCAACTTTTGCTGCACTTCAATCTATCAGCAGTCCGCGTATGGTTGCTGCTAAACGTGGTAAAAAAGTTGGTGATATCGTAAGTCGCCGCGAAAATACTTCTAACGTTAAGATGGAAAAAGAGGAGGCTTAATCATGGTTGCTAAAAAAACTGTTAAAGTTACTCAAGTTAAAAGTTCCATCGGCCACGGCAAAGAGCAAATTGCTACTTTGAAAGGTTTGGGCTTAAACAAAGTTGGCAGAACTTCTGTTTTGGAAGATACTCCAGCTGTTAGAGGTATGATTAATAAGGTAGCTCACCTCATTAAAGTTGAAGAATAATTGCAGTCGGGCGTTGAGCGGTTTTTACCGCTCTGCCCCAAGCTGTTGAGGTTAGCCCGTAGCAAGTGTTTTTGATTTTATTTTGAGTTTTTGTAAAAGGTGAATAAAATGAAATTAAATGAATTAAGAGATAATGAAGGCGCTACTAAAAACCGTATTCGCGTTGGTCGCGGTATCGGAAGCGGTAAAGGTAAAACTGCTGGTCGTGGTCAGAAAGGTCAAAAATCTCGTTCAGGTGTTGCTGTTCACGGTTTTGAAGGTGGACAGATGCCTATCTATCGTAGATTGCCGAAACGTGGTTTCAAAAACCCGTTTGCTAAGACTTTTGCTGTTATCAATTTGGATACAATCCAAAAAGCAATTGATGCTGGTAAATTGAATGCTGCTGAAATCAATAAAGAATCTTTGTTGGCTTCTAAGTTGGTTTCTAAAGAAATGGACGGTATTCGTTTGTTGGCTAGAGGTGCTTTGACTGCAGCTATCAACATTACTGTTGATTCAGCTTCTAAGGCAGCTGTTGAAGCTGTTGAAAAAGCTGGCGGTAAAGTTACTGTTAACGCTTAATTTTAGCGCATACTTTATTTAGAAAAAGGCAGGGTTTATTTACCTTGCCTTTTTTGTATTGAGAGAAGCTGGCTATATGTGATTAGGAAATGAAGACGGATAATATGCAAGTTTTATTCGTTTATGAATTTCTATAAAGATTTATAAAAATTATTTATGGCTTCATCTATGAATTTATTTTGTGCTTGCATGGCGAGGAGATTTTTCTATAGTTATGGGAAAATTGGGTTTCTGTTCCTTCATTTAACATAAAAAAAGACTGCCTAAAAGACAGTCTGAAAATAGTACCAATTAACAATGCTGAACGGATTTGGGGGCAAAATAGATTTGGCAGATTTTTACAAAAGCCCAATCGTTTGCCATACTGGGATTTATGTAATCGCCATCTGAGTATTGATAAAGGATCCATGTTCTTAGAGCTATAGATTTCTGGTAGAGAAAATCAGCACCTTTCCTTTTTGAACGTATAAATTGGATGAAACCGATAATCCACGCCCAGAAAGGCAGAACCCAATATCCGGCTTTTTCATCATAAATAAGTTTACAGCGCCACAATAGAAATTTTATATATCCGTTATAAAGCAGAGTTAAAATAATCGGAATTATAAACAGTGTTGCAAAAAATAATAAAATCGTTTCCATAAGGCATAAAATTTAAATTGTAAGACATAATTGTAAAATATTATGTGTATGGTACTAAAATCTTAATCAGAAAATCAATGAAAAGTTTTTCTAGTTCTTATTATGATTTAAAAAAATGACATGTTTTATGTAGAATGCTTGTCAAAATAAGTTAATTTCATTATAGCGGAGTTCTAGTTGTGTCTTTGTGATTTCCATGTATTCATTTGGCCCTTCAATTTGAGTGTCAAACGTTTCAATAAATTCCCATTTGTCTTTCTCTAATGTAAAATGAAAACATTCGCAATAATATTTTAGTAATTTAGTATTTTATTATGTAAGTTTTAAAGTAATTAACTTTTGTATAATATAAGTGTGCTTAGAAATATTGGGTTGTATAGGAATTTAGTGATGGCAGAGACTGAAATGCAGGTGTTGCTCAAAAAATATAATGAACGATTTATGCAGAATAATTCGCACGGAGATGAATTGTGTGAAGAGATTTTTGAGTTTACTGATCGCTCTTCTTTATTGATTTTGTCTGCGCCTCACTCTACGCGTAGTTTTGTGGCTAAAAGAGAGAAAATGGCGGATTTGTATACCGGAGCTCTTGTTCAATATCTGGGAGAAAAGTATCATGTATCAACGTTAATTCGCACGAAATTTACTCCGTTTAAAGCGTTGATTTCTGATAGTGTCGTACAAAAAAATCTCGGAGAACATTACTTTTTAGATATTCATGGATTTAACCAAGAGATTGGATATGATATTTGTCTTGGTACGGGGGATTTTTCGGGTGAAAATTATCCGTATTTGCAGGATATAGTGAATATTGCACATCAATTTGGGCTTCGTGTGGCGGTGAATCATCCTCATTATATGGGTAAAGGCGGATTGACCGGACGATTTCAAAAAATTTATAATAAACCCAATGTGATTCAAGTGGAATTAAAGCAACATTTAAGAGATTTTTATCGGTATCCTGATATTGTCGAAAAGGTTACAATTCCTTTTCTTGAACAAGTTATCCATAAATATTAGGTAAATGAGTAATTTAGTTATTTGATGTCTTGAGATAAAATGATTGATAAATTTGAGAGATGATTTATATTTAAAGTGTTCAAATTTAGGAGGCGCTAATGTCATATGTTGAAGGTACATTATCTCAAGGGGAAGAAATTAAAGGGAAAGTTCGGCTGCACTGGATAAACTATTTGTTTACTTGGTTTTTATGTCTTCTGGCTTTTTTATTAGTTTTGCTTTGGTTGTTTGATGCTACATGGCGCCAAAGTATAGAAGCTCAGATTTTTGTTGGTGCGGTGGTATTGTGGGCTGTTTATGACTATTTACGTTTGGCTACAATTGAAATGGTGCTTACAAATAAACGTGTGATTTTTAAGAAGGGAATTATTAGTGTTAAAACTCAGGAACTGAAAACTAGCAAGATTGAGTCTGTTGAAATTAAGCAATCAATATTGGGTAGGCTCTTAGGGTATGGAATGTTGATGTTTTCTGGAACCGGAACGGCTAAAGTTCGGTTTACGGCGGTGGATAATCCATGGGAAGTTAAAAGTCAGGTTGAGACGATTATTGAAAGTTATGCTAACTAAATTGGAACTGGTTTGATTTTTTAAATATGTGTAGGCTTGACTTTGCTTAAGTTTTTTGGTATAAGCTGAGTATGAGCTTGGCAAATGCTCGGATTGTCCGCCAAAGGGTTCGTTGCCGTTGTTGTTTTTTACATAGATTTCTTGAGATGACTTATTCTGCTCATCGGACAGGCAAAGTGGTAAGTTATCAGAAAGGAATTGGTATGCGTAAATATCTTGAATTCTTCCGTGTGGAAGCAAAATCTTTATTAAAAAATTTCCAGAAAAATGAACAAAGTGCGGTTGCCAGATGTGCAGAAGTTTTTGGTGATAAAAAAGATTTATCGTTGATGAATATGCAACATGTGGTGGCTAAAGAATATGGTTTTGATAATTGGAACACTTTGAATAAAGCTGAAAATTGGCAACTCGCCGAAGCGCTGATAAAATCTAAAAATCAAACATTAGCTATGCCTCTTTATGGCGATGAAAGAAAAGTGAATGTTTATTCTCGTGTAGAGCGCTATGAAGTTGGTTTGATTAAAAGCCGTGCGGGAGTGGATTTAGAAAATTTTGTTCAAACATCACCGAATGGTTATTCGTCTCCTTTTTTGCAATTAGAAAGATTTGATTTGTCTGATTATGATTTATCAAAAATGAATCCGTTGTTTGTGTCTTTTGATGAGTATACACGTTGGCCGGAAGATGTTGCTAAATTGCCTCAAAACTTTAATCCGCAAAAATTTATGGAGCAAAGAAAAAATCCTGGGCTTGGTATTCGTCGTTTGCATCGGCAAAATCTTGTCGGTCAGGGGCGTGCGATGGCTGTTATTGATGGTTTTCTATTGAGTGATCATTTGGAATATCATGAAAATTTGAAAGGTTATGAGAGAATTTGTTCAGATGATTTGGGACATGGTGCTAATGGTGGTGCGTTGGTGTCTGCCCTTGTGGGGAAAACTTGTGGCGTGGCTCCGTTTGCCGATGTTTATTATTTTTCGGCGCAACAGATGGAAAATAATCATCGGACGCAGCGATATTATGCGCAAGCGTTGCAGAAAATTTGCGATATTCATGAGGAACTTTTGCAAAATGGGAAAAACGGTATTGATACGGTTTGCATTTTATGGGGAATTACAAGCCCTGTTTTTCAGCAGGATGACGGTGTATCTGAGATGA
Source organism: uncultured Alphaproteobacteria bacterium (assembly GCA_949297415.1). Classification (GTDB taxonomy): domain Bacteria; phylum Pseudomonadota; class Alphaproteobacteria; order RF32; family CAG-239; genus CAG-267. The sequence goes on from CASFSV010000029.1 coordinate 13,735, forward strand.
AAAAAGCTCTTGAACGGGCAAAGAACTTAAATATTTGGGTAAACAGTGGTGATTTGAAGTTTGAGGGTAAACCATGGTCTGAAGGACGGATACATTGTACTTATAGCGGAGATTTAGATAATCCGATGGAGTATGAAGCAATGCCTAACGCTCCCAAAATTCCTTTAGAAGTTAGTGAATTTTGGAAAAACAGATTATGTTTTCCGGCTGGTGGTCGCACAGTGGCGAGAAATGATAGACTAGATGCTTATGCATTTTCGGCTCCGGGGTTTTATCTCAAGCCTTATGAATGTGGATTGTTTGTATTGGCAAGGTGTATCAAAAATGATTTGACACCTGAGGAGTTTTGGAAGTTTTCTCTTGAAACAGGAGATTATCGTGCCGGTGTGGGTATGATTGTTAATCCGCAAAAATTGATTGATGCTTTAAGAAAATAGTGTTATACGAAGGAGAGTGAGTGATTGCTCTCCTTTTTTACGATGTAGAGGAATTTGAATGAGTAAGGATATTGATATTTTAGTTGCAGATACGAAAGATGCGGAAGATATTGCCCGCCTTTCTTATCAAGTAGGTAAAATGCATGATGACACATTGCCGGATTATTTTAAGCCGACGCCCGAAGAAGAACATTTGCGAATTATTCAAAATATGCTGAAAGATGAAAATGCCGTTATCTTTAAGGCTGTAGACGGTGATAAAATTTGCGGGTTTATGTGTCTGCTTATTCAAGAAAAATCACGCAATGGTTATGTGCATACCAAAGTTGCTTATATTTATAATTTCGGGATTGATGAAGTTATGCGAAGCCATGGAATTGGAGGAAGAATGCTACAAACAGCAGAGTGCTTTTTACAAACGAAAGGTGTTGAAGCGGTGGAGCTCAGCGTCTTTATGTTTAATCAGCGGGCATTGGCTTTTTATGAAAAAAACGGATATCGCGCTTTAGAGGTTAATTTGCAGAAAATTTTGAAGTAAAAATATCTGTCAGTAATAAAAAAAGGGGGCGAAATATCGCTCCCTTGCTTTATGCTTTTATTATAAAGAGATGAAACTTTTTTGTCAAGTCTTTTATTTGTGGTTTTGTTAAAATAAGTTATTGATTTTGCTTTTTATTTTTGTGTATTTTCAAGTTCTCATCAAATTTTGGAGGACTTTTTTATGCAAGAACAGAGAGTTTTTCTTGAAAAGTATAATTTTGTAAAATTTGAACTTCAAAGAATTAAGTCTTTATGGGGATTAAGAAAGGGGAATGTAGAACAGAAAAACAGTTACGATATTTCGGTGAAGGAAGTTATTAAGGAGATTTTTTCGGAACTTAAATTATATGCATTTAAGCCTTTTAAAAAACTGTTGTTAGCAATGGCTGTATGCGGATTGTTGAGCGGAATAATCCCTTATCTGAGGATGCTTTATATTGGGGAACTTCCTGAACTTTTGAACGGAACAACTCGGGCTATTATTATTTTTTCTTTATTTATGGCGCTTAGTGAACTTAATGGTTATTTATTATCAATTTTTTCTACGCGTTCCAGATTTATCCAGGATGAAATGATGGATTTATATGATAATTCTGTGCGGGCGAAAAATTATGTTGAAATTTTGCATAAACCCAGAGCCTTATTTAATGTTAACGGTGTTGAGGGATTGCTTGCTATGGCTGAGTCTATATTTAGGTATAAACGCTTTATTTTGGATAGATTGTTCATTTCTTATAGAGAGTTTATTTCTTTAATTGTTTGTACGGCTAGTTTGTTTGCTATTGTTCCGCAGTTGGCGTTGTTTATTTTGTTGTTGCAATTTATTTCAATGGAATTTGCTCTTTATAATAATAAGTTTTTTAGAAGAGTTGATGAGCGGTTTCGTTTGTTTTCAGCGAAAGTTTATCGCGAAAACGGACAAATCAGTACTCTTGCTTCATTGGTGCAAAGTGCCAATAAGGTGGAAAAAGAAAGTAAGAATATTTATAATCGGCTTATGCGTAGTTCCGCTAAATTGCGATTAAAAATCTTTAACCGTTCAATGGGAGAAGAAAGTATTCGTCTGATGTTGGATGCGCTTTTAGCTATTGCGGTTTGCTATGTGGCTATTCGGGATATTATTCAAACCGGTGATATCGGACGATTGGCTTTAATCTCCGGTGCGGCGATGCAAATGCAAGGGCGTTGGCAGATGGTTCTTCGTTTTTATTTTAATGTGGACGAGTATAAAAATTTGGTTGCGGATACAAGAAAACGTATGCAACTTCCTAAAGTTTTAGAAAGAGTTACGGGTAATCATCATTTAAATGCGTCGGATAATTTTATTCGCTTGGAAAATGTTAGTTTTGCATATCCGGCTCTTAAACGTATGGAAGAAGTCGGCTATCTAACGGAGATTAAATACGGTGCTACAGTTTTAGAGAATGTATCGCTTGATATTCGAGCGGGTGGTGTTACTGTTGTTGCCGGAACGTCCGGACAGGGTAAATCGACGTTGATGCGGCTTATTCGGCACGATTATGATGTGCAACAAGGTAAAGTCTTTATTGGACGGCAGAATGTTTGTGATTTGCCTGATGAGGAAATTAACAAACATATTGCTTTTATTGGGCAAAGTGTGCAGTTTTTTGATGCGTCTATTCGTCGTAATCTTACTTATTTGAGTGATGTAACGGATGAAAAGCGCTTGTCTGAGGTTTTGGACGCAGTTGGATTAACCAAAGATATTGCTAAGTTTGAAGAAGGGCTTGACTATAAAATCGGAATTAACGGAAATAAACTTTCCGGTGGTCAAAGGCAAAGATTGGCTTTGGCGCGAACTTTATTAACCAATCGTCCGATTGTGATTATGGATGAGCCGACAACCGGATTGGATCAAGTCTTGAGCTTTCAAGTTATGAAATCTCTTAAAGAATTGGCGAAGCACAAAACGGTATTGCTCGTTACACATAATCCGACTGAAATTGCTTTGGCAGATAGGGTACTGATTATCCAAGATAAACACATTGTTGCGGATGGGGAACCGCTTCATTTGGTGGCACATTCGGAATTTTTGAAATCGGCAATGACAAAACAAGATGTGTTGAGTAAACGAGAATTATATATTGCGCATTGCTTAAAGGCTGCGTAATATTTTCTAAATCGTTTTAGTATCAGGAGAAATGGAATGTCCGGAATTGTTGAACAAGCATTGTTATTTGCTAAAAAATGTCATGAAGGCGATAATTCCGGACATGATTTTGAGCATATCTTGCGAGTGATGGCTAATGCCGAAAAGATTTTGGCAGCAGAACCTCTGGCGGATGCGGAAGCTGTGCGTGTGGCGGTGGCTCTGCATGATGTTGATGATTACAAATTAGGTTCTGACGGCGCGCGGGCTAAGAGTTTTTTATCTGAAATCGGAGTTCAGGAAGATTTTGCCAAGAAAGTATTGGATATTGTTAGTTCTATCGGGTTTTCTAAATCGGGTAGTCATCCGCATTTCCAAATGATTGAGCAGGCGATTGTATCTGATGCAGATAAATTGGATGCGCTTGGCGCAATCGGAGTTTGTCGCACGGTGATGTATTCGGCAGCGACAAAGCGTCCGCTCTTTAATGAACAGATTTTTCCGGATAAAAATTTGACACCTGAACAGTATCAGAATAAAAATCGGGCGACTAATCATGCTATTAATCATTTTTTTGATAAATTGCTGAAACTTAAAGGTGCGATGCAGACAAAAGTCGGAAAAATGGAGGCGGAAAAACGCCATTTGTTTATGATTGCGTTTTTAAGGGAATTTTTTGATGAAGTGCGAGCTGATGAGTGGCAAGAATATTTGGATAAATTCTTAAAGCAAACTGCTTAGTTTTCTTTCTTTTTTCATGGAATAGTATTGACCTTAGACAAAAAATATGGTATTATCTTCTTGTTTACCGTATTATTGTTTCTATAGATTTGAACGTTCTTTAGAGTATCTGCTTTAGGGAGTGATTTGGGTTTTGGACTTTAATTGGTGAGCCGTTAAGGGGAAAATCTTCTTAATGTATTTTCGTTTATTTAAATTTTTTTAAACATGAAAACAAACATTTTTGTGCAGTTATTCGCTGCAATCATGAGAGTAGTTTTTCCGCAGTTGGCGGTAAAGTATTTCACCAAGAAAACCAACAAACACGCTGAGTTGTTTTTGCCGAGCGAGGCAAAACAGCTTTGGGCAATTGACAAACTAGAGCTGGACACCGACCAGATACGAGCGCGTGTTTGGTCTCTTAAGACGAAAGTCGAGAGGTTGCTACAGCAACACTACGACCTGATTCAGGAGATTAAAACCGAGCAAGAGTTTTCAGCTCTTGTAAAAGTAGGTCGGGTAGATATCATTGCGCAAGCAATGAAGTTCTACACGCCGACGCAAGAAGTGGCTCTAAGGCTTCTGTCCAAGTTCGGTTTGGACGCGGTTGAGCTGATTAAAAAGGCTCCGGCGGCGTTTGATGGCTTGAAAGCCAGCGATATCTTGGGTGTTAAATTAAACGAGGTTTGCGCTCCGGATAGTCCACGTTGGGCATTTGCAGAGGCATTAGTGTCAAAGCGTGCATCTTGGGCACCTAAGTTTTTGGAGGAACTTCGTAAGATGCCTCCACAAAGACTTGGCGAACTTGGGCAGGCAAAATTCCGCTTTTTCTTTCAATTCGCTTATGATGCGAAGGAGAATGTTGCATTTTTGATGCCATATATGGCTGTATTCTTCCCCGAGCTTTATGCTCAGGTAAGAGCGAATTTTTCTTCATATAAGGAATTCGCGCCGTATATCACAAAAATGCTACCGGCGAAATTGAAGAGCCTGGAACAAGGGAAAGAGACCTTCAAAGATCTTTCTTCAGTGTCCGTGCATGGCTTGTTAGAAGAAGTCTATGACGCCTATGCTTGGCTTAGTATTGCCTATTATAGGATGAATGAGCCGGCGGTTTATGAGTTCATTGCAACAAAAATGAGCGAAATTAAGCCAATGGTGTCTGAGCTAATTTACAATCAGCTGCTAGACAGACTGATAGCGTTGGCAAATTGTCCGGCGGATGTTTCTCGTCTGCTAAGTTTGGCCGATGACAAGCGAGAGCAAGTTCTCTACCGTGAAATGGTGGAAAACAAATATGCAGTACTTTTGGCTGCTCAATATCCTTTCTCTTCATGGGAGGATAAAGAGCTAATCAAAAGTGCTTTGCGTATTATAATTGCCGACAATCGTCTTCCTTTGGCAAAAATGCACGAACTTCCTGAGGATTTGCAGGAATTTGCAAAATATCAGCTAGAAGTATCTGCTCAGATTGCTGCTTTAGAAAGTGATATCTTCAAAAATGTAGGATATCATCTGTTGCCGGAAGTGGAAATCTATCTGATGCTGATGGATCCGCACTTCGCTTTGAAGTATCAAGAGCTTTATGTTGAGGAATTTCAATTGTCTGAAAGGGCATTTAATGTTCTCATACATAGAGAAACTGTTAAACTTCAGAATCATGGTGCGTTTCCTGATAATTTGGTGGGCAAATATGCTGCCAAATGGGGGCTGACGGAAGCGCAGTATCAAGCATTACTGCAGACACCGATGAAGAAATATACCCTTCAGTGGAAGGAGTATATAGAAAAACCTGAAGTTTCTCATGTTTATCATAACGAAACAGAAGGCTAAACTTCGGGAGCGGAGCTAAAGAACGATTATATGGGGTGACGTGAGTCATCCCATATTTTTTTGTCTTACTATAAATTAGTTGTTGCATTTTTCTATTTTTTGTATATATTGCTCTTTATGCGCAAATTTTTTTAGAATTTTAGGAGGGGAAATGCTAGATAGAGTTGACGCTTTGGATGTGAAACAATTTCGTGGGCGTGGTGTGTTTTATTATCAATCCATTCGACCTTCTATATATAAAGATACTACATTTAAACGCGGGGATGGTAATGAAATGTGTTTTGTTGAGGAAAGAACTCAACAAAATGGTTATAAAAATGCTCGTGCCAGAGTTGTTGATGGAGGTGTTGGGCGGTTGACTGCTTTACCTCCGATTTATTGGTAAAGCAGTTTTTGTTTATATTTGCTGTTTGTTGATTGTCGAGCTGCTCTTTGTCAGATGACCTTTTGAGGTCTTTTTTTATGCTTGTTTTATACTTGTTTTTATGGTAAAATTTTTTTAATGGAAGCCTAAATATTAGGGAGATTTGAAAATGGCTCAAGAGAAAACGAAAGATAAAAAATCAAATAAAATTCCTAATTTTGCTGAATATGAACGCGAACGCCTTAAAAATTTAGCAAGCGAAGCAAGGAAAGCTACACAAGAACTCAAATCTACTGGTCAGAAAATCGGACAAGATGTTATAGATGCTTCAGAAAAAAAATCTAAAGAAAAAGGAACGCTTAAAACATCTTGGGAAGTGTTTAAAGAAGCATGGTCTAAAACCGGTAAAGATTTTAGAAAATCAGTTGGTTATAAAATGGGAGAGTCTGTTTTTCAGGGACTTTTACCATATTGTCAGAATTTGTTATTCGGTTCACTTCCTGGAATTGTTACCGGTACAAGTGGGGCAACGGCAAAATTTTTTGGGGCGGCGGCTCTTAATGTGGCGCGGCAGAGATTAGGGGATTTTTGCCGTTTTAAATCTAAGATGGCAACGATTGTTTTAAATGATACTCACGCTAATGCTGCTTCCAGTTCAATTTATAAGGATATTCTTCATAAACCACGTCCGTATTTTAAAGATAATGCTCCGGCTTCTTTGGGGGGATTAACGTCAGAAATTGTTTCGGCTAAAAATACTTTGCTGAATACATCGGTTGAATGTATGTCTAAAGTGATTGTATTTGGTATTAGTTCAGCCAGTTTGATTGCTGTTGATCCAATGTTGGCTTCGGGGGTCTTGGGTGTTACTTTTGTCACATCTGAGTTTGGTGGATTTATGAATAATGCTTATCGTAAACTCAATAGTAAAATGCGCTCTTTTTCTCAGAAAATTTCTAAAGAAAATAGTGATTCAATTAAAAATACGCCACTTGTGCAGGATACAAATAGGGTTGATACTGAAACCAAACAAATGGAAAATCGCTTAAATAAAGCTTCTAAAGTTACACAAAAAATTACATACGCCAAGAGTAAAGCTTATCTGAAAATGAGAATGGCTATCAATATCGGGATGGAAGGCTTGATTATGGCGGCGGCTTTTGCTGATGTGGTTAAAACCGGAGATATTGGGCGGTTTGCCCTGATTAGCTCGGCTTCATGGCAGATGATGAGCTCGGGTAATATGCTTTCTGAATTTTGGAACGAAATGCAGGCAGGAACACATAGACTTATTGATGCTTCTAAAAAATTAATTACACCAAAAGAACTTGAACGTGTTACGGGTAAAGAAAAACTAACTGAACAAGATACAAAAATTAGTGTGCGTAATGTTAATTTTGCTTATCCGCAAATTAAAGATGTTACCGATATGAGCTTGGTTGAGGCTATGGATAGAGAGGGCGAGATTAAAAGAGGCGAAAATGTGCTTAAAGATTTAAGTGTTGAGTTTGATAAAGGTGGTTTAACGGCTGTGGTTGGTACATCAGGTAATGGTAAATCTACGTTGATGAGTCTTATTCGGCATGATTATGATGCACAATCGGGGCAAATATTTATTGGGGATAAAGAAATTCGTGAATTATCCGATGATGAGCTTAATGCGCATATCGCGTTTGTGGATCAAAATGTACACTTTTTTGATGAAAGTGTGGGGTATAATCTTAAATATTTTAAGCCGGATGCAACTGATGACGAACTTATGCAGGCTTGCGAAAAAGCCGGATTTAATAGCGATATTCAAAAGTTTGATGAGGGACTTTTGCATAAAATTGGACAAGATGGTTCTAAACTTTCCGGCGGACAGCGGCAACGCTTAGCTTTGGCGCGTGTTTTCTTAACCGATAAACCAATTGTGATTATGGATGAACCGACAACTGGTCTTGATCCGAATTTGAGCTTGAAAATTATGAAATCACTTAAAGATATGGCGCAAGATAAAACAGTGATTATGGTGACACATAATCCGACGGAAGTTGCCCTTTCCGATAGAGTGGTTGTGATTGAAAAAGGTGAAATCGCCGCAGACGGTAAACCAATGGATTTGATTAAAACTAGCGAATTTTTGCGTAATGTCTTAACTAAAGACGATATTAAAAATAAAAATAAACTTTATCAAACCAGCGTTAATGGTATTAACCCTATGCAAGAGGCTGCAACAGTGCTTAATGAAGAAGCTAACGGTAAAGTTTTGAGCGATATCGAGCGAGCGGAAAAAAGAAAGCTTTTGGAAGCGCATAAACGCGCTTATGTGGGAGTTCGTAAGAAAACGCTTGAAAACCAACGTCGCAAAGAGGGTAAACCTTTACCCGAAAAGAAACAAAGGCAACCTCTTAATCCTCCGGCAGCTGTATTAAATCGTGCTGGAGCTGAGATTTGATAGTAAGCTAATCAAAGGGGATGAATGCTTGGCTATGATTGGATAAAGCCGTCTGACTGCAAGTTGAATAAATGGTAAAATTTTCCTTTTTTATCTTTGAGCAATTCTTTAGGTGCACCACTTTCGACGATTTTCCCATGTTCCAGAATAACAATCCTATCCATGTTTCTTAAAGTCGATAGACGGTGGGCAATGGCGATAACGGTTTTGTTTTTCATGATGTTTTGTAGAGCTTTTTGAATGGCGGTTTCGGATTCACTATCTAAGGCAGAAGTTGCTTCATCTAAAATTAAAATCGGAGTGTCTTTTAAAATTGCCGAGGCTATGGCTATTCTTTGTCTTTCGCCACCTGACACCTTAACGCCTCTTTCTCCGACAACACTTTGATACCCTTTAGGCATTTTTAAGATTGTGTCGTGAATTTGAGCCAGTTTGGCTGCTTTGTAAACTTCTTCATCGGAGGCTTTCGGGTTTGAAAAACGGATATTATTCATTATGGAGCGATTAAATAAGCTAGGTTCTTGCGGAATGAGGGCTATGTGACGGCGTAGCGAACTTTGTGTTACGTCGGCGATGTTTTGTTCGGAAATCTTAATTTCTCCCCCTTTTATATCATAGGCTCTTAAAATTAAATTGATTAGAGTAGATTTTCCTGAACCGGATAATCCGACAATACCGACTTTTTCGTTTGCGTTTATTTCTAAATTGAAATCTTCAAATAATGCGGCTTTGTTTTCATAGGCAAAGTTCATATTTTTTATGGAAATATTTGGGGTGTTTATTGTTAATTGTTTGGCGTTGGGGGCGTCATTTACTTCTATCGGTTTGTAGATGACATTTATGGCATCTTCCAAAGCGCCAAGGTTTTGTTGATAGCGGATAATGAAATCTCCTATTCTATCTATTGGCGATAAAAGTAAATGAATGTATGTCAAGGCAATCAGAACTTGGCTGATATTGAGATTTTTTGCATGCCAAAAGTAAACTAAAATCAATAGAGATATGACGCGTAAGACCATCAGCGATAAGATATTAAAGCTGTTGGATATGCCGGTTTCGTGCCCTTTTTTGAGATAACTTCTGACGACTTTTTTCAACGTTTTGCCTAAATAAGCTTTTTCGTGTAATACGGCGCCACAATTTTTTACTAAGCGGGCATTGGCAATGCTATCCACGATAATTCCGGCTGCTTCCGACTCTAATTGGGCGTTTTCTTTGGAGATAGGTTTTAGGTTTTTGCAGTGGTAGTAGTTAAAGAAACTTGTTATTATGCAAAAAAAGATAATGGACATAGCTAAGCCTTTGTCAACACTGAATAATACCGGTAAGGCAACGAGATAAGGGATAATGACAGCTTCTAATACACCTTTAAAACTCCAGCAGAGATTTATGGTTTGAAGGACAAGTTGAATAACTTTATTGGATACTTTTCCGGACATTTCTTCCGTGAAATATGAAGAAGAGTGTTTGTGTGTGTGCTTGAATGCGTCTATGTAAATATGGCGTTTTAGAAAAATATCCATGCGAAATTCAAAAATGGTGCGTAGTCCGTCGCAAATGTTTGAGCTAAAATGTAGGGCAGCGTATATGGCAATGTAGGTTAAAGAGGTGCCGGTTATAATTTGTTTTGGATTTTCGGCAATATAACCGAACAACGATGCTATGTAATAATTGTCCAAATAAATACACGACTGAGCCCAAATAAACCAAAGGTGGCAATGGTGTACAATTTAATTTGTCTTAAGTATTGGAAAATAAATTTTATTGCGGTCATGCTTCTTCTCCATAAGAAAGATAGCCATTGTTTTGGAGCTGATAAAGTTTATAGAATGTGCCGGATTTGTTTTTGAGCAGTTCATCAATGGGACCTTCTTCAATTATCTTGCCATTTTCTAAGACGATTATTCTATCCATGCTTCTTAATGTGGAAAGTCTATGGGCGATGGCAATCACGGTTTTATCTTTGATGATATTTTGTAATGCCTTTTCTATCATTATTTCCGCTTCACTGTCTAAGGCCGATGTTGCTTCATCCAAAATTAAAATCGGAGCATTTTGTAAAATAGCGCGGGCAATAGCTATACGCTGTCTTTCTCCACCGGAAAGCATTGTTCCTCTTTCACCGACGACGCTATTGTATCCGTGTGGTAAATTCATAATGGTTTTATCTATTTGCGCTAATTGAGCGGCTTGGCGGATTTGCTCTTCGCTCGCTTGTGAATTGGTTATACGCAAATTTTCTAAGATACTGCGGTTAAACAAGGCGGTATCTTGTGAGATAACGGCAATGTTTTTATGATGAGAGCGGAAAGTTAAATCTTTGATGTTAGTTTTGTTTAGCAATATTTCTCCACTATCTACATCATAAGCGCGAAGTAATAAGTTAATCAAGGTGGATTTTCCTGAGCCGGAATGTCCGACTATTCCAATCTTTTCTCCGGCTTTAATATGCAGATTTAGGTTTTCAAATATCGGTTTACCTTTGATGTAAGAAAAATTTACATCTTTGAAGGTTATTTCTGCTTTGGTGGGGCGTATGTTTATAGCGTCTTCTTTTTCTTTGATATCAATGGGTTGGTTTAGTGTTGAGAAATTGGCACGAATTCCGCCTAATTGGTCAGAGATAAATTGGCAGTAGTTGTTTATGCCCATGGTGGCGATAATCAGATTGACCAAGGTGGTGTAAACGTAAAATAAATTATCCAAAGCGATATTATCTTTTTGAGCAAAATATAAGATTAAAAATATTCCAGAGGTCAAAAAGACGGTATCTATTGCATGAAAGGCGAAACGGGAGATAATCTGATAGCGTCCTTGTTCGGCTATGCGTACAAGGGCTTGTTTTAAGTTTTTGTAGAAATAAAGTTGTTCGCTGAAAAATGAACCGCTGTATTTGACTAAATTAGCATTGGCGATGCTGTCTACTAAAATGCCTCTGGCTATATTTTCATAATTTACACGATTTCGGCCTAAATCAAAAAAGTGGCTGTTTACTTTATATATGGCGAAAAAATATGGAATGTTTATCGCAAATAACAGGGTGCTTAGTGACGGACTAAAGGTGGCAATGATGGTATAGGATACGATTAAAATTCCTATTGGACGAATGAGTAAAAAGCAAGTATCGGTGAATAAATTGGTTAAACTCTGGCATAATCCTGTTAGCGCTGATGATACGCGACCGCTCATTTCATCATCAAAGTAACGAATGGAATGAGCATGAATTTTGGTGAAGATGTCTGTTACTAAGTGACTTAAAAATGTTTGGGAAAAAGCCTCTTTTATGTATGTGGCGTAGTAGCCGTTTATGAGGGCGCGGATAAGGTAATATCCGACTAATATCAGTAAAATTGTGAAACATTGATTAAGCGCTTCGGTTGTGTTTTTTATTTCAAAGCAACCGACAAGACGGCTGATGAGCCATGTTTCTAGCGGTAAAATGATGCAGGTCAAGATGAAGGTAATGCAAAAAAGGATAAACAGTTTTTTACATTTTTTAAGATTTTTTAATATAAGCGTTCTAATATCCATAATAAATAGCCTTAAAAATTTGTGATGTGTGTATAATAGTCAAAAAAATATTTTTGTCAAGTAAAAAATAAAAGGAGCTGTTTGATGAAGAAAATTGCCGGTTTGGTTGTTTTAGTTTTAATGTTCGTAGGAGCTTTTTTGTTTTTTAATCGCTTGGATTATTCTAAAATTGCGATAGTTTTGCCATCTTCCGAACGAGCTTCTTCTCCTTATTATTATCAAAAAGACGGGGATTTTTTCTTGGCGGAAGATTTAAAACAAGCTTTGCAAAAATTAGGCTATCAAGTTGAATATAGGTTTCGTGAAAACTATGAAGACTTAAAGCTTGGTAATATTGGCAATGTGATTTACTTTAAAGGATATTATAATTTTGAGCATTTGCCGGATGCTGAAGATAAAGATGACGGGCGTAAACGTGTTCTCTATCTCTATTATGTAGAAGGATTACATCCCGAGATATTGAATGAAGTTGATGTGGTGGCTTGTGCTTCTAAAAAGTTTATTAAAGATGTAGTAACTCCGGCTGGTGTGATATCTGCTTATATTCCACAATTTACTAATCCGGATAGATTTAAACCGACGGCTAAAGAAATGGATAAAGCTTATACTGTGCTATTTGTCGGTTCTGATCATACAGGGTTTGGGCGTAAAAGTGTAGATTATGCCGTTTTAGCGGGGGCAAATTTAAGTGTGTTTGGTAAATTTTGGGAAAAGAGTTTGCAACCGGATGTCTTGAAGGGAAATTTTATTGAGAATAATGATTTGTATCGTTATTATGCGAGTGCCGATGTGGTGCTTAACGATCATCGAGAGGATATGAGTTATTATGGATTTATTTCCAATCGTATTTTTGATGTGACTGCATCGGGGGGATTTATCTTAACGGATTATTTGCCTGAGATTGAAGAAGTTTATGGTGATAGTGTGGCAACTTATAAAGACTATTATGAATTTAAAGAAAAGTTAGAGTATTATTTGGCTCATCCTGAAGAACGCGCAGCGATGGCTCAGAAAGCTCGTGATATTACATTGAAGAACTTTTCTAATGTTAAAATTGCAGAAATGTTTGATGCGCTCTTTAAAAATATAAAAAAATGATAAAATCTTTCTGAAAGGCTTGATTTTGTAAAATCGAAACACTAACTAACCTATTAGTTTTAGTGTAACCTATTTTATGGGAGTATTTTAAATGCAAGTAAAGCCTTTACGCGAAAACGTTTTAATCAAACGCGTTGAAGAAGAAAATAAAACTGCAGGTGGTATTATCCTGCCCGATACAGCGAAAGAAAAGCCCAGCGAGGGAGTTGTTATTGCTGCCGGTGAAGGGCCAAGAACTCCTGATGGAAAAATTTTGCCGATGAGCGTTAAAGTGGGAGACCATATTTTGTTTAGCAAATGGTCTGGAACTGAAGTTAAAATTGACGGCGAACCTCATTTGATTATCAAAGAGGGCGATATTTTGGCTGTTGTGGAAAGATAATTAGAAAGGATTTTGTATTATGGCTGCGAAAGATATTAAATTTGGTACTGATGCCAGAGCTAAAATGCTTAAAGGCGTGGAAATTTTGGCCAAAACCGTAAAGGTTACTTTGGGTCCTAAAGGGCGCAATGTTATGTTGGATAAGTCTTACGGTGCTCCGAAAATTACTAAAGACGGTGTTTCTGTTGCCAAAGAAGTTGTTTTGAATGATAAGTTTGAAAACATGGGCGCTCAATTGGTTAAAGAAGTTGCTCAGAAAACAGCTGATAAAGCCGGTGATGGTACAACTACGGCTACCGTTTTGGCTGAAGCTATTATTAAAGAAGGTTGCAAGGCTGTTGCCGCAGGTATGAACCCGATGGATTTGAAACGCGGTATTGATATGGCTGTTGAAGCTGTTGTTGAAGATGTTAAATCTCGTTCTAAAGAAGTTAAATCTTCTGCAGAAATTGCTCAGGTTGGTACAATCTCTGCTAACGGTGATACAAGCATCGGTGATTATTTGGCTCAAGCTATGGAAAAAGTTGGCAATGATGGTGTTATTACTGTTGAAGATGCTAAAGGTCTTGAAACAGAATTGAGCGTTGTTGAAGGTATGCAGTTTGATAGAGGTTATTTGTCTCCATACTTTGTAACAGATGCTGATAAAATGACAGTTGAATACGATGCTCCATATGTTTTACTTTATGACCAGAAAATTTCTAACTTACAAGCTATTTTGCCGGTTTTGGAAGCTGTTTTGCAATCCGGTCGTGCTTTGCTCATCGTTGCAGAAGATATTGATGGTGAAGCTTTGGCTACTTTGGTGGTTAACCGTATCAGAAGCGGCTTAAAAGTTTGTGCAGTTAAAGCTCCTGGCTTTGGCGATAGAAGAAAAGCTATCTTGCAAGACTTGGCTGTTTTGACCGGTGGTCAGGTTATTTCTGAAGAATTGGGCATGAAACTTGAAAATACAACGGTTGATATGCTTGGTACTGCTAAACGCGTTGTTATTACTAAAGATGATACAACAATTATTGATGGTAGCGGCGATAAAGAAGCTATCGAAGCTCGTAAAGCTCAGATTAAGAGAGAAATTGAAAAGACAACTTCTGATTATGACCGTGAAAAATTGCAAGAACGTTTGGGTAAACTTTCTGGTGGTGTTGCAGTTTTGAAAGTCGGCGGTTCTTCCGAAGTTGAAGTTAAAGAAAAGAAAGACCGTATTGATGATGCTTTGAATGCAACTCGTGCTGCTGTTAAAGAAGGCGTTGTTGCTGGTGGTGGTACTGCTTTGTTGTATGCTACAAAGGCTTTGGATAAAGTTAAACCTGCTAACCAAGATCAACATGTAGGTGTTGACATTATTCGTCGTGCATTGCAGGCTCCAATTCGTCAAATTGCTGAAAACGCAGGTGTTGACGGAGCTGTTGTTGCTGGTAAATTGCTTGAAAGCACTGATTATAACTATGGTTATAATGCCGCAACCGGTGAATATACAGATTTGATTAAAGCAGGTATTGTAGATCCGACGAAAGTGGTTAGAACTGCTTTACAAGATGCTGCATCTGTTGCTAGTTTGTTGATTACAACAGAAGCTATGGTTACAGAACTTCCTGAACCAAAAGAATGTAGTTGCGGCGGTCATGGTGGAATGCCTGGCGGTGCCGGAGCTATGGGCTTCTAATTTTTTATTGCTTATTTGACAGCCGGATTTTTTCCGGCTGTTTTTGTTTGTATAAACTTAATTTTAATTATTGTCTGTTATCCTAATACACAACAGGTGTTTTTTAGGATATTTGAAATGGAACTGCTTAAACGTATTTTTGGCATTAATATTTTGTTTTTATTCCTTTTGGGTGCAGTTAATGAGGCGAAAGCTATCTCATTTGCCGGTTTTGCATATCAAAATGCAAAGCAAGCAAATATCATTGCTATTAAAAATTATCTGAAAAAAGGTTATAAGATTGATTCCCTTTCTCCAAATGGCTATACGGCGTTATGTTATGCGGCTGCTTATAATGATTATCCGGCATATAGCCGTCTACGCAATTTAGGCGCTGATGAAAATCATGAGTGTATGCAAAAGGTTAATCCGGCTTATGTGCGAGATTTGGCTCAGAGATATGATGCTGTTGCTTCGCATCCTAATTATGCTTCTAATTTGGCAGATTCCGATACGTCTAAAAAATATTTAATCGCAGGGACTGCTTTAGCAGGAACTGCAGCTGCGGTTGCTTTATTAGCAGATAGCGGTAGCGGCAGTTCTTCGGGAAATGTATGTCCGGAAGGGCAGAAATGGGATGGAACGCAATGTGTTGATATTAAATGTCCGGAAGGTACTCAGTTGGTTGGTAATGAATGTGTAGATACTTCCTGTCCGACTGGGCAAAAATGGAATGGCTCTAAATGTGTTGATATCGAATGTCCGGAAAATACTCATTTGGTAGGAAATAATTGTGTTGCTGATGATATTGATATTGATAATGATAATGATCAGGATGTGTATGGTATTTATTCGGAAGAAGAAGATGTTTACAACTTGCGTTCAGATTCAGAATATCCCGACAAAGAAGCGAATATTAATATAGATAATAAAGGTAATGGTAACGTTTATGGTATTTATGGCTTTGGCAATATTAGAAATGCTGATGTTGCAGATAACGGAAATGTAGGTACAGGTAATATTGTTATCAATAATCAGGGAACGGGAAATGTATTTGGTATTTATTCTCATGTTGATGATATTTCTTTTTTGAAAGAAGCTTATGTGGCTTTAGGGCAATTTGGTGGAACTGCTTATGGTAATCTTGAAATAAATAATCAGGGAGGTGGTAGTGTTATAGGTGTCTATGGCGATGTTCGTGCTTATAATGCGAGAACCAATTTTGCGGGAAGTAAAGCTGAAGGTAATATTACTATTCATAGTGATGGTGATATTTATGGGTTGAGTGGTTATACTAATGCTACTAATTCGCTTTCTTATGATGGTGGGGGAGATGTAAAAGGTAGTATCAATTTATATAGCTCAGGTGATGGTGATATTTACGGAATGGCGGTTAGTCCAGACGGTATTCCAGAAGTAGGACAACCTGAAGAGGGGGGAACATTACGTAATTGGTTTGCTTATAATTCCGCAGTTTATTGGGACGGAGCGGGACCGACAGAAGGAGCTACTACTGCTACGGGTATAATTAATATTCATAATACCGGAAATGGTAATGTTTATGGTATGCATGGTGGTGTTGAACTTCAGAATGCAATTCATCAAGGAGGTGTTGATGAGGATGGAAAGCCGATTGGTGTTGCTGATGGATTGATAAATATTGTTAATTTGGGAAATGGCGATGTTTATGGTATGTACACTCTGGGGGGAAATGATGGTACATCTGCAAATATAGGTAATATCACTAATGAAGGGGCTCATTCGGTTATTAGTATTGTTAATGCCGGTAATGGGGTAACTGCTGGTTTGTATGGTGGAAAAGATGCTTATATTGAAAATTCCGGTGATATAAATATTAATAACTTGGGTAATGGGGCTGTATATGGAATTTATGGTTCTGACGGCGCGGATATTCGTAATGGCGGTTTAATTAATATTTATAGTCAAAGTTATCAGGATAGTGTTACCGGACAGACTTATTCTCCTTCTCAAAATAGTAACGCATCTGTTTATGGAATTTATGCAGGATTGCAAGCTTCTGTTGCTAATGTTTTTGCTCAAGATAATGAGATAAATAGTGGTGAAATGCGAATTAATCATCTCGGTAATGGTAATGTTTATGGAATTTATAGCGGAGGAGATGCTTATAACGCTAAAATTCAGTCTAATTGGATTTGGGAGACGGCATATAATCCTGAAACGAATAGCTGGGAATATGTTTTAGATGAAGATGGAAATAAAATTCCTGCTGGATTTAGTTCAGGGCAGGTTGCTCAAGTTTCAAATATTGTTAACCATGGTGATGGTGATGTGTATGCATTGTATGCTAAAGGTAATGTCCATAATGTTTATCAGCAGCGTGAATATGATGATAAATATGGCTATTCTGATGAGGGTATTGCCAGCGGAATTATTAATGTGCTTAATGTAGGAAATGGTAATGTTTTCGGTTTGTATTCTTATGGAGAAGGACAAACAGTTTCTAATCGTGGGGAAACGTCTATTGTTAATTTGGTTAACACCGGAGATGGCGTAACAACCGGATTACGAGGCGGGCAAGGAAGTTATATTGAAAATTCAGGCGAAATCAATATTAATAATTTAGGTAGTGGTACGGCTGTTGGTATTTATGGTGGGGCTAACTCAAATATTATAAATAGCGGTACGATTGATATTTATCGTGAAGCTTATGAAGATGAAGAAACTGGGCAGACCTATAATCCCGATGGTGAAAAAGGTGGTACTGCTTATGGTATTTATGCGGAAAGTGGTTCATATGTTACAAATACCGGTACTATTACAGTTACCGGTGCTGAAAAAGGAACGGGTATTTATTTGGAAGCAGGCGGAACGCTTGAAAATAGCGGAACGGTTATTTTTAATGGTTCGTCTGATGCTTCTATTCAAGAAAATGGCGATGCCATTGATATTTATGGTGATGGAACAGAGAGAGCTTCTGTGAACTTAAATGATTTAGGTGGGGAAGTTATTTTAAGTCAAGGCGGACGCTTTTTTGCGGATAGTTTAACAGGTGATATGAGTGTTTCTGAAAAAACTGTTTTGGGGGATTTTAAAGATAAGTATGTGTTAACAGGTTCTTTGCAAGCAGAAAATGTCGAAGATTTAAACTTAAATTCTAAATCGGCTATGTTTGAAGCTAGTTCTCAGAAAAATGAAAATGATGGATATGACGTTGTTATGACACGTCAGAATTTTAATGATATAATTGATGATGGTAATATTTCTAATTATCTTGAAAACAATTATGTTGGTGAAAATGGAAGTAAGATTTTTGATAGTTTGAAAACCGCAGGCGATAAAGATACTCTTAATCAGAAAGCTGCAAATCTTTTAGGAACGGATATGTTACCAAATTTCCGTCGTGAGGATGCTTTACTTTATCATAATTTAAGTCAACAATTTAATGATAATTTATTTAATCAACCTAATCAAAATTATATTGGCGGATATAAATATATTGATATTTCAACAGATGCTGACGGTACACTTATGGGAACCGATGGTCAGGCTCATGTTGCTTATGGTATGATGAAAAATAAAAACGATAATGGTGTTACCTATGGTTTAGGGGCTAGTATTGCTAAGCTTAATAGCGATTATGATAATGGTTCTAAACGTGATGCCAATATTTTTGGTGTATGGGCTCCAGTTGGATATGATTTTAAAAATGGTGCACAATGGTACTCTAAATTGTACTTGGGTTATGTTGATGGCTCTTATGATCGTATAACTGATTTGCAGAAATATTCCGCAGATATTAATGAATATCAATATGGATTGAGTAATGAAGTTCGCTATGACTTGAGTTTGGGTGGCGGTGTTACATTTAGCCCATTAGCTGAATTAAATTTGTTTGGCGTTTATAGCGATGGTTATGATGAGGGGAACGATGAAGGAGCTATTCATACAGATAGCCAAAATGATTTATCTTTAGAAGGTGGAATTGGTGCTTATTTGGCTAAAAAACTTGACTTTTCTAATGATAGCCATTTGACGGTTCAGATTGGTGGTGTTTATTATGTCGAATTTCTTGATCCAGATGACGGCTTTGATGCTTCTGTATCCGCATTTGACGATAAATATAAATTAGCACATAAGTCAGATGACGGTAGAGCTGTTTTGTCTGCTAGAGTTAATTATAATTATAAAGATATTACACTTTACGGAAATATTGAAAAAGAAACTTCTAATGATAAAAGTCTTTTGATTGATGCCGGTGTGCAATATAAGTTTTAAGTGAGAGGAAAATATGGAAAAATTTATTTTATATATTAAACAGGGTAAAGGAATTGGTGCGCTCTTTTTATTAGCCGCAGCTGTATTGATTACCATGATGTTGGCCATTTCTCTTAGAAATTCGTATTCTGAAGTGAAGCCGGAAATTATGTTGGTGGCTAATGAATTTTTGCCGTTGACGGTTAAGGATGGTCAAGTTGTGCAACCTGTTGATACTTATAAAAAAGTTGATATTGATTTAGGACAACAAGGTAAGCCTGAAGATTTGTTTTCAGTTGTTTTGGATACCAGAACTGATGCTAAAGCGCCGGCTATGAATGAATTGGGGATTTTTATTACCAAAGATGTTGTTTATTTATCATCTCCAAATCAAATTAAACGTATTCAATTTCAAGATGGGGAATTCACTAAAGAAAATTTTCCGGAAATAGTTGATAATGCTGTTGGTGCTGTTTCTGCTATTGTGGTTTTAGTTTTGTTAATCTTTTTCTTTGTTACATATTTAGTTAAAACCGGTTTTGTTGTTTTGTTTATGTCTTTGATTTTAAAGATATTGAAAAAGAAGGAGTTAATTAGTACATCATCTTTGATGCGTTTGAGTGCTGTTACTGTTGCCGGTGTGGAGTTTTTAGTTTTTGCATTGGATTTAATACTTGATTCTGCGACGTTAGGCATTGTGCGTTTTGGTATTGCTTTTGTTCTTGTTTTAGTTTTCGTTTTTAAATTTTTGCTAAATGAGAATAAATAAATTACTGATGTTATCCGAAAAAATCCCCTTGCTGGGGGATTTTTTGTTTGTGTGCATATGATGTGGTAAAACTATCTTTTTACTTGATTATATAACCAGATGTAGTTTACTTTTATATTATGTTAATTGATATATAAGTTAGGAGCTCTTATGTCTTTTCGTTTTTGCTGTTTGCTTTTGGTGTGTATGGGAGTTAACTTTCATACTGCTTGGGCTACGTATACTTATAAAGAAGATGATACTCGTATGGTTAATGGTGTCTTGTATGATATTAACGGAGATCCAGTTACGGGTAATTATGAGCTCTTTTATGAAAATAATATCAGAAAAAGTTTGATGCCTTATGTTGACGGTATGTTAAATGGGGTCGGAACTCTTTATAATGAACGCGGAATAAAAGAAGCCGATATGCCTTTTATTAATGGAAAATTGGAGGGCGTGGCTTTAGTTTATTATGAAGATGGTAATCTTAAAGAAAAAGTTCCTTACCGCGGTGGTAAAGTTAATGGCGTGATGCGGACGTTTTATAAAAATGGTCAAGTTAAAGATAGAATATCCTACGATGCTGATGTAAGAAATGGTACGGCTAAGTCTTATTATGAAGATGGTAATCTAAAGGAACTCTATAATTATACAGATGGTCAAAAAGAAGGAGATGCTACTGTTTATTTTTATGATGGCAGCGTTGCTGAGAAACTGCGCTATAGCGGAGATGTTATTGTGGGAGAGCGGACGATTTATTATAAGAGTGGACGCGTTAAATCTCGCATGAGCTATGATTTAGGCAAAAAAAACGGTGATATGCAAAATTATTTTGAGAGTGGCGGTTTAGCAGCTGTTATTCCTTATAAAGATGATGTTATTGAGGGGGAAGGGACTTTTTATACAGAAGATGGTGTTCTTAATTTAACCGTCAATTATAAAAATAATATTCGGGATGGTTTGGCTCGTGCTTATTTTCCGAACGGTGCGGTTAAATTATCTGTAGAATATAAAAATGATGTTAAAAACGGGGTAGAAACAGAATATTTTGAAGATGGAAAAATTAAGACGGAAATGCCTTATGTTAATGGAATTGTTAATGGTGTTGGACGCGAGTATTATGAATCCTCTAAACTTAAAATGGAGATGACTTATGTTAATGCCGTTGCGAACGGTGTGGCGAAGTTTTATGATGAAAGTGGTAAGTTGTCTGTAGAGGCTTTTTATAAAGATGGTAAGAAAGATGGGCTTCAGAAGAATTTTGATGAAGATGGAAAGCTTGTTTCTGAAAGTAACTTTGCTAAAGATGTCTTGAGCGGTGAATATAAGGAATTTTATGATTCAGGTAAGGTTAAGTCTACGGCTAATTATACCAATGGTGTGTTGGAAGGATTGACGCTTGTTTATGATGAGGAAGGAAATTTATCTTACGAAATTCCTTATGTTAAAAATAGAAAAGAAGGGAAAGTAAAGCGTTATTATCCAACTGGTGAGCTTATGGGGGAAGTTTCTTATGAAAAAGGTAAAAAACATGGTATGTTAGATGCGTATAATCCGGATGGTACTTTAATGGCAAAAGTCTTATTTAATAAAGATGAGGCTATTAAAGGTTATAGTCTAAATCATGGTAAGGATCCTGTGTTGATGTCTGATGATGAATTGAAACTTATTAATGAAGCATATTAGTTTGAAAATGCTAAAGTGGGTTTCTTTTTAGAGGTCTTTATTATATAATAAAATAAACCCCGCATTTTGTACGGGGTCTATTTTATTGTTTTATTTAAAGCTTTCTGCCTAAACTTATTATTTCAAAGCCGAGCTCTTTTGCTTTTTTGCAATCAAATGTATTGCGGTAGTCTGCTATTTGTGGTTTTGTTAATAGCATTTTGATTTTCTCTAAATCCAATTCTTTAAATTCAGCCCAGTCGGTTAAAACAGCAAGGGCATCAGCACCGCCAATGGCTTCATATGCAGAATTGCAATATGTAATCATATTGCCTAAAATTACTTTTGTATTTGGCATTGCTTGTGGGTCATATAAGCGAATATTTACATCGTGTGCCAACATAATTTCGATAATTTGTAAAGCCGGAGATTCACGGCAATCGTCTGTTCCACCTTTGAAAGCACTTCCTAGAACAGCAATCGTCGGATTTTTCTTGTCTGAAACCATGTCTAGGATACGTTTGGCCATATTAATTTTACGGCGTTCGTTACCTTTAATTGTTGTTTCGATTAAAGATAAGTCTACACCATTAAATTTTCCCATGTAGGCCATGGCATTGGTGTCTTTTGGGAAACAGAAGCCGCCATATCCAGGACCAGGCACTAAGAATTTGGCTCCAATACGAGAGTCTAATCCCATACCTTTAGCTACTTCATAAATATCGGCTCCAGATGTTTCGCAGAAGTCTGCCATTTCATTGATGTATTGAATCTTCATAGCTAAAAAGGCATTTGATGCATATTTTATAGTTTCTGAAGATTGGCGGGAAACGTATAAAATTGTGCATTTATCTTTGAAAGGTTCATATAATGTACGGATGACATCTTTGGCACGTTCCGAGTTAGCACCAACAATAATTCTGTCTGGATTGAAGAAGTCATGTACAGCAAAACCTTCACGCAAAAATTCAGGTAAAGATATAACATCAAAATCAGCTGTAGGGTTAGTTCTACGAATGATGTCTTCAACGGCATTGCCAGTATTAACTGGTACAGTCGATTTTATGGCGATGACCGTGTATCCGCTTAAATAGTGTGCTAATTCTTCTGCAGCAGCTTTGATATATTTCATATCGGCTTCTTTAGTTATCGGGTTGGGCGGAGTACCAACGGCTAAAATGACTAAATCTGCATTAGGAATGCTGTTTGCAAATGAGGTAGAGAACGTTACTTTGCCATTTGCAGTATTTTTTTGAAATAAATCTTCTAGTCCTTCTTCAAAGATAGTAACTTTGCCTGATTTGAGCATATTGATTTTTTTCTCATCAATATCTAAACATATAACATCATTACCAAGTTCTGCCAGACCTACACCTGTGGGAAGTCCAACATAACCTGTTCCGATAACTGTAATTTTCATTATAAGTCTCCTAAGTTTTTGATGCGCTTATTCTAGCTTATAGTTTTGTTTTTGCAATGTTTAAAATCGAGATGTTTATAATATGAGAAACGGAGCTGCGTATGTTTTTGTTTTAGATGTTGCGATTTTTCTGAGACTTGTTAAAATAGGATATAATTTATTGATATAGGAGAATTTTGATGGGGAAATTTAGAATAATTTTAACAGCTTTGTTGGTTTGTGCGGCTTCTAATGTTTTTGCGGCAGATATTACGTCGGATAGTCTTAAATTGACAGATGAACAGAATAAGAAATTGATTGAATTAAAGGATAATCTTCAAGCAGAAGTTCAGCCTATTTGGGAAGAAGTTGAAAGCGGACGTAATCGGATTATGGAAATTGAAAAACGCTATTTTGAGGAGTTTTGGAATATCTTAACTGATGAGCAAAAGAAAGAATTTGCTAAATTGAATAAAGTGGAGTAATTTCCTAATAAGGATGATTGGTTTAATAAGATAGATGTATTGTGTATAATTACATTTTGCAAGTTTGTTATTTATTAGTTCGCAATATTATAAAAAAAACGCAGGTTTTTATGCCTGCGTTTTTTTTTGATAGTTGATGTTGATTATTTAACTTCTTCAAAGTCTGCATCAACAACGTTATCATCTTTCTTTGCTTCTGCTTCCGGTGCACCTTGTTCTGCGCCTTGTGCTCCGGCAGCGCCAGCAGCAGCTCCTTGAGCTTTGTACATAGCTTCACCGAGTTTTAAAGAAGCTTGCATTAAAGCATCGGATTTTTCTTTAATAGCTGCAACATCGTCACTTTCCATTACGCCTTTTAATGCGGTAATAGCTGATTCAATTGCATCTTTATCAGCAGAAGAAATCTTGTCTGAATTTTCTTTCAAGGTTTTTTCTGTGGTGTGAATTAATCCTTCAGCTTGGTTCTTAGCTTCAATCAATTCCTTCTTCTTCTTATCTGCTTCGGCGTTAGCTTCTGCATCTTTTACCATCTTTTCAATATCGGCATCTGATAAGCCACCGGATGCTTGAATACGAATGGCTTGCTCTTTGTTTGTAGCCTTATCTTTTGCAGAAACATTTACGATACCGTTCGCGTCGATATCAAATGTTACTTCAATTTGTGGCATACCGCGTGGTGCAGGAGGAATACCTACTAAATCAAATTGACCAAGCAATTTATTGTCGGCAGCCATTTCACGTTCACCTTGGAATACACGAATTGTAACAGCTGTTTGACCATCTTCCGCAGTTGAGAAAACTTGTGATTTGCGGGTCGGAATAGTTGTGTTTCTATCAATCAAACGTGTAAATACACCTCCTAAGGTTTCAATACCCAAAGACAACGGAGTTACATCCAACAACAATACGTCTTTGACATCTCCCATCAATACACCACCTTGAATTGATGCACCAACGGCAACAACTTCATCTGGGTTAACGCCTTTGTGTGGTTCTTTACCGAAGATCTCTTTTACCTTTTCTTGTACTTTTGGCATACGAGTCATACCACCAACCAAGATAACTTCGCTGATATCGGAAGGTTTAACACCTGCATCTGCCATAGCTTTTTTACAAGGTTCAACTGTTCTTTCGATTAAATCTTCAACAATTGATTCCAATTTGGCACGGGTTAATTTCATATTTAAGTGCTTTGGAATTGGTGTACCGGTGCTCATGTCTGCAGTGATAAACGGCAAGTTGACTTCAGTTTGGGTTGTTGAAGACAATTCAATCTTAGCTTTTTCAGCAGCTTCTTTCAAACGTTGTAAAGCAAGACGATCTGCTTTCAAATCAATGTTGTTTTCTTTTTTGAATTCATCTGCCAAATAATTTACCAAACGTTGGTCGAAGTCTTCACCACCCAAGAAGGTATCACCATTTGTAGATTTAACTTCAAATACGCCGTCTCCGATTTCCAAAATTGAAATATCAAATGTACCACCACCAAGGTCGTAAACAGCGATTGTGCCGGAAGCTTTTTTATCCATACCATAAGCCAATGCTGCTGCTGTCGGTTCGTTGATGATACGCAATACATCAAGTCCGGCAATCTTACCAGCGTCTTTTGTTGCTTGGCGTTGTGAGTCATTAAAGTATGCCGGTACTGTGATAACAGCTTTTTCTATCTTTTCGCCAAGATAGCTTTCTGCGTATTCCTTAATCTTTTGCAAGACGATAGCAGAAATTTGTGAAGGAGCATATTTTTTGCCTTTAACTTCAACCCATGCGTCACCATTGTCGCCTTCAACAATTTTGAATGGAACGAGTTGCTTATCCTTTGCAACTTCAGGAGAGTCATAACGACGACCAATTAAACGTTTAATTGCAAATAATGTGTTTTCCGGATTGGTTACAGCCTGACGTTTTGCAGGATAACCAACTAAGGTTTCTGTATCTGTAAAAGCAACCATAGACGGTGTGGTTCTTGCACCTTCGGAATTCTCCAGTACTTTTGGCTCGCCGCCTTCCATAATCGCAAAGCAGGAGTTTGTTGTACCTAAGTCAATACCTAATACTTTATTGCTCATCTCTTAAATCCTTTAATTACGTTTATAAAATCTTTCTGTTACCTTATATAGGGAGCGCTTTTTTGCTAAGCAATAGGTAAAGGCTAAAAAAATGCAAATTTTTTAAAATTTTTAAAAGACTTAGATGAATTTTATCGGGGGAAAAGAGGTTTGTGTTGTTAAGAATATTTTTTTGACAAACACTTGACAAAGTTAATTTTGTTTTGTATATCTGTTGCCGACAAATAAAATTATTGTTTCACTAAATTAAATTTAAATTTTTATGAATGAGTTTATGACTTATTTACCGTGGATTGGCTTAGCCATTGCGGTAGTGATTGTATTATTCATCGTTAGATGGATTTTGTCTTTAAGACGAGTGGTAAAACCTTCCGAAGTTCATGTTGTAAGGCGTACTAAATCGACAGACATCTATGGACAGCCAAATGAAGACCTCAGTAAAGATCAAACGGCTGGTAACGTTTATTACAAAATTCCGATTTGGATGCCGATTTGGGGTGTTGAAGTGCAGGTTCTTCCTCTTTCTAACTTCTCGGTTAAGCTGGAAGATTATGAGGCGTACGACAAGGATAAGCTGCCGTTTGTGGTGGACGTGACTGCCTTTTTCCGTATTGCTGATTATCGTCAAGCAGCTTCTCGTATAGAAGATCTTGATACTCTTCAAGAACATTTGACCAATATTGTGCAAAGTGCCGTGCGTTCTATCTTGGCAAATGATAATTTGGATCAAATTATGGTGCAACGCTCTGTTTATGGTGAGAAGTTTACTGATGAGGTAAAAGAAAACCTTAAAGAGTGGGGTATTGTGCCAGTTAAGAGTATTGAACTTATGGATGTTCGAGATAAAGGTGGCGAAAAAGTCATCTCCAATGTCATGGAAAAGAAGAAATCTTTTATTGATATGGAATCTCGTAAGGAAGTGGCTAAGAATAATCAGGCTGCGCGTGAAGCTGAGATTGCTGCTGAAAAGGCTATTGCTATTAAGGAACAGGAAAAAGCTGAAGAGGTTGGTAAGCGTACTGCTGATCAAGAAAAAGCTGTCGGTATTGCTCAGGAAAAATCTAAGCAAGAGATTGCGGAGCAAAAGAAACTTACACAGGAAAAAGACATGGATGTTATCCAAGTTAAGACTGTGCGTCAGGCTGAAATTGATAAGCAAGAAGTTGTTATCAAGGCTAATGCAGGCAAAGATAAGCAACGTATTGAAGCTGAAGCAGGCGTTATTGTTGCCGGACAGCAGAAAGAAGCTCAAAGAATTGAGGCTGAAGCTAAGGTTTTGGTGGCTGAACAGAATGAAAAAGCTGCAACCCACGATGCTCAGGCTGCTTATGTGAAGATGACTAAAGAAGCTGAAGCTAATTTGGTTGCTGCTAAAAATGAAGCAGAAGGTATTGAAGCGAAGGGTAGTGCTGAAGCTACAGCTAAAGAAAAACTTGGTAATGCAGAAGTGGCTCCACAGATCATGTTGGCTAAGGAAATCGGTAATAATGAAGGCTATCAGCAGTATTTGATTGAAATCAGAAAAGTTGATGCTATCAAAGAAGTCGGTGTTGAACAGGCTAAGAACTTGGGTAATGCAGATATCAAGATTATCGCTAACGCCGGTGGAAATTTGAACGAAGGGGTTAATTCCGTAATGGAACTCTTCTCTGCTAAAGGTGGTCAGAATTTGGGGTCTATGCTTGAAGCATTGGCCGGTTCTGAATTGGGACAGCAGCTTCTTAATAAGGTGATTAAAAAAGATGATGCTGACGATGCAAACACAGGTAAGACTTCTAAAAAATAGAAGTTAAGTCTGAACTAAAAGAAAGGAGCGATTTTATCGCTCCTTTTTTTGTTGTAATTCTGGATGAGTTATTTTCCTTTATATGAGCAAAAGCCTTAAAATGTCGGATTTCCTTGGTTATCAAAGTAACTCATTAAGCCTTTGCGACATAGTTCTTTATATATCGGGCGAGCTAGTTTTAACTCTTCAATCACGGTTTGCGGTGCACAATTCGGGCAGATATCCGCAATTTTTACTTCACCATCTTTGATTGTTTTGATAACAGCACTCGGAAGTTGCGATTTGCCGATGCACGAAGATAAATAAACATAGCATGCGTCATTATCTTCAAGGTATTGTATTGCTAATTTACGTGCATATAAATTTAAGGTTAAATCGGCTTTGCTCGGATCTTTCGTCCAAGGAGAGCCGCCACCAACGGGGCAAGCAGTGGAGTAGAAATCGCATGCTAATTTTCTGCCGGTTATGCCGCAATCAGCAATGGATGAATGACAACGATAGCAACCTGTGCCGTTAATGATTAAATTTTGTGGCTTTTGTTCTAATACTTCTACTATATAAGGGCTTAAATCTTCCGGTTTCAACATCGGAACTGCCGCAATGGTGGTCACTATTTCACCTTTTTCATTTATAGTTATCTGGGTTTTTATATCTAAGCCTAGATTTTTAGAAATTTGAGCTTTTTCATAAAGCGCTTGATTGAGTTTTTTTGCCAAATAAAGTTCTTGATTTATTAATCCTTGGCTCTTTTCTGCATAGCCTACAAATACCCCTTGATCGCCCCAACCGTTTGCTTCTATGCCTTGACCTATTTCTTCTGATTGAGCACTGATGAGATTGGTTACTTTTATCTGATTGATGTCAATAGCGTCTGTTTGCCAAATTTGGCTGTATTCTTCATCATAGCCGATTTCACGCAGAGCTTGTTTGGCTATATCGGTTAAATTTCCGATTTTAACTTTACCGCTTATTTCTCCGCCGAAGATGATGTTGTTATTCTTGACCATTACTTCTACGGCGTAACGTACTTTTTTATCTTGTTTTAGACATTCGTCCAGAAGGTAGCTTGAAAGAAAATCGGCAATTTTATCCGGGTGTCCTAGGGACACATATTCCGCAGTCCTGTTCATTTTAGTTCTCCTTGTTTAGTCCTATCAGGTGTCGGACAAGTTAGGTTAAATCCACACAAAGTGATATATCAAATGTCACTTTCAGCGTGATTAAAAACCTATTGCGGATGTTTGTCAAGTGCTTTACGTGTAAAAGTTTCCTTTTCTTCTTCCGGTACGACAATGCCACAGGATACGACATATTTTAAGGCGTCTTCTACGCTCATCTTTAGTTTTATGACATCTTCTGCCGGTACGATAATTAAAAAGCCGGAAGTCGGGTTGGGTGTTGTGGGGACAAAAATGCTTAACATTTTTTTGTTGTGCAATTTATGCGCCAATTCTCCGGTGGTGTCTCCAGCTAGGAACCCGATTATCCAGATGCCTTTGCGAGGATACTCCAATAATACGGCTTCTTTGAAAGATTTTGATTTTTGGGAGAAAATGGTTTCAAAGAGTTGTTTTAATAGTGAATAAATGCTTGAAATTAAAGGCATCTTTGAAACAATGTAGTCACCTAAACGTACGAAGAAACCGCCGATGAATCCTGTTGTGAACATACCAATTACTATTAAAATGGCAATTAAAATGATTACACCAACTCCGGGGATGTATGGAATTAATTCATGGGCCACAACTTGGGGCGGAATTAATGCGCGTGTCCATTTATCCATCCAGATAAATAATTCGTATGCCATGTAAAAAGTGATGGTTACAGGGGCTGTTACTAAAATACCCGTGAATAAATAGGTTTTTAATTTGGAAATCACATATCCGAAAAAGCTCGGCCTATTTTGTTTTTCTTCAATGGTCTTGCGTAGTTTTTTGATTTGAGATTTTTTCATCTTGCCCTCTTAATGTCGGTAATCATAAATTGCAATGTGGTGCGATTGTTCCAATGGTTAAAGCGTAAATTGCCGACAACATCATAACAATCGTGACGCTTGCTTAAAATTTCTTTGCCCATTTCTGTATCGGCAATCTTAAAAGCAATGGCGGTTAAACGTTCTTTGGTTAAAGTGCTCAGCTCGCATTTGATATGTCCGCTTCCGATAATGTATGGTTTTTCAAAATATACATTGCGGATGAGGAGTAAAGGTTCAGGATTGCCGGTACCGAACGGTTTTAGTTTTTCTAATTCTTCGCATAGATTATTGTTGGCTGCGGTTAAGCTTAGACTTAAATCTATGTTTAATATGGGATGTGGTTTTGTGTTATTTAAAACTTTGGCTATATATTCTCCGGCAAATTGCTCAAATTGGGGAATTTGCTCTTCGGTTAAGGAGAAACCTGCGGCCATGGTGTGTCCGCCACCTTTGGTGATAACGCCTTTTTCTTTGGCGGCGATGATTAATGCTCCTAAATCAATGCCGGGAATCGAGCGTGCAGAGCCTTTGACTTCATCTTCTTCAATGCTCATTACAAAAGCCGGCAAATTGTAACGCTCTTTTAATTTTCCGGCAACAATACCGATAACGCCTTGGTGCCAACCTTTGCTATATACAAATGCCATAGGCCAGCTTTGCGGAGTTCCCTCTAAGATTTCAATGGATTGTTCTAATACGAAACATTCTATATCTTTGCGCTCTTGGTTGAATGTATTGAGTTCTTCCGCTAATTTTTGTGCTTCCAAAGGATTGGTAGAGCAAAGAAGTCTGCTGCCGACACTGGCTTTGCCGACACGGCCTCCAGCGTTTATTCTCGGACCGAGCACAAAGCCTAAATGATAAGCGTCAGGTTTTTCATTTATACCGGATAAATCGGATAAAGTTTTTAGTCCTAAATTTTGGCGGTTGGACATTATTTTTAAGCCTTGCGTTACATACGCACGGTTTATTCCCAATAAAGTTACAACATCGCAAACAGTGCCCAAAGCAACTAAATCCAACCATTGCATTAAATTAGGTTC
>CASFSV010000030.1 GCA_949297415.1 uncultured Alphaproteobacteria bacterium
AGTTTTCATTACTGTCCTCCAAATAGGTTGTTTTGTGTCCTGGCAGACTGCAAAACTCTAACCTATTTGGAGCGTTTTGTCATCCTCACCGCTATAAGCTTTACTGAACCACGCGTCTAACGCGTGGTTTTCGAAATACAAGAAAGGCTCTCTCAATTAAG
Organism: uncultured Alphaproteobacteria bacterium; assembly: GCA_949297415.1. Taxonomy (GTDB): domain Bacteria; phylum Pseudomonadota; class Alphaproteobacteria; order RF32; family CAG-239; genus CAG-267. The sequence continues at coordinate 162 of CASFSV010000030.1, forward strand.
AGAAAGCCTTTTTTTTTATAACCGGTCACATTAAGCACTGAGTAATCCACGCCATTTTGCCATTTCAGCAATATCGGCATCAAACCCATATCGTTCTTGGTACATCTCAATCAACTGAGAATTAGCAAGTTTCACTAACTCTTTCTGTGCAACAGAACAAAGACGATGATAATCCAAATAATATTTAACCATTTCCAAATTACCGGATTGCACAAGCAATACAACATCATCATCAAGCCAATCGTCATACTTTTGAATTTGAATTTTCAAAAGTTGCGGATATCCGGCTTTAAGAATAGCCTCCACATATCGAGCAACCTCACCCAAAGCCGAAGGATGATTAAGAGAAGAAACTTCTTGAATTTTCTCAATCAGTTCAAATCTCTCCAATTCAAGCAATTTTTCCATAAATTTGACATCCATCAACCAATTATCAAAATATTTCAGAATAACTTCATCAGAACAACGTTCCGCCAAAACATCTTCACAACAAAAGCTATTGTCCTCAATGTATTCTTCTAAAAGTTTTTGATTACCTTTCCAAATCAATAATTCGCTACATTCCAAATAAGGAAAATACGCTCTCACTTCCTCATCTGTTCCAAAATAAACAAGAGCTTCCTCTTCTTCGTAGGTTAAATCTACACCTTCTAACAATGCTTGGCGCGCCACTTCCAAACGAGCCAATTGAAGAGGCGTCGGATTGTTCACAACAGGCGCAGGCATAACCCATTTTGCACGAGGAACTTCTGGCATAATATAGTCAATTTTAGGATTTACCGACTGACACACCTTCTCTGTCATTTCCCGAACAATAAACGACTTCTTCACAACCATAATAGAAGAACACCTACCTAAGCGAGGTGTTTTCTCACATATTCCGTCAGAATAAACATAAATCGGAAAATTCATTTTCTCTTTAAGACATATAATAGCTTCGCCTAAAGACAAATTTTCATCATCCCAAACAGCCAAACATTCATCTTTAAGGTCAGATGCAGTAAATTTCCCATGTACAACCACAATTGCATTCATCTTACCTGATACAATAGATTTACCAAACGAGCCATCAGAGTAGAAATAGAAAGGATAACCGATTTTCGCACCGATATCATTAATTTGTTTTAAAATAGTATTTTTCATCACATAAAAATTTTAAGTTTTACAATAATTTAATTTTACGGAGATACTAGATATTAAAACATTTTCTGTCAACAAAAAAGGGAGCTGCTATGCTCCCCTATCTGCAATAATAAAAAAAGGCTTAACGATTAATCAGCACAATTTCAACACGACGATTCTGTTCTCTTCCTGCAGCTGTCGCATTAGACGCAATCGGATTAGAAGAACCATAACCATTAGAAACAATACGGTTAGCATCAACACCTTTCAACCTCAAATAATTAGAGATTGAGTTAGCTCTCATCAAAGAAAGAGAGTTATTTGTAGCGGCACTGCCTGTGCTATCCGTATAACCGTTAACTTGAACCATTGTCTTGCTATATTCATTAATAACTTTGGCAATAGAATTCAAAACAGGTTGGAATGCAGGTTTAATATTTGCATCATTTGAATCAAACGTAATATTACCCGGCATAATCAAATAAATTTGCCCATTAACTTCTTGTACTTGAACACCGGTATTTAGCAGCTCTTGACGCAATTTACGCGCTTGCACATCCATATAAGCACCAGTACCGGCACCGGCAGCCGCACCAACACCAGCACCGATTAACGCACCTTTTTCACCACCGGCTAAAGCACCGATTCCCGCACCGGCAAGAGCTCCGATACCTGTCCCCCAAGCAGTATTAGAAACTTTACTCTGCCCCGTATAAGGATCTGTTGCACAAGCAGTTAACAAAGAAACAGCTAACACACTGCAAATAAGTGATTTTCTCATTAAATTAACCCCTCAATAAAATTACGAACACATACAATTTATAGCTTTGAGAGCTTAAAATACTCTTAATATTTTCCGACCTTTTTCAAAACATAGCGAATAATTAACAACAAATAGAGAGCCCCCAATCCCCATACAAGCCAGTTCTTCAATTCTCTGTCACTAATAGCTCTTGTAATTTCATTAACATTAAGCGCACTACCTGCAACTTTAATACCATCTGTCGGTTTCTCGTGTAAAATATTGACAACGTACTGATATTCAGGGTTAAGAAAATCAAAATTCAAGATTAAATCTTCCCCATAAGGCACAACTTCGGCCGTAATAGCATTAGTTGTTTCATCATTATCCAAATTATAATGTTGCATCATAGCGTCTTTAGGCACTTCTATCCGAATAGGATCATGCCCGATATGAGAAACATCAGTACCGGAAAGCGCCTGTTCTCCTTGATTATACAAATACACCTTTGTCAGATATAAATCTTTATACTTTTTTCCTTTAACATCCACCGCATATTCATTAGTATTGTTAGAGGAAATCAACTTTACCGTATTCGTTTGATAGCGTAAAATCGGCCGACTGACATAAAATTGATAATATCCGAGAGCAATAGCCGAAACAGCTAGAATAAAAGCACCGGTCGGACTGGTCCAAAAATTCCAAACACTTCCGAATAAACTTCTGAAAAAACGTTTTTCTTCTTTTTTCTCATGATGCGTAAACATATACTCTCCTCCTTAAAACATCATAGATATAAGTCCTAAAAATCAGATTTAAAGAGCAAAAGAGCCCGCCAACGCGAGCTCTTTTATAAACAACATCAAAGAAAGACTTATGCTGTCGCATCATTTCTTGAGCGTTTACGCAAAATCGGATCCAAAATTTTCTTACGCAAACGCAAAGACTTTGGTGTAACTTCCAACAATTCATCTTGCTGAATATAGGACAAAGCTTGCTCCAAAGACATTTTACGTGGCGGTATCAAATCAATCGCCTCATCTTTACCTGCAGCACGAATATTAGTCAGCTGCTTAGACTTCGTCGGATTAACTTCCAAATCATTAGACTTAGTATGTTCCCCGATAATCATACCAACATAAACAGGGCTGTTATGCTCAATAAACATCGGACCCCTGTCTTGCAATTTCCACAAAGAATAAGCCACTGCAGTACCATCTTCACTAGAAATAAGCACACCGTTACGATGGCTTTCAATTTCTCCTTTATAGGACTCATAAGCATAGAAAATACGGTTCATCACACCTGTTCCGCGCGTATCTGTCAAAAATTCGGAGTGATAGCCGATAAGTCCTCTGGACGGCGCATGGAAAATCAAACGAGTTTTATTACCTACTTGAGAAGGAATCATCTCCAAAAGCTCAGCCTTACGTTGACTTAATTTCTCAACAACCGTACCGGAAAATTCATCATCAACATCAATAACAACCTCTTCCACCGGTTCAAGTAAATTACCGTTTTCATCTTTATGGAACAGCACTTTCGGACGAGAAATAGAAAGTTCAAATCCTTCACGACGCATTGTTTCAATCAAAACGCCGAGTTGAAGTTCACCACGACCAGCAACTTCAAATGAATCTGTTGTATCTGTACGAGAGATTTTAAGAGCAATATTGCACTCAGCCTCTTTTTGCAACCTATCCCAAATCATACGAGAAGTAACTTTATCACCTTCACGACCGGCAAGAGGAGAATCGTTAACAGAGAAAGTCATAGCCAATGTTGGCGGATCAATTGGTTGAGCTTCAATCGCATCTGTAACCTCAGGTGCACAGATTGTATCAGCAACCGTACCTTTAACCACACCGGCAACAGCAACAATATCGCCTGCATGAGCTTCATTAAGAGCTACTCTTTCAAGACCTTTATAGGCCATAATTTTAGTAATACGTGTACGTTCAACTTCCCCCTTATCGTTAATAACTTTCACTGCATCATTAACTTTTAATGTTCCGCTATGGATTTTACCAGTTAAAATACGTCCAACGAATTTATCGGCTTCCAAAGTAGTTGCCAACATAGAAAAAGGCTTATCTTTTTCGCAAACAGGTTCTGGAACATAAGCAAGAATAAGCTCAAATAATGGTTTCAAATCTTTCTTTTCATCGGTTAATTCTTTAACAGCCCAACCATTACGACCGGAAGCATATAAAACCGGAAAATCAAGTTGTTCATCAGTAGCATCAAGGCTAACAAACAAATCAAAGATTTCATTTAAAACTTCATCTGGTCTAGCATCCGGTTTATCGGCTTTATTAATAACAACGATAGGTTTAAGTCCAATTTTCAAAGCTTTGCCCAGCACAAACTTTGTTTGTGGCATAGGTCCTTCAGATGAATCAACCAACAAGACCACACCATCAACCATAGAAAGAATACGTTCAACTTCACCGCCAAAATCAGCGTGTCCCGGAGTATCTACAATGTTGATATGTGTACCATTCCAATCAACGGCAGTACATTTAGAAAGAATAGTAATACCTCTTTCACGTTCCAAATCATTACTATCCATTACACAATCAGCGACTTTCTGATTATCTCTGAAAGTACCGCTTTGACGCAACAACCCATCAACCAATGTTGTTTTACCATGGTCAACGTGTGCAATAATTGCAATATTTCTAATATCCATGCTCTTAAAATTCCTAAAAAAACGTCAAACAATATAAAGGGAAAATCCGATATAATTGCCCTCTTTATAGCAAAAAAAATTTAAATAGCAAGACCTTGAACTAAAAAAACTATATTAAATTCTCTTCACCATTATAATAAAAAACATCCCCAATATCTCCGTTATCATGGATATCCTTTTGTGTCCACACTGAATAAAGCAATGTTAAAACTCCATTATTTCTAAGTTCCTTCACTTTATCTTCGTGAAACCTAGCGAAATTCAAATTCATAGTGACGAGTTTATATTTATTTTTCAAGACCAAATCAAAATCCTTATTATTCTTAACATTATAAGCCACATAAGAAAAACCATTTTCCAGCGCCTGCTTATATTTACTCTCCGAAAAAACCTCAACAACCATCCGCGATTGCAATATTCCAAACTTTTCAGACAACAATTCGAAATCATCAATTTTATCTGTTACAAAATAAATATCAGGATGAGCTTCAAAGAAAGCTAAAATACTCTCATCGTCTAAAAGATTACAATCATCTTTTTCTTTACATAAGGACTTAATATCCACCAAAGACATCTGTGATAATTGCGCTGCTACCCCCAGCTGCTGAGCTAAAGAGAACCAATCATGTGCCGCAATAATACGATTATCTATTGTTTTTAACAAATCCAATTCTATATATTTATACCCTCGCTGCGCAGAAGCATTAATAGCCTCCAAATTATTTTTATAACAAATTTTATTTATACATCCACCGGCATGAGCTATTACTTTATCACGAATAGGCGTGTTCAGCAAAAATTCCCCCTGAAGAAAAGGAGAAAAAAACAATTCATCCCTCAACCAAATTTTTTGATAAAATCTATCAATTTTAGAAAAGACACTCTCCTGCTCTGCATATTGTAAACTCTCTGCTAATGTTTTATCCTTAGCAAACAACGAAACTCCGACACCCGCCTTCCTCTGAGGAAGATTAAAGCCAGCAATCTCTAAAACTGTAGGAAAAATATCAATCTGATTAAAACTTCTATTAACATTTATATTTTGTTTCAAATTAGAAGGCAAATTAAAAAAGGCATTATAAAGCCCGCCTCCCGCTTGAACATCTTTCCCCATTCTTTTATGATCCGCCAAAATAACTAAAGTTGTATTATCATAAAAATCTTGTTTTTTAAACCAATGAACAAAATCATTAAGGTTATGAATAGTAGCACGCTTTATCTCATTTTCATTTCTAAAAAAAGGATTATCGCCTCGATGAAGATCCAATGTAAACAAAACAGCAAAGAAAGGCTTATTTTTATCTAACTCATTCAATTTATGTTTAAACAGATCAAACACTGTTTTATCACTTACACCCCACCAATATTTTCCTTTAATAGCGTCTTCAGAATTTTTAAATGTGTTCAAGTCATAAACATTATCGGCACTAAAACCATGCTCAAACAAAAACTTATCTGTACCAGAAAAAGCCAGACTACCTCCTTGAACAAATAGATTTTGATACCCAAAAGCCTTAGTAATATCTCCCAAATAGTCAATATTAGGAGTATTAAAATCAAAATCTTTTCCGGCGTAATTAGAAATCATTAAAATTCTATCTCTTCCTTCACGATATTTAAGTTTATCATAAAGTTTATATCTAAAAAAATCAGATAAATAATGAATATGAACACCTGTAAATGCAGAAAAGAGAGCCCCTTGCGTCCAACGTTGAGAATACCCTTCGGTAAAATCGGAAAACTTAACTGCGTCATCATCATCAAAAGTAATAACCTGATGATTTTCATTCAAAGTTAAATATTTCTTTTCCAGAGATTCCCCAAAAATAACAATTACATTTCTACGTTGATTATTAAGCAAATTATCTGTATCCAGCGAAACATAATTTTGAGCATAAAAATCTGTTTCTCTAAAATCAACTACAGATGAAATCAGACGTTCGCTCCCCCACACTTTAATAACAATAAAAACGAGCGGCAAAGACAGTAATAAAGTTATACTAGCAGCAATACGCCCATAACTTCTCCATTGATTTAAGAGATAAAAAACAAACAACAAAGCATAAAAGACATATTGCTCATCTGCAGACAAATCCATACAAAAATTAACAACAAACCATAAAAAGACTAAATACACTCCAAAAATTACTCGATTACAGCAAAGCAATTTACCATTATTTATTTTTTTAATACCATACGTTACAAAAGCAGTCAAAACAACAGGCAATACCAAGCAATAACCAACAATTTCCAACAATAAAGAAAGCTCTATTCCTTCGGAAACCCCAGATTGAATAAAGAACAAGAGCTGCGGCAAACTAACAGTTCCCCATGTATGTGACGTATATATAGAACAGCATACAACAAAAATAATTGCCCAAAGAAACACCACATTAAGAAAAGACAAAGCTAACATTAACAACTTCTTTATTTTTGTAAACTCAGGTCTTTTACTAATTATTTCCTTATTCAAAGACATAATTTGTTAAGCCCTCTTGCCATATTGCACTAATTTATTACGCACGAAACCACGCAAAGAAACTTCCGGACGAGCACCATAATGTCCGACAATTTCAGAAGCAGCAATACTGCCAATCATAGCACAGGTACCCAAACTACGCCCTTTAGACATGCCATATAAAAATCCTGCAGCATATAAATCTCCCGCGCCAGTTGAATCCACCACTTCATCAACTTTTTCAGCTTCAACAAAGATTTTAATTCTATTTTTCACTACCACAGAACCTCTGGCATCTCTTGTAATTGCAGAAAGCTCCACAATATTCTTGAGCAAATCTAAAGCTTTCATAAAATCAGTTTCATCAAACAAAGCAAGTAATTCATCTTCATTAGCAAAAAGAACATCAACATGATTTTTTACAAAATCAACAATTTCTTCTCTATGACGTTTCACACAAGCCTCATCAGAAAGCGTAAAAGCAACTTGACGATTATGATGATGAGCTAAGTCAGCTGCTTTTTTAACAGCCTTTTTAGACTGTTCATCATCCCACAAATACCCTTCAAGAAAGATAACATTAGATACTTTAATCAAATTTTCATCAATATCATCTTCTGTCAAACGACTTGATGCACCTAAATAAGTAAACATAGAACGAGTAGCATCAGGAGTAACCAAAACAATACTTCTACCCGTCGCCGGTCCTTCCCAAAGAGGCTCAGTAAAATAATCAATACCAGCCCCTGCCACTTGTCTTTTGAAAACCTGTCCTAATTCATCATCATGAACTTTCCCAATAAAAGCACAGTCAGCACCTAAAGATGCCAAACCTGCCACTGTATTCGCAGCAGACCCTCCAGAAACTTCACCTTCCGGAATAATATCATTATAAATTTCACCAGCTTCACGGGCTCCAAGCAAAGTCATACTGCCTTTACAAAGATTTCGTTCAGTCAAAAAGCCATCACCGACTTTAGCCAAAACATCAACAATAGCATTACCGATACCCAAAACATCATAAATAATTTCTTCTTTATTCATTTATCAAACCCCAAAAACAATATACTTAATTCTACCAATAATTTATTACCAACCATTTAAAGTCTAAGCAAAATCCCCAAAATGGCCGAAAGGATAATATAGAAAATAGGACTTTTTTTAAAGAAATAGACCATCAAGAAAAACACCAAAGCAAAAGCAGCAGAAACCCAATCTATTACACTCAATTTAAAAAGTTCAAATCCAGCCAATAAAATCAAAGCCACCACAGCCGGTCTGATAGCAGCCATAATTTCTGTTACCCATAGATTATTTTTATAATGACTAAGCAACTTAGAAACCAAAATAACGATAATAACCGAAGGTAAAACCAAACCGAAAGTTGCAATAATTCCTCCCCCAACACCGGCTGTTTGAAATCCTGCATAAGTTGCCATATTAACCCCGACAGGTCCCGGCGTTGACTGCGATACAGCAATCATATTAGTTAGTTCTTCTGCGTTAAACCAATTATATTTTTTAGTCAAATCAAACAGAAACGGTATCGTAACCATCCCCCCGCCAATAGCAAATAAGCCTATTTTAAAGAATTCCCAAAACAATAACCCATAAATCACTTTATTTATCCCCAAAACGCTTAATAAAACCGGCACAAGCCGCCAACAATACCACAGTAATAGCAGATAGATGAATACAAAACAACAAAAACAAGACTACAAAAAACAACGAAATTTGAAATTTTGTCGCCACAGCCTTTTTAAAAAGCACAATAACTTCTTTTAAGATAAGAGCAATAACACCCACACGAATTCCGGCAAAAGCGTGTGCAACAATTTGATTATCCGAAAGTGTGTTCAAAATACCGGCCAGAGCCATAATTATCAACAAGGATGGCAAAACAATCGCCAAAGTCGCCACTATCGCGCCCAATACTTTTTGAATTTTATATCCAGTAAAAGTTGCCACATTAACAGCAATAACCCCCGGAGTACATTGTCCGATTGAATAATAGTCAATAAGTTCATCTTCTGTAATATATTTTCTTTTCTCAATAAGTTCCTGCCGAAACAAGGGCATCATTGCATAACCGCCCCCAAAAGTAAACAGGCCTATTTTAAAAAATGAAACAAAAATTTTTCCAAGTTCTACCATTGATAATCTTCTAACATTGTTTATATACCGAACAGATAATACAAAAAATTCTTAAAATAAAGGTTTTTTTATGATTATAGGTTCAATAAAAGAAAAAGACAGCCAAGAAACCAGAGTTTCATTAACCCCTTTAATTGTAAACAAATTAAAAAATGAAGGGCACAGTATAATATTAGAAAAAAATTACGGAATAAAATCCGGATATAGAGATAACGAATATATTGGAGCAGGAGCAATTATATCCAAATCCATTGAAGAAATATGCACACAAAGCGACATACTATCCCAAATTTCACCTCCTGATGCTTCATTATTAAGTTTACATAACAAAGAGCAACTAATAATAGCTGATTTCAAAAAACATTTAAGTTATCCCTCTCTGCCAAATATAAAATACTTACACTTAGAAAAAGTTCCTCGCACTTCAGTTGCTCAAAGTATAGACATACAAAGCACACAAGCCACAATCAGGGGATATGCCGGAGCACTTCACTCTCTAACAGCATCTTCGCGCATAGCTCCACAATTAATGACCGGTGCCGCAACAACAAAAGCCTGCTCTGCTTTAATTATCGGCGCAAGCATTACAGGATTACAAGCAGCCACTGTCTTTAAAAGACAAGGATGCACAGTCGCTATAGCAGACATCAATGAACAAGCCGAAGAATTAACCAAATCTATCGGCGTAAATTTCATTAAAATAGAAAAATCAGATGAAATACGTTCCTTGTTATCAGACAAGAACTTTATATTAACAGCCGCTTCTTCACCAACAGGAAACGCACCGCAAATCATCGGAAAAGAAGATTTAAGCCATATTAGTTCCGGTACCATCATCTTTGACACCACAGAAAACAACATTGAAATTCACGATAACACTAAAAAAACAAAAGACTATAAATTTTACCGCAATTCGACAGCGGAACGTTTATTTTCAACAACCGCATCAATACTATGGGCAAACAGCATTTACAATTTGATTAAACTCATCATTACCGAAGACGATAAATATGATTTAAGCCTTTCATATATTGCCCCAACTATAACCACCGCTCCATAATGAGATAAGGAGAAAAAATGGAAATTTACTTAATAGATATTTTAATACTCTCAGGATTTATTGGATACTTTGCCATTTGGAATGTTACACCATTACTCCATTCTCCGCTGATGAGCGTAACCAATGCCATTTCAGGCATTGTAATCTTAGGAGCACTGGAAAATCTAAATTTTTCCTCAACCCCTATCACAACAATTTTACTACTAATCGCTATATTTTTCGCTTCTGTAAATATATTTGGTGGCTTCCATGTATCTGCCCGAATGTTAAAAATGTTCAAAAACAAGGACAAAACAAATGAATAACAGCCTAAATATTTTAATTTACATCTTATTCATTTTAGCCATAAACCGTATGTCTGCAACGCGTACCGCCTATAAAGGCAATATTTTAGCCATAATAGGAATGAGTATTGCTTTAATTTGGGGGCTAATAAATTTAAAAAGCGAATACCAAATTTACGCAGCAATAAGCATACTATTAGGAGGAACTGTAGGAATAATCGGCTCACGAAGAACCACTATATCACAATTACCGCAGATGGTTGCCTTATTAAACGGTTTCGGAGGCTTAGCCTCAGGTTTAATCGGAATAAGTGAAACAATAAACATACCATACCTCAACTTTTTACAGATATTTATCATTTTTACAGGATGTCTAACTTTTAGTGGTTCCGTTGCCGGATTTTTCAAATTATCTGGTTTAATAAAAATAAACGACACCGAAACTATCCGCTCAACAAGCATCATCATATTACTTTTAAGCATTATTAGTAGTTTTTACGCTCATAACGGAGAAACAGAATACATTATAGGTTTCGCTCTCTTATCCGCTTTATTAGGATTCTGTTTTATTTTACCGATAGGTGGAGCAGATATGCCTATTATTATATCCATCTTAAACAGCCTATCGGGATGGTGTACAACCCTTGTAGGTTTAAGCCTACAAAACAATTTACTAATCATTGTTGGCACTTTAATCGGCGCAAGCGGCAGTATTTTAACCTATATAATGACAAAAGCCATGAATCGTCACTTATTAAAAGTACTCTTTACTCCCATTACAACAAACCAATCATCAAATTATCAACATACCGAACAAGACATTCATAAAGGAACACCACAAGATGCTGCTTTTCTCATGGAAAATGCCCATAAGGTCATCATAGTTCCCGGATTCGGTATGGCAGCATCTGGAGCACAACAAGAACTCAGCAACATGGCGAACATATTGATAAAAAAATATAAGGTAGATGTCAAATTCGGGATTCATCCCGTAGCCGGCAGAATGCCCGGTCACATGAATGTATTATTAGCTGAAGCCGACATTTCTCCGGAACTCATTTTCGGAATAAACGAAATCAATCCGGAATTTAAGACAGCGGATGTTGTATATGTAATCGGAGCAAACGACACTATAAACCCACTAGCCAAAACCCAAAAGGATAGTACGATATACCAAATGCCTATATTAGAAGTAGAGCAAACCAAAAGAATCTTAATTGTAAAACGTTCTTTAGCCCCCGGATATGCCGGACTAGACAACCCATTATTTTATGAAAAAAAAACCTTGATGTTATTAGGAGATGGCAAAAAAATCACCAAAGAAATCGTCACACAATTAGAAAATGACAGCAATTAAATTACTTTTTAACTGCCAAATACGACATTCCTGCCAAATAGGTATTAAATAAAATTCGAACCACATATTTTTTCTCTAAAGAAACAAATTCTTTTTCAGAAGTCAAAAGTGAACTAAGCGCAAACACCGTAATAAACAAGACTTGTGAAGAAACTTCTCTTTCTTTACAAGGAATATTCAGAAACAATTTTTTCAAATTTCTCTCTAACAAGCGAACAATTTTAACAATCCGCCGCAAATAAAAAACATCATAACCATCTGCTGCATTTTGAAAATGAGTATTATAAAGAGCAAACCACAGATTTTTATTTTCCAAAACAAACTGCACAAATTTATCTAACAACTTATTCAAATTAAGATAGACATCCGAACCCATTTCCGCAGAAATCAAAACTTTATATAACTCATCCAAAGTTTGAGCATTCTCTTCTAAAAATAGGTTATCCATACTTTTAAATTGATTATAAATTGTTCCAACCGAATATCCAGAATAATCGGCTAACTTTCTGGCTGTTAAGAATTCAAAACCTTTATCAACCAAAAGCTCTCTAGCTTTCAAAATTAAATCTGCTCTAATTTCTTCTTTTGTTTTAGTCATATTCTCTATCCGGATGAATTCTGTTTATTTAAATCAAGAATAAAATATTTTATAACACTGTTCAAGTATTTTTTTATAAAAAAGTTAACCTTTAAGAATTAAAATACCCAACACAAAAACAACAATACAAAGGAAACAAAAATGGCAAAAATAGGATTCTGTGCAATCTCCGGCAGTGGCATGAGTGCTTTAGCTCAAATCTCAAAATATCAAGGAAACGATGTATATGGTTCAGACCGTAGTTTTGACCAAGGCAAAGACCAAAAGAATAAAGCAGCATTAGAAGAGCTTGGTATAAAAATATATCCCCAAAATGGTTCCATGTTAGATAAAGATTTTTCTGTTCTATACGCATCAACTGCCGTAGAAGACACGATTCCCGATATAAAAAGAGCACACGAATTAAATATTCCGATAAAACGTCGCTCAGATTTATTAGCAGAAATTTTCGCCTCATACCGTAAACGTATCGCAGTTGGTGGAACCAGCGGAAAGTCAACCGTAACCGCCATGATTGGCTATATCTTGGATAAAGCTGGACTAAAACCATTGGTTATAAATGGAGCCCTTTTGAAGAACTATGAAAATCAAAAAGGCATACCTAATGTTATATTAAACAATGGCGACTACTGCGTGATTGAAGCAGATGAAAGCGATGGCTCCATAGAAAAATACACTCCCAGCGTCTCTGTTATCAATAACATAACCCTAGACCACAAATCCATTGATGAACTACAAGCTATTTTCAAAAATTTTGCCGCAAAAGCCGAACTTGGAGCTGTTATTAACAAAGATTGTACCAACAGCCAAATACTCATTAACGCAAATCCCAAAGTTCTAAATTTTAGCATAAAAGACTCATCTGCTGATTTCTATGCTTCGGACATAACTCCGATTGCAAACGGAACAACTTACACTTACCAAAATAACACCTACACATTAAATCTCATAGGAGCTTTTAATGTTGCTAACGCTATGTGTGCCGCAGCCTGTTGTTCTCTGCTTGGAATTGATGGAAAAACATCTTGTGAAATTTTACAAACATTTTTAGGCACCAAACGCCGCTTAGAGGTTCTTGGACAAACTCATCAAATCACTGTTATTGACGATTTTGCACACAACCCAGATAAAGTTAATGCCTCCATGTCTGCACTTAAAAGCTACCAAGGACGTTTAATCGTTATGTTCCAACCTCATGGTTTCTCTCCTATGCGATTGATGGGAAGAGAAATTATGGATAGCTTTGCCAAACATATGGATGAAAACGACATATTGCTAATACCCGAGATTTTCTTTGCCGGAGGAACTGTAAAACGCGACATATCTTCAAATGATTTAGTAGAACACGCTAAAACACACGGAGTCAATGCCACTTTCTTTGCCACTAGAGATGAATTAAAAGAATACATTCTCAAAATTGCCCAGCCAAACGATAGAATAGTCTTAATGGGCGCAAGAGATAATTCAATAACCACCATGGGCTATGAACTTTTGGAGAAGTTATAATGAGCATACTGCAAAAAGGAGATACCATAGGTTTTGCCGCTACCTCATCTGGACTTGAAGGGCGCAACCCTGAACCTGCCATAAATTACTTTGAAAAAGTATTGAATCTAAAAGTAAAACTAGCACCAAATTTAAACAAAGCATACCGCTACATGGCTGGCACAGATGAAGAACGTGCCCAAGCACTCACTGACATGTATAACGATAAAGAAATCAAAGCCATTTTTACAATTCGTGGTGCGGGAGGCTCCTTTCGTATGCTCTCATTACTGGACTACAACATCGTAAAAAATAACCCAAAACCACTGTTTGGTTTAAGTGATGTAAGCAGCGTTCAAAATGCCATCTTAGCCAAAACAGATAACACCTGCTACACTGGTTTTTTACCGCTCTATAATATCAATCAAGACGGTATAAATGAAGAAATGGCACAACATCTTAAAGTAACTTTATTTTCAGACACCCACCATCTTCAATCAGGAGAAGCTGCCATCAATGGTGAAACTGAAGGAAAAATTGTCGGAGGTTGTCTAAGTTCTTTTTTATTTCTTGCAGGAACAAAATACCTTCCAGATTTTAAAGACAAAATACTGTTATTGGAAGATAAAGGAGAAAAAACATTTAACGTAGATTTAATGTTTAGCCAAATCAAGCAACTAAAAAACTTTGATAAATTAAGAGGCCTCATTTTAGGGCAATTTACAAATTGTCCGATTGTCGATGACTTTGATGGCACCATAGACGATTGCATCAAAGATTTTATAAAAGAGCTTAAAATACCAGTGATTAAAAACTTCAATTACGGACATGTACAAAACAGTCACATTATACCACTAGGTTTATCTGTAAAAATGCGTGTCACCGCAAAAGAGTGTTCACTTACATGGTAAAATAAGCCAAACAATCAGCGACATACCGAGAACTCAACTTGTAAACTGCCAAGAAATATTTTTGAACATTAAGCCATCCTCCATTATTAAAGGCTAAAACTGCCGAACACATAAACAGATTCGCCCCCGGTAAAAACAACCAACAAAAAGGAAAACCAACTTCATGAAAATCTGGTTGTTCACCATGTATTTGCACCAAAATACTTTCAACATGATATGCAAAAAAGTATCCTAAAACACCATTAACCATATAGCCATCGGGAATTTTTTCAGAAAAGAACGTAATCCCCAACATCATAAAAAACAAAAATAGCGGAAAGAAATACGGAGAGATAGTAATTAGCCAATTTCCTTTTCCTTTAAAACCCATAGCACCACCGGATTCGTCCATATTCAAATGAATATGCACAACTTTATGAAAAGTAAGCAATGCGAAAAACGTATGCGTCAATTCATGCGCTAAAATTTGCATAGAAACATTAGAGCGAGCAGATGCCACAATTTTAAGAGCTAAATATAAAAAAGCTCCTCCCAAAAAAGCAAAAAAGCGTAAATTATCAAGCTGCAAATAATCCAGCGCCGTTATCAATGCTGGCAAGGAAACCACCATCAAAAATGCAACCGGCCATTTCAACATACCCAAAATAAAATCAAACCACCTCGCCATAATTATGCCACCCACTTAAATTTATTCATAACCTAAAGATTTATATTTATTCGCAAAACTCAAAATTAAGCCATCTGGAAATTCCTTCAAAAAAGATTATATCAAAGCAAAAATAAAAAGAAAAGCACTCATTTAGATTAACTCAAATGAAAGGAAAAATCATGTCCGAAACCAAAGAAAAAATAGAAGTCAAAGAATATTCCAATAGCTGTTGCTGTGACTGTTGTCATTGTAAAAAGATATTCATGCTTATAGTCATTTTACTATTGTCATTTATTGCCGGAATAATGGTTGGCAACAGCCATTCACATTATATACCTAACAGTTACTATTACACGATGCAACCACAAAAACATCACAACAAAATAAAGAAACATAAAATGCACCGAGGTATGCATCAAGTACCATCCGCCCCTACACCAACGCAACCCAATATACCTTTGCAAACATCACAAGATCCTTTAAATCAGGAACCATATTTGGATTCGCCCATAGGTGGTTTCATAATAGAAGTAGATTAAAGACGTTCAAATCCATTAAAAGGCAGGAAAACCTGCCTTTTAACTTGCCAAAGAAAGAAATAAATGATAAAAAAACTATGCAAAAAAATTATTATTCACCTATAAATAATCAATTATTATGAAAAGAGCAATTTTCAATGGATCCTTTGATCCCTTTACACTGGGTCACCTAAGCATTGTACGAAGGGCTATCGAAAGCTATGATCAGTTAATTATCAATGTTGGAAATAATCCCGAAAAAAAGTGTTTATTTAATACCAACCTTCGATTAGAGATGATAAAGCAAACTCTTATTGAACAAGGAATAGAAAAACAGGTTAAACTCACCGCAGAAAATATTCTCACAGCAGATTTGGCTCTAAAAGAAAATGTAAGCACTCTAATTCGTGGAATAAGATTAGGCACCAATGATCCTGAAGCTGAACAAAATTTAGCAACATTCAATCAATACTTAGGCAAAATTCGAGGCATTGATTTGCAAACACACTTTTTTATGGAGGAAAATTCTTTTTTACGTACAATATCATCAACTAACGTAAAAAATTTGTGCAAATTACAGCAATACATTGCTGTAGCAAAATGCGTATCACCATACGTTCACAAACAATTAATGGTAAAATATCTTGAACCTTATTTTGTACGTCTTGCGAAATATCAAGATTTAATGCCCATAAAGCAAGAATATAAACACCTTGCCCAAAATTACAATACACGGGCATATCACAATCTCTCCCACATTGGCTATATGCTAAATATGTTGCAAATATATCTAAATTACACACAAGGAAACAATGATATAAGCAAACTATCAGATTTAATCCTTGCCATATTTGCACATGATTATATTTGTAATCCGTTAGCGCAAGACAATAAAGAGCAATCAACAAAAGCAATACTACAAGAGGGGCAGTATAATTTTACCATTCAACTCCCTAAAGTAAAAAAGTTGGTCTATGCAACGAAACACGACCATCCTGCACAAAGTGAAGAAGAAGCTCTAATAGCAGACTTAGACTTAAGCATTTTAGGAACTTTTGAAGAAGATGTCTGGCAACAATACAACAAAAATATCCGCAAGGAATACTGTAATATTCCTGATGAAGATTATGTAAAGGATAGAATAAAAACTTTAGAAAACTTCATAAATCGCCCTCAAATATTTCAAACCGATTTTTTCCGAAATATGCTTGAACAACAAGCACGAAAAAATCTCACCCAAGAAATAGAGAAACTAAAATCCTTACTCTAAGCACCCTAAAAAATAAAGTTACCCATTGAGGTAACTTTATTTTTTGTGTACCTAAAAGAAAATAACATCTCTTATAAAAAAAATATTGACAAAAACAAGGTTTTGTGCCATTGTTATGCAGAAATTAAACTAAAACTTAGAGAAATATGACTACTTCAGTAAACATATCCCTGCGTCTGCGCAGATTGACATTGCGACGATGACTTATCAACGCACAGATAAGTTAGTCGCAAGATTTGAGCTCACTCAAATCTTTTTTTATAGCAGATTTTACAAATAAACGCAGAGGAAAACCATGAGCAAAAAACATTTAGTCGTCAAAAAACTTGATATCAACAATTTATCCGATGTAATGAAACTCCAAGAGAAAATCATTCAAGGCTTACATCCGGATGAACAACATTTCATTCTACACAGAACCGAAGAAGACTATATGAAATCTCTAAACGGCAAAAGCTCTAATATGTTAGGAGTTTTCGACGGGGACACTTTAATCGCTCAAACAGTATACTGCATGCCTCAAAATGACGAAAACAGAGATATGCCTGAATTTAAACCTGAAATAGAAAATAAAGACCTTGTATTATATGAAGCAATTCTAGTAGATCCAGCCTACAGAGGCTCCAGCTTAATGAAAAAAATGCTAGAATATATTGAAAATCACGCCATTGACAATGGCAGAACACACTCCATCATTCAAATTGCCGTAGATAATCCAGCCAGTTGGATAAATGCCTTACACCATGGTATGGCCATTACTAAAGTAGATACAGACCCCAATGACGGCGTTCAAGTAATTTATTTAGAAAAAAGAATCACCCATAAAGCTGATAAAGAAGTTCAAGCAACACCTGTAGCAAATAGTTATAGTATGTACCTTGGCGACAATATCCATACTAAAATTCCGACATTATTCAACAAAATGCAATATCTAATCCAAAAAGGATATCACGGAACAAGTTTAAACAAAGAAACTAAAAGCTTAATATGGGAAAAACAAGGAAATATCACCAATATACTGGACTTCAACTTATTCTGGAACAACAAAAAAGTTAGCTCTTTATAAAAGAGCTATTTTTTTGCTCTCCCCAAATAATACCATTCCGTATTAACCGGAGCTTGAAGATTTGGCAAAAGAATATATCCGTCATAAGGAGCATACAAACTTTCGCCATCATTATAACGAGCAATTTCTTCTCCCTCAGATACAGGATCAAGATGTTTATAATCACGACAAAGTTGTCCATCTTTGACTTTCAGAATATAACTGTCCAATTGAATATGTTTTTTAGGATGAACAGAGAGCTGCGGCATATCAATCATCTCAAACGTCGCTAAAGTATTAATAATCGCCTGATAAGCTAACTCAATAGCTTCGGATGCTTTATGATATCCGCATTCAAGCGTCGTTGCCGTATTACCATAGATATGCGCGCAGTGCTCCGTAGAAAAATCTTGAATAGCATCTTGTTTACTATAAATATCCGGCCATCCTTCCAATACAAAATCAACAGACAAAGCGTCTATTAACTTCTGATTATACGCATCAGGATAATCACAAAAAGCAAATGGAACATCTCCGACACAATGTGTAGAATGCAAATCTAAAGTAACACGATGGCTCTGAATAAGCGGACAAATCTCATTAGCTAATTTTTGTTCATATGTTTGAGGATTGTCATGTATAACCATAACCCGATTCAAGTTTTCATCAATACAACGCACATCTTTTCGATATGCTTCGGGATTACAAACCGGAACCAGCGTTAATTTACCCTTCGTCAATTTAATTACACCACTATTTAATTCTTCAATTAATTTGTGGCAAGCATTTGTTCCTGCTGTTTCGTTTCCGTGCACAGCAGCCAATATCAACAAATTAAGTCCAGATACGCCAGAATCAAATTCGTATTTTGTAATCATGCGATTTTCTCCTCACCCAAAACTTCTATAAACTTCTTATATCTTTCCGCAAATTTATTTTCATATTTACCGGCAATTTCAACCAAAGATTTCTGTTCCTTAAAACGATTAATCAGAATATCATCCGTTTTAACAGAAAGAACTTCCGCTGCCTCATCATAATCCAGATACAAACGAATAAGCTGAGCATGGAGATAATACCCCATAATTTCGTCATAATAAATCTTAGGCAACTTAAACCGAACCACTAACTTTGTGGTTTCATTAACTAAACATCTCGCCACCGTAGATTGACGAATAAACTCCATAATCAAAATCGGAGAAAAAGGAACATCAACATCCTCTGTATCAGCCATAATTACACGTCATCCTAAAAAATTACATTCCATAAAAGCATAATAATACACCCCAACCAGTTTACAAGCAAAAAAATATAGCATTTTACATCTTTTGAGATACAATAACATTTAACGAGGAGAAAAACATGACATTAGAATTAAAAGAAAAACCGACTTTGCAAGATTTTCAAAATTACATTCGGCAAATGAAACAAGAACGAGGTTTTAATACCACCGATAAATTTTATGAATGTTGTTTACTTGCCGAAGAATGTGGAGAACTAATTTCTGCCATACGAAAAAACAGCAAAAAAGGTTCAATTGGAAGTGGTTCGATAGTAGGCAACGTTTCAGAAGAACTCGCCGATGTTTTTATCTACATATGCTCTTTAGCCAATATGCACAATATAGACCTAGAACAAGCCTTTAGAGATAAAGAAAAGAAAAACAAACTCCGCACATGGAAAAGGCTATAAAATCTATAGCCCTTTCACAATCAAAATCTTTAAGCAATTATATCTCTATTCGACCAGAAAAAATATCATCTTTGAAGTAATTAATCCCCATTGCAGTTTTAACTTCACTCAAAGTTTGCGCTGCAACTTCACGAGCTTTAATACTTCCCTGATGTAACATATAAAAAATCCGCGGCAAATCTTGAGCCAAGAGTTCTCTTTTCTCTCGAATAGGTTTCAATTCTGTTTGCAAAATTTCATTCAAGAACTTCTTGACTACGCCATCGCCTAAACCACCACGACGATAATGTTCTTTCATCTCGTCTAAATTTTGATAAGCAGGTAAAAATTCTTTAAAATACTCGTCTTTACAAAAAGCGTCTAAATAAATAAAGACCGGATTATTTTCAGTATGTCCAGGATCTTCCACTCGAAGATGCGTCGGATCGGTAAACATACTCTGAACTTTTTTCTTAATATCATTAGAAGAATCAGAAAGATAGATACAATTACCGATAGACTTGCTCATTTTAGCCGCACCATCTATCCCCGGCAAACGTGAACATACAGAATTTTCTGGTAATACGGCAGTAGGTTCAATCAAAACAGGCTTATATTGCGAATTAAAAGAACGAACAATTTCACGAGTTTGCTCAATCATCGGCAGTTGGTCCTCACCCACCGGAACAATATTCGCCTTAAACGCTGTAATATCCGCAGCCTGACTAATCGGATAAGTAAAAAAGCCAACCGGAATACTTTGTTTAAAGCCTCTTAATTGGATTTCATTTTTAACAGTCGGATTTCTCTGCAATCTGGAAACTGTAACCAAATTCATATAATAGAAAGACAATTCACAAAGTTCAGGAATTTGAGATTGAATAAATATTGTAGACTTTTTCGGGTCCAAACCGCACGCCAAATAATCCAAAGCGACTTCAGAAATATTATTTCTGACCTTATTGATATTATCTGCATTATCGGTTAAAGCCTGAGCATCTGCAATCATAATAAAAATATTATGATACTTACCGCTATTTTGCAGTTCAACGCGACGTTTTAAAGATCCAACGTAATGCCCCAAATGCAATTTACCGGTTGGGCGATCCCCTGTTAAAATAACATCCATTTCAAATTCCTTTCATTTTTGCGCCACGCTAACACAGAGAAGCTATGATGTCAATACCGATAAACCTGTACACAGCCCCACCCTTTTTATAAAATAATCCTTAACCTGCATATTCTCTTTTCATGATATAGTAAGGACAATAAATTCCGGACACATCATATTTACAACTCATCCATTGATTTTTTAGAAGCATTATAAGCATCTGCACCTTCAATAGCATGAACCATATTAACAATACATTCATTATACGGAACTGAAATATTATGTTTACGGGCTAATTTAACCACCGCACCATTAATCCAATCTATTTCAGTTTTTATTCCCCTTTTGCGGTCTTGTGACATTGACGAATAGCCATTTAAATGCGTTGCCGATACATTTTTAACA
>CASFSV010000031.1 GCA_949297415.1 uncultured Alphaproteobacteria bacterium
ATGGATTTTGACCCGTTTACGGGTAGCAAGTAATCTTCGCCCTGTCAGACCGTTATACGCCCTTAAGGCGTTTGCTGGCACTATTAGGGTTATACCCGTTAAAGAAGAACCACCGGCTAAGCCGGTGGGTTCCTTTTTTACATAAAAAAAGAACTTCGTTTCACAACGAAGTCCTCTATGATACAGTAAACTAAATAATGGGGATGCCTGTCTCACGACAATTCCCCATCAACATGCAAAACACAGATTTGCAAAAGCAAATCTCAATTACAAACTAAAAAGCAAAGTTTATAGCCCATCCCAGCGATCATGAAAACGTTTAGATGACGTTTCAGATTCATCCGCAGAAGATGAGTCACACTTACTTTTTTTACCTCCCTTAGAAAGAAGATCTCCTTTGATTCTCGGTAAGTAATCATGCAAGCAAAAATTTCCGGTCAAACTGACCTTTGTAACCAACTTGCTCAAATCCTTGACAAAGGCAACCGGAATAAAAAACTTATCGCCTTGTGAAGATGACATCAGATGTACAACTGAAAATTCATCTGGACTACTAAAATAAGCTTCCGCATACCAACCGCCTTTATTAACGAAATGAATGACAGCTTTTTTATCATCATCCAAGAATCCCCAAAGAGATTGCAATCTTCCTCCGGTATTAAGCGTTTTAAGATGCCTAAGCATAACCTCAATGGCCGTAGCTGTTTCTGCGGAAAACAAGCAACTGTCTTCAGCAGTAGTCGCCATAGAAGTAACGTCATTGAGCGTTTTGTTCAGTACGACATTTTCAAGAAATTCGACCATACGTTTTCTTGAAACAGTCGGATAAGCAACAATAAACTCACAAAAATCGGCAGGCTTTTTATTATTAGCTCTACCCAAATTACGACTAGCAAGGGCTGATAAAAGCACCTTAGCATCAGACCAAGCAACGGTCTTAACAATTGTTTCATTCATAAAAATATATATTTAATTAAAGATACAGAAATAGCATAAGTCAAAAAAATTTTTTTGTCAAATATTTTTTAGAAAATAGTTCCCACATCGATAAAAAAATCCAATCAAGCGGGGAAGCTGATTAGATTCTGATAAGGATAAATAAGATTTATTTAAGTTTTATCAAATCATTGGCAATATTTTGCGCCAACAATCCTAAAAGTTGGCTTTGGGCCGGAATATAGGCATCATAGTCTCCACCGATAGCAATATTTTGTTTAAACTTTCCTTGTTTTAAGATACGACCTTTTTTATTTTTAATAAAATAGGAAGCTTGCAAAACAGCCTCTTCATCAAGGCGACCGCTCATTTTTTGAATTTCAATCCACACAGCGTATTTATAGTTTTTACGCAAAGTAGTTTTATTTTCAACAATCGCATTAGGCAAGATAAGGCTTAAATCATCATTGATAACTTGTTGAATAAGTTTATCGGGATTAGCCCCCCAACGATTAAACTCATCAATTTTAAGTTCATAGTTTTCATCACCAAGTGTAGTGATTTGCGGTTTAGCTTGAGTAGCAGGCAATAAAACATTATCAATCAAGATATTTTGTTTAAAATCGGGATAGACGAGCTGAGTTTCGTTCCAAGCGATAGGTTGATAAAAGTTTGGATTTTTACTAGCACAGGCAGAAACGGTAAAAATCAAGAGTAATAACCAAAATCTTTTCATTTTATTCATCCTTTCCGGTAATAATGGAGCTTGGGTACATTTGCAGATAATCTGTTAAATTTTTAAGAGAGTTAGCCGCAGCTGTCAAAGTTTCAATCATAGTTGAAATCTGTACGGCATTTTCCTCCATAAGTAGATCAATAGATTTAGCGGCTCCACCAACATTTTGTGCCGCAGTACCGAATTCTGCGACCATTTTTGTGGTGTTATTTTTATTTTCTTTTAAGATATAATCAACCGTATCAAGAGTAGAGTTCATTTTAGTGAGCAAAGGAGGAAGTTCTTTATCAAGCGTTTGCGTAATATTATGAACATCATCGGCAATTTGAGTAATCGGCATAACTTGGATACTCTTGGAAATTTCTGCAAAAGGAGAGCCGATAGTAGGTATTTCGAATTGATTTTTAGCCTCATCATGAAGAATAATTTTAGACTTAGGAAACATATCCAATTCGATTAAGAGTTGTCCTGTAATCACCGAGTTAATTGCTAAACGAGCGCGTAACCCATCCTGAATAAATTTATCAAGTCTTTGCCTCTCATCATGAGTATTTGTAATTAGGGATTTACCATTATAAATTTTAGCATAGACCGGAATAAGAAATTGCATAGTATGCAAATTAGCTTGCAGGCGAACTTCAGCCACTTCACCGATTTTAACACCTTTGAATAAGACCGGAGCACCGACATCAAGTCCTTTCACCGATTCGTCAAAATACATAACGACAATGGATTCGTTATCGGAAAATTTAGATTTTAAGAAATAAGCCAGCATTAAAAAGAGCGATAAAAGCCCGATACTGACAAAAAGACCAATCATTTTTAAATTAGGCTGTTTGACCATTTTCGACACCTCTGGTTAAAAATTCAAGAATTTCTGGGTTAGGCGGCGTTTGCAACATTTGTTTTGGATTACCTCTTCCGGTAATATTTTTAACTTTTCCGTCAAGAAAGATAGAATTATTACCGATAGCAAAAATGGATTGCAATTCGTGAGTAACGACCACAAACGTCGTTCCTAGATTTTGATTAAGTTCCAAGATTAAGTCATCCAAACGTTTCGAGCTGATAGGATCAAGACCTGCGGAAGGTTCATCGCAATAAACAATTTTAGGGTCAAGAGCTAACGCTCGTGAAAGAGCGGCACGTTTTTTCATTCCGCCGGAGATTTCCGAAGGATAAAAATCTTCAAACCCATAAAGCCCTGTAAGAGCCAATTTATAAGAAGCAAGCTCCGCAATTTCTTTTTTAGAATAATTAGTATACAGTTCAAGTGGCATAGAAACGTTTTCTTTAAGTGTCATGGAAGAGAATAAAGCGCCGCTTTGATAAAGGACGCCGCAACTTTTCATAATTTCAGTTTTTTGTTGATTATCAGCGCCGGAAAAATCTTGCCCGTTAATCAGCACTTCGCCCTGAATCGGAGTGACCAATCCGGTTAAAACGCGTAGCATACTGCTTTTTCCGCAACCGCTCGCCCCCATAATGATAAAAATATCTTTTTCTTGCACGGAAAAATTAATATCATCAAACAAGATGAAATCGCCATAAGCCACTCTAAGATTTTTGACAGTAATAATATCCTTCATCATATACCTGCCATTTCAAGGAGTACGGTTAGAATACCCGTAGCAATAATCATCCAGACCAAAGCAGTAACAACCGCACCAGTTGTAGCTTTACCGACGCTATCAGCGTCACGTCCTGCATTAAGCCCTTCATAACATCCGCATAAAGAGATGATAATACCATACACAACGCTGTGCATCAGTCCCACCAATATATTTTCTAAAGTCAAGGCCTTAACGGCGTAATCAAAATAAGAAGATGAAGAAATATCCAAAAAAGCCACACCGACAACCGCCCCGCCGAAAATACCCAAAACATCGGCAAGCATTGTTAAAAAGGGGATTGTAAAGACCAAAGAAATCAATCGAGGAGTAATAAGATAGTCGGATATTTTAACACCTAAAGTTTTCAGCGCGTCAATTTCTTCATTAACCTGCATAGTACCGAGAGTTGCGGCGTAGGAAGAGCCTGTACGACCGGCCATAATAATTCCGACCATAATAGCGGCCATAATGCGCGTCATACCGATAGACACCATACTGGCGACATAAATACCGGCACCGAAAGTTCTAAGCTGTATAGCTCCGACAAAAGCCAAGATAAGCCCAACCAAGAAACTGACCAAAGAAATAATACCGACAGCTTTATAACTGCAATCGGCAAAGATAAACAAGAAATCATTTTTTCGAAAAACAGCACGTCCTGTCATAAAGCGCAAGAGAGATAAATTAGTTTCATGAATAAACAGACAAGCATTTTTAATTTTTTCAAAAACATCAACACTTTTTAGCCCGATTTTATCTAAAAAGGGTAAAGAATTTTTTTTCTCTTTAGGAGGAGTATTTTCGACTTTAAGCGCAAGAGAAAGCATTTCTTGTAAATTTTGCGGTAATAAGGATAAATTAAAATTCAAACCAAGACTTTTAATTTTTTTTGCCCATTCGAAAATCTGCGCGGCCAAAGGAGAAGAGTAGGATGTAATTGCGGAAGATAAATCAAAGATGATACTTTTTCCTCCTTTGTTTTTCCACTCAACGATACTTTCGAAAATAGGTGCAACATCAGCATCATCAATAGAGTTTGCATCACCATTGAAGATTAAATACAGTTCTTGATTATTTTGTTTTAATACAACCGACATTGCTAAGACTTCTCATTTTAGATATAAATAATACACTTAAGGATTTTTACAAGAGGCAAGACACACTTCAACAGCTGCCTGATTAGCAATGTCATGAGCTTCTTGTTGAGATTTTCCTCTAAGAATAGAGGACATAAAAGCACCAGCAAAAGCATTACCGGCACCATAAGCAAAAGACTGACGAATACCATCATTTTTTACAAAAGTTAAAGTATCTCCGAAAATGCGACTTTCTTTAGCCGTATCGTTAAGGATAAGAAATTTCAACTGATATTGTTCTTTAATTTGTGCACACATATCCTCAACAGAACCTGAAAGTTTGAGCATTGTTTTCAAAATTTTCAACTCTTCTGCATTAAGTTTTAAGATATCTGCAAATTCAAGCAATTTAAGAATAATGGATTTGTCGTAATAATCTTGTCGCAAATTAACATCAAAAAATTTGAAGGCTTTTTGAGGTGCAGAAGCGATTAAATCTAAGATAGTACTTTTAGAATAGGCCTTTCTGAGAGCTAATGTATCAAAATATACGGCATCGACATTTTTAATACATTTTTCGGCATCTTCGGTAAAAGGGATATAATCCCAAGCAGCATTTTCAAGAATATGAGCTGTAAGAGAGCCGTTAGAATTTTTGAAGATAATAACACGCCCAGTAGGATAAGGAGTAATAGCTAAAACCGGATTGATTTCAAATTTATTGAGTTCTGTAACAACTTCTCGTCCCAAATCATCAGCACCAATTGCACTGATTAAATGTCCGGCAGCCCCATACTTAACTGCATAATGTAAGAAATCAGCTGGTGCACCACCAAGTTTTCTGCTTTCAGGCATAATATCAAAAACGACTTCCCCGATAGCAGCCACCTGCGGTTTTTTATTTTTTCCAACCATGATGCCTCTTTTATTTTTTTATAAGCCAAAATCTAAGCAAAGTATAATCTATAAATTTATAGAGTCAACGAGTTTAATACTTGTTCAAACGTAAAGTTAAGCTTTTTTGCAACAAAATAGCCGCATCTTGAGCCTTAAGTTTACAAAGATCAGTACCAAAATTTTTCCGGTAATAGGTTTGGAAATTAATACACTCATGGGTTTGGGAGAGTTGTTTATAGCTAGCCAAAGCAAAGACGACGGGAGGCAAAGGATCATAATAGCGTTCTATATTTTTCAAGATAGAAGGTACTCTCAATATTTCTCCGGTTTTACCGACTAAGGCAAGACAAGTGTATTCAGGTAAATAATATTCACAAAAAAGATTGTTGTTATCAAGGGTAAGAATAGGTGAGCTGGTCGGCACAAACAACCGTATATCATGAACCAAATTTGAATAACCTTTGTCAAAAGAAGCTGCACGAATATCACCATAAGTTACAAAAAATCCCATAAAAGCCAAAATTAAAAAGCCTTTTTGTAGAAAATGATAGGAAGATAAAACAACAGCACCGGCTACAAACCAAATAAGAGAAAAAATAAGCATATAGCGAGAAGTAACCATTGGTCTAACTGTAACCGACAATACATATAACAAAAAATAAGTTGCCAAAACGCTAAAGAAAGCAGCCCTTAAAAGATGATAAAGACGAGTATCTTGTTTTTGAGTTGTTATTGGCGAAAATATACCACAAACAATACTAAAACTGAGAGCCGATACAGATAAAACTGTCAGCGCATGAAAAATAGACTGTACCATATCCCCTACAAGAGGATTAGTGAAAAATTGTGTGCTCATTTTGACAAAGTCAGAAGTGACATACCAGACTTTACTGATTGCTGGAGCAGTATGATAGGGAACATAAAGCCACGGAGCAAAGAGTAAGGCAACAATCAAAGCTCCCCATAAAAATTTTTTTAAGACAAGAAAATTGCGATAACGAACAAGAAAGAAGAGTATATATCCATACAAAAACATAAGCCACAAAGCACAATAATAATGTGTATAGAGAGCTAACAAAGAGGAAAGAGCAAATTTAAAAAAGTCAGAATGAGTAGGTTTATCAAGCAACCGTAAACCATAGACAAGAGCCATCAGCATTAAGAGTGCAGACAGCATATAAGTACGCACTTCAAAGGCAAGCCATAAAGAATGTGGCATCAGTAAAAGTAGCACAATCATCCACAAAGCAACTTTATCGCCATAATCGCGTCGAATAGCAGTAGCCGCAACAATCTGAGCACCGAGAAGTAAGATAAATGATGCAAAATGCGCTCCGAAAATTTCGTATGTATTAGGAAAAAAAGCTAAAATAAATTTCAGATATAGATAATAAAGAGGAGGTTTTGAATCTTCCGTAAATAGCAAATGGAACATATCCTTAAAACTGTCATTAGCCATAAGGACGGAATAAATTTCGTCACTCCAAAGATTGATATTATTGAGTAATAAGCCATAGAGTAGGGCAGTCAATGCAATTAAAAGCCCCGCTTTGATTTGAAATTTAGCTAAATAACATTTGGCAATAATCAGTTTGTTCAAAATTGTTCTCCCAAAATTTATTACAGCCTAACCAATGCGTCAATGAAGGTCAATACCTGAACCCGTGTTTCACACAGTCAAATGGTAACAAAAAAGCTGCCCTGAAAACAAGACAGCTTTTATAGAAAATGAAACACAACTATTTTTTAGTTTTTTCTTTTTCGAAATAATCAAGCAGCCATTTATAGTAAGGGTTTTTAAAATCCTCATACATTTGTCTGACCAACTCAAGATTTAAGTCTTTTTTATTAAGAGCGGATTCCGTTAAAACGGTACAAGTATCCTCTTTAATATCAGCCGAACCGACGGAAATAAACCATTCATCGGCCACATGATTAGTCTCATCTAAAATCTGCAACACACCCATGCTTAAAGCCATCAAAGTTGGCGCTCTGCCTTTAATAACGGTGAGTGGCATATTTTTTGCAGGTAAAATCACACGATAAACTTTGGTATCAAGTACCAATTTTTCGGGCATATAAATCTTAAGTTGAATATCCAAAGCCATAATTAGGCAGCTCCCTTCATTTCTTCAGCTTTTTCCAGAACTTCCTCTATCGTACCAACCATATAGAAAGCCTGTTCGGGAATATCATCATATTTTCCTTCAAGAATACCTTTAAATCCTTTAATAGTATCTTCAAGTTGCACAAAACGACCTTTTTTGCCGGTAAACACTTCAGCAACATGGAAAGGTTGAGAAAGGAATTTTTGAATTTTTCTGGCTCGAGAAACCACCATTCTATCGTCATCAGAAAGTTCATCCATACCCAAAAT
This sequence comes from uncultured Alphaproteobacteria bacterium, assembly GCA_949297415.1. GTDB lineage: Bacteria > Pseudomonadota > Alphaproteobacteria > RF32 > CAG-239 > CAG-267. The sequence continues at coordinate 7,636 of CASFSV010000031.1, forward strand.
TGCAATAATATCTTGCAAAGAGCTATATTTTTGCAAAATTTCCTGAACTCCGCGAGCAACTTGATAATGTTCTTCGCCAACCACATCAGGATTCAAAATACGACTGGTAGAGTCGAGCGGGTCAACAGCAGGATAAATACCGAGTTCTGAAATTTTACGAGAAAGCACCGTTGTAGCATCCAAGTGAGCAAAAGTTGTAGCCGGAGCCGGATCAGTCAAGTCATCGGCCGGTACATAAACGGCTTGTACGGAAGTAATTGAACCATTTTTCGTAGAAGTGATACGCTCTTGCATTGCGCCCATATCTGTACCCAAAGTCGGTTGATAACCAACGGCGGAAGGAATACGACCAAGCAAAGCTGAAACTTCGGAACCGGCTTGAGTGAAACGGAAGATATTATCAACGAAGAACAAAACGTCTTGATGTTCAACATCACGGAAATATTCAGCTTCGGTCAAACCTGTCAAAGCAACACGAGCACGAGCTCCGGGCGGTTCGTTCATTTGTCCGTAAACCAGAACGGTTTTAGAGTTATCGCCATTCAAGTCAATAACACCGGATTCAATCATTTCATGATAAAGGTCATTACCTTCACGAGTACGTTCACCCACACCGGCAAAAACAGAATAACCGCCATGACCTTTTGCAATGTTGTTAATCAGTTCGTTAATCAACACGGTTTTACCCACGCCGGCACCGCCAAACAGACCGATTTTACCACCTTTGGAATAGGGCTCAAGTAAGTCAATAACTTTAATACCTGTTACAAAGATTTCGGGATCGGTAGATTGGTCGGTAAAAGCAGGAGCATCACGGTGAATAGGCATATAAGCCATTGCATCAACTTTACCTCTGCCATCTACTTCGTCACCAACAACATTGATAATACGACCTAAAAGGTGAGGTCCAACCGGAACGGTAATTGGTTTTTCGGTATTATAAACTTTAACGCCGCGACTTAAGCCGTCGGTTGTATCCATAGCGATAGTACGGACAACATTTTCCCCTAAGTGTTGTTCAACCTCCAAAACCAAACGCCGTCCTTTGCATTCACATTCAAGAGCACTTAAAATTGGCGGCAACACATTGATATTAGAGAATTTAACGTCAACAACAGCGCCCATAACCTGATGAATTTCACCGAGTTTATCGGTGTTTTCAAGTTTGCTGATATGCTGTCTTAATTCAGCCAAGCGCAAATCAGCCTCTTTTTTTAGAGTATCCATTTCGGTTTTCTCTTCAGTTTCTTTTTTCTTTTTTGCCACCATTTTCTCGTATTCTCCTAAAACATTTATCAAAAAAAGTGTATAGCATAATTTTACATAGCCTCAGCCCCAGCAACGATTTCTGTTAATTCCGTTGTAATCGCCGATTGTCTAAGAGTATTATATTTAAAGGTTAAAGAGCTAATCATATCGCGAGCATTACGATTAGCATTATCCATAGAACTCATGCGAGCCGCATGTTCGGAAGCCTGTGAGTTAATAAGGATTTCAAACATAGCGGTACGCATATAGAGGTTAGAGAGTTTTCTCAACAGTTCCAATTTATCGGGAAGGTATCCGTAATAAGCATTTCCGACCCGATTAACACCGACATCGTTTTCATCTAAAATAATGTCAAACGGAAAGACTTGTTTAGAAACAAGTGTTCTTGTTAAGCCGGATAAAAAGTCGCTGTAAACGATTTCACAAACATCGGCGTGATATTGTTCTTTTCTATCCCAAACATCATGTAAGAACGAGAGAGCTTCCTCATAAGTTAAATGCTTTTTAATAACGGTCGGAAAAGTTTCGACAATATCTTTAACCCCCATGCGGTTCAAAGCAGAGCTGCCTTTTTTCCCATAGCAAAAGACAAAAACATTTTTGCCTTCTTTTTTCAACTCATCAATACGGCGTTTAGCTTCTTTAGCGATTTGCGAATTATAACTTCCACAAAGACCTCTGTCGGAAGACAAGACAAAAAGCACGTAGGTTTGCGGATTTTTAGGTTGCACCAAAGTTGACGGCAACAAAAAAGAAATACCTTTTTCCTGTTCTTCAGATTTAAGTTCAAACAAAACATTTTTGATTTGTTTAATCAGCATAGCCTGAAAGAGCTCACTTTTATCCAAAGTCAGCTGAGCGCGACGAAATTTAGATGCAGCCACCATTTTCATCGCCGAAGTAATTTTTTGAGTAGACTTAATACTTTCAATCCGTGTACGGAGTTCTTTTAAGCCTGCCATAACATCAATCCTTTCATTGCAACCAATAAGAAACCAGCTAAGTTTACGTTAGGAACAAAGTTGCAACTTTGCTCCTAACTGGAAATAACGTTACGCTGCTTCTTGAGCTGTTTTTTTCTTATATGCGTCCAGAGTTTGCTTCATGAAATCCGTAAGAGATTTTTCCAATTCTTCGGAAATAACTTTCTGCTCACGAATTTCTTTTAAGATACTACTCTTTTCGCGTTTAATGGTTTCAAGCATAAACTGCTCAAAATCTTTAATTTGTGCAACTTCCAATTCATCCAAGAAGCCACGAGCACCGGCAAATAAAGAAACAACTTCATCTTCAACCGGAAGAGGGTGATAAACCGGTTGCTTTAGGAGTTCGGTCAAACGAACACCACGTTCCAACAATTTCTTCGTTGCAATATCAAGGTCAGAAGAGAATTGTGAAAAAGCAGCCATTTCACGATATTGAGCCAAATCAAGTTTCATCGTACCTGCAACTTGTTTCATAGCTTTAACTTGCGCTGCAGAACCTACACGACTGACGGAAATACCGACATTAACGGCAGGGCGGATACCTTGATAGAACAAACCGGTTTCCAAGAATATCTGACCATCGGTAATAGAAATAACGTTAGTCGGAATATAAGCAGAAATATCTCCGGCTTGTGTTTCAATAACCGGCAAAGCCGTTAAAGAACCGCTGCCATGAGCTTCATCAAGTTTAGCCGCGCGTTCAAGCAATCTTGAGTGCAGATAGAACACATCACCCGGATAAGCCTCACGCCCAGGTGGACGACGTAAAAGCAAAGACATTTGACGATATGCTGTAGCTTGCTTAGACAAGTCATCATAAAAGATAACGGCGTGCATACCACGATCGCGGAAATATTCTCCCATTGTACAACCGGCATAAGGAGCGATATATTGCAAAGGAGCCGCATCAGAAGCGGTAGCTGCAACAACAATAGTATAATCCATTGCCCCGTAATCTTTAAGGGTTTTAACAACCTGAGCAACGGTTGAACGTTTTTGACCAATAGCGACATAAATACAAAACAATTTTTCTTTATCGCTTTTAGCGGCATCATTAACAGATTTTTGGTTAATAATGGTATCAACGATAATAGAGGTTTTACCGGTTTGTCTGTCACCGATAATCAACTCACGTTGACCGCGTCCGATAGGAATAAGCGAGTCGATAATTTTCAATCCGGTCTGAACCGGTTCATGAACGCTGCGTCGCTCAATAATACCCGGAGCTTTTATTTCAATATTAGCAAATTCCTTAGCTTTGATAGAACCCAAGCCATCAATTGGTTGTCCTAAAGCATCAACCACACGACCGAGTAATTCTTTTCCGACCGGCACGCTAATAATTTTATTGGTACGTTTAACGATATCGCCTTCTTTAATTTCGGCATCGGAACCAAAAATAACCACGCCGACACTGTCTTCGCCAAGGTTAAGAGCCATACCTTTAACGCCAGATGAAAATTCTACCATTTCGTTATATTCAACACCGGTCAAACCATAAACGGTAGCGATACCGTCGCCGACCGAAAGAACACGTCCCACTTCATCCATATCGGGATTAAGGTTATAGTGTTCAATTTTTTCTTTGAGAATATTGGAAATTTCTTCTGCTTTTACAGCCATATCAGTTTCCTTTCTTCACCATAAAAATTAGAAAAAACATTACTTCACATCTCCTCCGCTTAAAAGCAATTTCATACGTTTTAATTTTGTTTGCAACGTATCATCAATCAAAAAAGAATCAAAACTAACCTTCAATCCGCCCAACACTTCCGGATTAACCAGATACTTAAGCAACACCTTTGTATTTAGTTTATCTTCTAAGACATTACGTAGTTTCTTATCTTGAGCGTCAGAAAGTTCAACAGCAGTTTCAATCGTAACTTCAACAATTCCCTTATCTTGATAATAAAGTTTAACAAATTCATTAAGAATAAGTGCGAGCAGAGTAATACGTCTGTTCTGCACCACGACTAAAAGAGCATCGGCAGAAACTTCGGAAAGTTTAATTTTTTTAGCAATAGATTCAATAATAGATTGTTTGATATGTTCATCATCAATAGGTGCGGCCAAAATATTCCAAGTTTCTTTATCATGAGCGTACGAAGCTTTCAGTAATTGCACTTCATCAAATACTTTCTCTTCAATTTTTTTATCTTTAGCGGCATTAAACCAAGCGTAAGCATAGTTTGCTGCGATTTTATATTTTGAATATTTTTGCATTTATAACAACCTAAAAAGAGTCTTTGTAAGTAGTATACAACTAATCACTTAAACTACGATTACCACAAAATTACTTATTTTAAATTAAAATTTCCACCACTAAACAAATTTTTTCACAATGAAATTGCATAAAAAGGTATGGAAAAGATATGGATATTGAAATAAAAAAAAGCTGACTATAAAAAAGTCAGCTTAAAACAATAAGAAAAAAATCAACAAGATTTACGCTTGATGTTTACGAAGCGGCATCAAAGAAGCGACACCCATCAATAACAGAAAAGAAAGCTTTGAAGAAGATGATTGATTGATATATTCCTCACCGAAATTATCATAAAGAGCACCTTCTGTAATAAACCACCCATTTCTAAGCATACGCACCTGCGAAGAATTGGTAAATATCAATCTTTCTTTTTTATTATTGTAAACTCCGGCAATTTGAGCATCTTCAGCATTTTGCACGGCCATAAAAAAGAAGCCGTTACGAAAAACCTCAGTACTTTTCAAATTCTGTCCGATACAAATACCTTTATCATCAAACAGGGCCAATCCACCGTTAATTTTTTTTCTGAACCATCCGTTATTAAAAAGTTCGGTATCTTTAGAAAAATCGGCAAGACAAATACCTTTGGCATTCCAAATAGCTTTGTGTCCGTTTTCTTTAATAACCATAAACTTTCCGTCGCGTGCTTTAAGAATAGTATGCACTGCCCCAAAAGACATTTTTTGCAAACCATCTTTAAAAAAGAGTGCCAAATTGTTTTTTAGGAGAACAGCTAACCATCCGTTATGAAGGTTAAAAGTCCTTTTAATAAGCCCTTTGTACAACATTTTGACATCTGGTGGAAGATTCGTAATTCCCAATAATTCTTTAACATTCATAATGATAAAAATTTAAATTAAAATAATAAAATAAACTGATAAGAATGTAGTGCGTGAAACACACGGAGTCAAATGAAAATTATAAAAAAACAGCTGTTAAAAATTACCAAATAGGCTACATGAAGGAATAAGGGTTAATGTCCACATCAATGCGTACATTGCTTTTTATTTTAACCATAGCTAACCATTTTTTGAGTACATTTTGAATATTGATATTACGAGCTGTTTTCAAAAGCAAACGATAACGATATCGTCCCCGAAGCAGGTTCAAGGGAGCAGGAGCGGGACCGAGTGTCTCAATAAGTTCGGTATTGGGAGCGCATTTACCGAGATAATAGGCAGCAGCTTCGGCAGCTTGTTGATTGGTTGAGGATACAATCAAAGCGGCTAGTTTTCCATAAGGAGGCATATGTAATAGACATCTGGAACTTTTTTCAATCTCAATAAATTGCTCGCGGTCATGTGCAATAACAGCCTGCAAAACCAAATTATCAGGATAAAGAGTTTGTAAATAAACAGAACCTTTTTTCTCACCACGTCCGGCACGTCCCGAAACTTGTTCCAAAAGTTGATAAGTTTGTTCGCTGGAACGTAAATCTGTTCCGAGCAATCCTAAATCCGCATCAACCACGCCGACAAGTGTCAAATCAGGAAAGTTATGCCCTTTTGCTAAAATTTGTGTTCCGATAAGAATATCAATTTCTTTATTGGCTGTACGATGGATGACATCTGAAATTTGTTTATAATTTGTAGTGATGTCGCTGGATAAAATAGCCGTACGCGCTTGCGGAAAGCGGTTACGCACTTCTTCGGCGATTCGCTCAACCCCTGGACCACAAGCTGTTAACCCATCTTCTGAACCACACTCGGGACAACGTTTGGGTGTAAACATTTTAAATCCGCAATGATGGCAAATAAGTTCGCCGGTTATGCGGTGTTCGGCTAACCATGCCGTACAATGTGGACATTGGATACGATGTCCGCAATCACGACAGATGAGCAGAGGAGCATAACCACGTCGATTTAAGAACAGCATGGATTGTTCACCGCGTTGAAGATTATGATTAAGCTCTTCAACCAGGGTTGGAGTCAAAAACGAAACACCCCACGGACCTTTTTGCGGTTTGTCTTTTTTGAGATCAATAATTTTAATTTCCGGAAGTACGGCTTTTGCAAAACGCTTGGTCAAACGCACGCAATCATATTTACCTTCTTCGACATTAACCAAAGTTTCCAAATCGGGAGTAGCGGTAGAAAGGATAACTGGAATTTTTTCCAAATGAGCGCGTAAAACCGCCATATCACGCCCTTGATAAGTAACTAAACTTTCTTGTTTAAATGAGTGGTCATGACTTTCATCCACAACAATAATCCCCAAATCGGCAAAGGGGAGGAAAAGTGCGGAGCGAGCGCCAACCACAACTTTTGCTTTATTGAGCGCAACAGCTTTCCATGTTTTAGCTTTATCTTTAACACCGACTTCCGAGTGCCATATAAAAGGAGTAACCCCAAAACGCACTTCAAAACGTCTGAGCCATTGTGAGGTTAGAGATATTTCCGGCACCAAAACTAGAACTTGCTTTCCGAGAGCCAATGCTTCGGCGACGGCTTCAAAATAAACTTCCGTTTTACCTGATCCGGTAACACCGTCAAGCAGAGTAGCGGAAAATCCGTTATTGACTTTACGAACCAAAATATTGGCAGCTTCTTGTTGTTCGTCAGTAAGCTGAGTATGTTTACTTAAATTAACAATTTGCTCATCGGCATCTTCATTAACCAGAACATCTTTTTTATAAAGGAAGCCATGTTTTATCATAGCGGAAACAACAGCTTCACTAACCCCTGTTGCAGTTAAAATTTGTTCTTTTTCGGCTTCAAAACCGTTACTCAAAAAATCAAAAACGGCTTTTCTAGCTTCAGTAATACGAATGCCATCAAGATTCTCATTTTTGATATTTAAGCCATATAGTGTAACTTTTTGTTTAGGCAACTGATTACTTTTAAGCCCTAAGACCATTTTAAGCACCAAACCAACAGGGGCAAGATTGTATTGAGCTGTTTTTTGAATAAAAGTCATTAAGGGATGAGATAGTTTGGGCAGGCTTATAACCGATTTTATCGGTTTAATTTTGGATAGTGCGATATCAGCAGATTTTCCGATTTTCCAAATTACCCCGACCAAATCTTCACGACCGAACGAAACTTCAACCATTTGCCCGATAGTTAATCCGTCATCTGCGGAATAATCAAAGACATCATCAAAAGGCAAAGGAAGAAGTACGCCGTAAATAGCCATAGAAACTAAGCTCCGATAACCAAAGTCTGACCATCAAGTTTAACTTGCACGCCGCTGCCATCCAGATAAGTCAAGAGATAAATAAGCGGTGCATATGAAGAAGGATTCTCTTCAGGTTTGCCGCCATTAAGAATAAGAGCCATATTCTCTAACTTAGTATGATTAAGGGCAACAGGAGAAGATGCCTTTATGAGTAAAGCTTCGTCAGTTTGTTCAATGGTAATTCGCCCCCCTTTAACAATAGTATCAGCCATCATCATGACAGCTGGCATAACCAGTTTATAAATTTTAGGTGTAGAAATCCTAAAATCCGTTTCAATCGGATAATTAGGATTACCTAGGGTAGAAATATAGTCGGCAGAAATCGTAACCAATTCGTCTAAAGATTTGACAGAGGCGTTGGATAATCCAAAGCAAAGTCTAAAAAATTTAAGACGTTTGCTTAAAACCTTAGAGCTGAAATTTAAGATATTAGATACGTCATCTTTATCATCTTCATCACCTTCATTAAGCAGTTCGACGGCATTGGCAATTGCTCCGATATTACCGATAAGGTCATGCGACAATCTTGTTGCGATAAGTTCTGCTAAATAAACACTACTATTGCTCATAAAAAAGACTTTCAAAAAATAGATTTTACATCACTAAATTGCGACATATATGCCATAAAAGCATTTAAAAAAACGTTTAAAAGGTATAATATTGCGTATTGGCAAAACGAGTATCTTCATTAAGCATTCGCGCCGTATCCAAATCTTTAAGCAACGGGTCAGCCAGTTCTAATTTACCGGTAGAGGCTTTAAGATAAGGCTTTTTCCCGCCTAGTCCCCATTTAACTTCGGTTTCGTTATCGGGTTTGCCGTATTTTAAGTCAATTCTGCGCCAAAAATCAAAGACTTTAATATTATTCAAATAAACGTTTTTAGAAGCTTTGCTGTCATTAAAGGGGGCTGAACTTTTGTAAAAAATGCGGTGAGCCAAATTATCTGTAAAAGTGGAGGTAAAATAAACTTCAATGGTTTCTCTTGTGATGTAACGATTATAGGTTTGATATTCAATAAACTGAAATCCGTTTTCTTTAGCCACCATCGTAGCGCAAGCATTAAGACGCTCAAACCCGATAACACCGTGTTGGCGACATAATTCCTCGCTGCGCCATTTAATAAAGTTGGGAATTTCCAATTTTTCTTGTATTTTACGATATCCTTGAGCAGTCAAAGTATCTTCGACTTCTTTAGGGGACATTCTTAGTTTGACTTTAGAAATATCAAAATTAGCAGCGTTTGAACGCCTGTTCTGTAAAACACGTTCAATACGTTTTGCTTCTTCGGCTTTGGTTTGCGGTGTTTCTTCTTTAAATATTTCGCTGGTACCTTTGGAGATAAGGCTTTTAAGCCAACTTTCGGATTCTTGAGATTCAGAGCTCTGAGTTTCTTTCTTTTTCTCAGATTTAGATAGATTGTCGGTTAAAGATTCAGAAATATCAACGGCGGATTTATTTTTTTGTTTCTGAGAATTTTGAGCTCCTTCAGCTTTCTTTTCAAACAAGAGTAAATCCATTTCAGACTGTGCAAAAGCTGACGGAAGATACCAAGATGCTCCGCAATATAAAACCAAGATAAAAGTTAACAGTCTGTTTTTACTCATTTCTCAAATCCATTTTGCGCCATTATAACAAACTTTTTTTAAAAATCATCTAATTTTTAGTATTTACAAACCGAAGAACAGACGATATAACCGAAAAACAAATAAGAAAAGAGATACAAAAGAGGAAAAGAAATGTCCGAACAAGTAAATGTTATCGGCGGTGGTTTAGCGGGTGCGGAAGCGGCATGGCAGTTGGCAACCAGAGGAATAAATGTAAAACTATATGACATGAAACCTCATAAACGCTCGCCTGCACATAAGAGTGACGGTTTGGCAGAGTTAGTGTGTTCCAATTCGCTACGTTCGGATGATGCGATGTATAATGCGGTGGGCTTATTGCACCAAGAAATGCGCCAAGCTAAATCTCTGATTATGGAAAGTGCGGATAAAAACAAAGTTCCGGCCGGAGGGGCTTTGGCTGTGGATAGAGAAGGATTTTCCGCCTATATAACCGAAAAATTGCAATCTCATCCGTTAATAGAGATAATAGCAAAAGAAATAACCGAGTTGCCGAAGTCTGAAGAAGGTTTAAGCATTATTGCAACGGGACCTCTGACTTCAGGGACATTAGCAGCGAGTATATCAGAAGCAATCGGCGGAGAGAAATTATCATTTTATGATGCCATTGCACCGGTAATTTATAAAGAAAGTATAGATTTTGAAAAAGCGTGGTATCAATCGAGATATGACAAGGGAGATAAGTTTGATTATATCAACTGCCCATTGGATAAAGAGCAATATTATGCTTTTGTAGAAGAATTGTTGGCAGGTGAAAAGGTTGAATTTCACGACTTTGAAACGCCGACATATTTTGATGGTTGTCTGCCTGTTGAAGTGATGGCGGAGCGAGGCAAAGATACACTAATGTATGGTCCGATGAAGCCTGTTGGTTTAACCAATCCACACACGGGTGAGCGTCCCTATGCCGTTGTGCAATTAAGACAGGATAACAAAGAAGATACGCTGCGCAATATGGTTGGTTTTCAAACCAAATTAAAGCATGGCGAACAAATGCGTATTTTTCGCACGATACCTGGGCTGGAAAATGCTGTTTTTGCAAGGCTAGGCGGAATTCATAAAAATACGTTTATAAAATCGCCGATTCTCTTGGATGATTTTTTAAGATTGAAAAAGATGCCGCACATAATGTTTGCCGGACAGATAACAGGCTGTGAAGGATATGTGGAGAGTGCGTCCATTGGTTGGTTGGCAGGGTATTTTGCCGCAGAAATAATAAGAGGCAATACGCCACACATGCCGCCGCGCGAAACGGCATTCGGATGTCAACTGGCGCATCTGCAGGATGATACGGATATTGAGCATTATCAACCAATGAATATCAATTTCGGGTTATTTCCCGAGTTGCCGAAAGTTGAAACCTCAAAAGGGAAGTTACGCTATTTGAAGGGGACAGAGAAAAAGGCGGCTTTGTCGGCACGTGCCTTAAAAGCCTTGGAGGGATGGCTTGATGAAATCGGTTGATATGAAAAAACATCAAGAAAACGATGCTTTTCCCAAAATAGAAAAAGCAAATAAACAAACAGAAAAGCTTCCTCCGTTATCAATATATTTAAGTTTAATTCCAAAGAAGGAGCGAAACTTTTTCATAAAATACCTACGCTATGTTCAACAGTTATCTATGCGCGGTTTGGGTGAAAAGAGAATTCATAAAAAGAGTTTTAATTATCTGTATCGAGCCGTGAGTGACAGACAATGGAGTGAAAAAAATCTGTTGGGGTATCTGCAAAAAGAATTTATTGTAAGAAACCTGTCGCTGTCATTGTTGTTAGAGCCGTTAGACGGTTTTGAATGGATGTCCAAAAATCTGTATCCGTTGGAATTAACTGAGGCCTCGCCGATAGGGTTGCAGATTATTTCGCCGATAACCAGAATGGTGGCGGTATTGAATAATCAGACACCGCCGTTTTATCAACCTTTTTCGAATTTGGTATTTTCGTATATCAGCCGCTATGTGCAAGAATATTATGGATTGCGCACAATATTAAAACAAGTAGGTGTGAGTATTGGCGATAAAAGAATAAATCAGCGATTGGAAAAGGGATTAAAAGAAGAACGACAACTGTTAAGTGTGAGCAGAGGACTTATTTTTCGTATTAAAATCGGATTTTTTATTGGCTTGAATGCGCTTTTGACTAAAAAAACGATAAAAAAAGTAAATTTTTTCATTTATGTTAACGCATTTTTATATGGTTTGGGGTACAATCTGACCACAAAAAATCAAACTAAGAATATGAAAATCAGATAAATATTTCAGATGTGAGGAAAGAAAAATGAGCTCCATAGGACGAATTGTCAGAAAAAATCATTCCGCGGTATTTTGGTGCACCAGGCACTACCCGAAAGCAAAACGAGAAGCGGTATATACATTATACGCGCTCGTTAAGCACTTTGACGATTTGAGTTCAAGTTCTCTTCCGGAAAAAGAAAAGGGAGATATTCTTGCGGCATGGCAGCGAGAAGTTTCAAACATTTATGATAAAAAAGTTCCGGAAACCGACATAGGTCGTCGCATTTATAAAAATTGTATGCGTTTTAAATTCTCACGAGAACATCTTGAAACCATTTTATCCAGTTTTTCAATGGATTGTCCGAAACCATTGTTTCGTCCGACACTAGATGAGTTTGAGACTTATTGCCGAGGAGTATCTGAAATTCCGAGTTACTTAATTTTAAAAGTTATTGGCGATTTTGATGAAGAGACCACTATGGAATTAGGGTGTCAAATTGGGCGAGCGGTGGAAATAACGAATATTTTGAAAAACATCAAAGAAGATGCCATAGGCGGTCATATGTATATACCGGATGAGTATTTAAAGGCAGCGGAAATAGAAGAAGGAATAGCCGCGAAAGATATTCTAACACATAAAAACTTGTATGTGGCTCGTCAAAAATTAGCGCATTTAGCGCGTCAGGCATTTGAGAGAGCATACAGGCTTTTAGAAGAAAAGCACAATCGCAACTCTAAGCCGATAGTCTATATGCTTAATCTGTATCACGCGTATTTTGAAATGATGGATAAACGTGGGTGGGAAATCATTTCGCCCAAGCCTGAATTGAAATTTAAGGATAGATTTAAATTAGTAATGCGTGCACTGTTTAATAAAAACAGTATAAACTAAGAATTCTTGGAGAAATAATAGTCGTTGATAACGTGCGAAAAACTTTTGCGAACAAAGCAAAAGCGTCTAAACTTATATCTCGTAAATAGAGAAAAGGGATAATATGAAAAAAAGAAGTTTAGAATTAGCAACAGCAATCTTTATCATGTTTGGACTAGCAATACCAATGCAAGGATATGCGTCAGAAAGCGTAGATGAAGTTGTGGCCGAAAATGAAGCTGAAATGGCAAAAACATCAACAAAACAATCTTTTCCGGAACAGGGATTATGGACAGCCAATATTAAAAGAATTGGTTTAGAGTATATGGAACACAGCGTCACCAATAAAGAAGATCCAAATTATCCAGATACTTATAATGCGGAAGAAGAAAGCAACGTAGGCGGCGTTTTTGATGGGAATATAACGTTTGAGAAAGAAAGCATGGTATGGATAAACGGCTTGTACGCCATATACAGCAAATCGAAAACCTCAGAAGATGGAGAAACCAGTGAAAATGAAAAAGACGACGAGATATTGCTGTTTACGGATTATACTCAAAAAGTATGGCATTTAGATGAAGGTGCGATAGGACCATTTGCCTATTTAGGGTATGAAACCGAGTTTACGGATTTTGACTTAGACGGTAGTAGTTATCGCACACAAATTTTACGTGGCAAGACAGGTTTAAAATTTTACGACGGTCAATATTTTAAGCAAATGTATGTAGCTGTGGTTGAAGAAGATGATATGACCTATGATAAGGATAATATGAAAACCGGTGGAGAAATAGGCTATGAATTTAATTATCCGATAAATCCGCAAACATCTTTTGTATCAGAAGGATATTATCGTCATTTCTTTAGTTACAGTCAGTATGAAGCAACCGACTTTGAATATAAGTTGAGTTTAAATAACCGCATAGAAACAAAACTTGTGGGAGATTTATATTTAGCGCCGTTCTACAATTATGAATTAGCAAAAACCAGAGGTGCATCGAAATCTCGCGCCCAGAGTACTTTCGGACTGTCATTAAATTACAACAAGAGTTTTGAGATATTTAAATAAGGAGATAACCATGAATTTTACATATTATATACCGACAAAGATTTTATTTGGTCGCGGACAGTTAAGTAATTTGCACAAAGAAAAGCTCCCAGGTAAAAAGGCATTAATTGTGACCACAAACGGGCGCTCGGTAATTGATAACGGTTATTTGGCAAGAACTGAAGAAGAACTAAGCGCAGCCGGTGTAGAGTATGTGTTATATAATAAAATAACCGCCAATCCAGACAGAAAAGAAGTAATGGACGGGGCGGAACTGGCACGTCAAGAAGGTTGTGATTTTGTATTGGGATTAGGCGGAGGTTCACCAATTGATGCCTCAAAATCTATTGCAATCATGGCGACCAACGAAGGCGACTATTGGGATTATATGAAAAGAGGCTCGGGAAAAGGTAAACCGATAACTAAAAAGCCATTGCCGATAGTTGCCATTACGACAACAGCCGGCACCGGAACGGAAGCTGATCCGTGGACGGTAATCAGCAATGCAGAAACCGAAGAAAAGTTTGGTTTTGGAATAGATGAAACCTTTCCGGTGTTAGCGGTTGTTGATCCAGAGTTAATGTTAAGCGTTCCAAAGAATTATACAATTTATCAGGGATTTGATGCCTTATTTCATAGCTTAGAAGGATATTTGGCAAATATAGCAACTCCGATAAGCGACATATTTGCCTTAAAAGCCATTAGTTTGATAGCACAAAATTTACCTCAAGCTGTATTTGACGGACACGATATAGAAGCTCGTGAAAACATGGCCTTGGCAAATACTTTGTCGGGAATGGTTGAAAGTACATCAGGCTGCATATCGGAACACGCATTGGAACATGTATTAAGTGGAGCATATAAAAATTTACCGCATGGAGCAGGGTTGATAATGCTGAGTGTAGCATATTTCAGCAAAATAGCCGAGAAGCATTGTAGTGGCGACAGATTGATTGAAATGGCAAAAGCGATGGGTAAAAAGGATGCAAAGATACCGGAAGACTTTATCGAAGCTTTAAAAGATTTGCAAAAAGCATGTGGTGCAGATAATCTGAAGATGAGTGATTACGGAATTGAAAAGTCACGCTTAAAAGAATTTGCTGAAGCGGCCAAAACTCAAAATGCCGTATCATTTTTATTAGACCCATGTGATTTAAGCATTAAAGATTGTTTAGATATATACGAGAAATCTTATAAATAAAAGAGGATAAGCAATGGGATATTTAGAATTGGAAAACCGCCTAAAGTCCAAAATCAAAGAATTGGATAACCGATATTTGAAAGCTTTTTGGATAGCGTTCGGTATCGTCAATATCGTATTTTTATTCCATACGGTAAATTTCATGTTTGGTGACCACGATTGGAATTACATCCGTAGTGGCACCTATTGGAGCGAAGGTTCATTTGAAGGTCGTCCGTTACACTTTGTGTTGCAGTGTATATTCTTTGATGGACAAGTTTTACCGATTCTAAATAATCTCATATCGTTTGCCATGTTAACTCTTGGCGGAATGGTACTGGCAAAATATTGGAAATTACCGCTGACAACATTTAACTATACGGTATTTACAACTTTTTTTGCCGTTTTGCCATATACGTTAGTTTGGTTATATTATGCCAAAGATACGTTAATAAATTTAAGTTTACCGCTCATATGTGTCGGAGCTTTGATATGTGCAGAAAAACAAGAGTCGAAAAAGCGATGGTTATGGCATATAGGCGCAATTTTGCTGATGTTGTTTTCTTTTTCCTCTTATGCGGCGGTAATCAATTTATATGGTGTCTGCCTTGTTGGTAAAATACTGATTGAATATGCAGGGGGGAAGAACTTTATAACCATAGTGAAGAGTAAATTGGCAACAATAGCCGATATTTTAGTGGCGTTAATTGGTTATAAAATTATCATCAGTTTTTCATCTTTGACATCAGATTACAACACGCAACTAGTCAGTTTGGACTATCTTCCAACGAAATTAGCAGAAACCTTTCAAGTAATGTTGACGCAGTTTGTGACACCTCTGCCGTTTATGGAATATAAATTTAAGATATTGCTTTTATTAGTAACAATAATAGGTTTTGCCGCCGTAATGCTGAAAGGTGGAATCAAAAAAACACCACTGTTGATTTTAGGAATATTAGGGATGTTATTTGCCTCCAAAATAGCCTATCTTATAGCAGAGGAAAGAGGGCAGGTTTTGGCAGAAATGGAAAATTTTGCATTTGTTCCACGTTTAGATTTTTATGGTTTGGCATTGATATATACGTTTGGTGTAAGGTTGTGCCTGGAGTTTTATAATCGTAAATATGCACAAAAAGTGATAAGCGCACTATTGGTAGTTATAACATTCATGTCGTGCGTGCGAGATGTATATGCGCAAAAGGTCTGGAAATTGGGATTTGATGCCGAAATGAAGGCGCATGAACGAATTGTATCAAGACTAGAAGAAATTCCGTCGTTTTTTGCCGATAAAAAATATCGTTTATTGCAAATAGGCAGTCTTGCATTGCGAAAAAATTATTATCGTAAAGATGATAAAGAAGTAGCCAGTTTGGATTTATTGGAAACTTCGTATACACCGGAATTTATGTCGCGTATTGTGTATAATTTTTATTATCCTGAAGATGTATTTTATGACAATGCTGTTTTGGGTGCGTTATCTAAAAAAGGACAAGATTTTATCAGAAATGAAGCGGAAGTATGGCCGTCACAAAAGTCCATTTATGTTGACGGCGATATTGTGATAATCGTCTTAAGCGAAGATGCTCTGGAAAAGGCTAAGTCGCTTCTGTATTTTTAGAAAAAACGTTTAAAACCAAAAAGAAAAGATGGAAAGTTAAACTTCCATCTTTTTTTTTTACGAGTATATCAGAAATCAATTTATTTAAGCAGTTCCACCACCTTATCATAAGAAGGAAAATTCCCCCCTTGACAACCTAATAAAGCGTAAGTCGGTTTAGAAGTAAATATTTTCTGAGCTAAAGTTTGTAAATCATCAGCAGAAATAGCTTCAATACGCTCAACAATTTCGGAAGTTGGAATGACACGCTTAAAAAGCAGCATCTGCCTTGCAATGATTTCAGCAGTAGTAGAAGAACTTTCCAAAGACATAAGAAGGCTGGCTTTAATTTGAGTTTTGGCACGTTTGAGCTCAATTTCGGAAACCTTCTCATTCATCAACTTTTTAATTTCCGTAACCACCACCGGAAGAAGTTCGTCCAGTTCTTTAGGAGTAGTTCCGGCATAAATACCAAAGATACCTGCATGCTTGAGAGCCTGATTAAAGCTATTGATAGTATAAACCAGACCACGTTTTTCACGAATTTCTTGGAACAATCTGGAAGACATTCCCCCACCGAAAATAGTAGATAAAACCGAGTAATTATAGTAATCTTTATCCAGATAGGAAGCTCCTTTAAAACCAAGTACCAGATGTGTCTGTTCAATATCCTTACATTCAACTCTACCGCCACCGATATAAATTTGTTTATCTTCAACAAAATTTTCGTGTTGCGGTAAATTGCTCATGCGCTGCTCAATCATTTTAACAAAGTCATCATGATTAACTCTACCGACAGCAACGGCAACCATATTATCGGCAGTATAGTGAGAGCGCATATAAGCAAGCATCCGTTCTTTAGTAAAACCTCTGACGTGTTCGGCACTACCTAAAATAGTTCGGCCGGAAGCCTGATTAGGAAAAGCAGCTTCTTGGAAATAATCAAAAACCAAATCATCAGGAGCGTCAACGGACTGTTTAATTTCTTGAACGACGACTTCTTTTTCTTTTTTCATTTCTTCAGCATCAAAAGTAGGATCTGTAATAAAGTCGCAAATAACGTCGGCAGCCAATTCCAAATCATCTTTAAGCATTTTGGCATAAAAGCAGGTAAAGTGTCTTGAAGTATAAGCATTAGTAGCGCCACCGACATTTTCAATATCTTCAGAAATTTGCAAAGAATTTCTCTTTTTCGTTCCTTTAAAAACCATATGTTCAATAAAGTGAGAAATACCGTTATCCTGTTCAGTTTCAGCAGCGGCACCGGTATTAACCCAGACACCCAAAGAAACAGTTTCAATTTGCGGTCTTTCTGCCGTAATAACTCTTAATCCGTTCGCTAAAGTTGTTTGTTTAATTTCCATGACATCAAAACCTTACAAAAAAGATTACAAATACAATTTAAGTTTGAACAGTATAACCACGCTTAAAAATAAATCAATAGAATAGATAACTAAAAACCTTAAATTTTTTTTAATTTTGTATTATGTATAAGAGAGAAGCGAAAATAGGAAAAAGGAGAACAGCAATGAAAAGAAATCCCAGATTTGCAATAATATTATCAGGTTGTGGACGTTCAGACGGTTCGGAAATACATGAAACCGTAACAGCAATGTTAGCGATAACGGATTTAGGAGGTTCTTACGACTGCTATGCCCCAAATATAGAGCAAGCGGTTGTCATAAACGGGTTAACATCAGAGAAAACGACAGAACGCCGCAATGTTTTAGTAGAATCCGCTCGTTTAGCACGTGGAGCAATAAAAGATATTAGCGAATTAAAATTAAGCGATTATGACGGAGTATTACTTCCCGGCGGTTTGGGAGCCGTAACCAATTGGTGTGATTTTGCGCAATCGGGCATAGAATGTACGGTAGACACTTCCATCAATCGAGTTTTAGAAGAAGCATATAAACAAAAATTAGTGATAGGTGCAATGTGTATTGCCCCGGTTGTTGTAGCCAGAGTATTAGGAAAGTATGGGGTAACCGTAACGATAGGAAATGATAAAACCGTGGCTAAAGCAATAGAGGTAACTGGAGCACATCAACAAGATACAAAAGTAGAAGCCGCGTGTATTGATGAAAAAAATCGTATAGTAACGACACCAGCCTATATGTTAGCAAGTAACATTTCCGAAGTTAACCAAGGCGCCCGCTCAATGGTGGAAGCGATGATAAGATTGTCAGCCTGAGATTTGGGAGAGAAAGATAGAAGGAAGCGCGGAAGATAATTCTGCGCTTTTTCTAATGGAACGTATTGACAAAAAACAAAAAAAGTCATACATCAAAATTCTAAAAACAATCATTAAAATATAGATATGTATGGAAAAGTATGATTTAATGTCAGATAAAGCTCAAAACTTTATCAATCCGCAAGAAGTCAGCTTTACGCTGAGTTATGCCGAAAAGTATTGTAAAGACACATCGATGGTAAACTTCATTTTGGATAAAGCCCGAGAAAAGAGAGGATTAACCCATAATGAAGCAGCAGTGTTGCTCTTATGCGAAGATGAAAACACCAATCGCCAGATTTTCCAGCTTGCTGAACAGATAAAAGAGGCATATTATGGGAATCGCATTGTCTTGTTTGCGCCACTGTATTTGAGTAATTATTGCGTAAATGGATGCACGTATTGTCCGTATCATTCGCAAAACCAACACATTTTCCGCAAAAAGATGACACAAGAAGAGATAAAAGCGGAAGTGATTGCATTGCAAGACATGGGCCATAAGCGCTTAGCGTTGGAAGCCGGAGAGCATCCGATCATGAATCCTCTGGAATATATTCTTGAGAGTATAGATACGATTTATGGAATAAAGCACAAGTCAGGAGCCATCAGGCGCGTGAATGTGAATATAGCCGCGACAACGATAGAAGAATATCGTCGCCTGCATGCAGCCAAAATCGGAACCTATATTTTGTTTCAAGAAACATATAACAAAGAGGATTATGAACGGTTACACCCACGAGGCCCAAAAGCAAATTACGAATGGCATACGGAAGCGATGGACAGAGCGATGCAAGCCGGTATAGAAGATGTCGGTCTGGGCGTTTTGTTTGGATTGCACAATTATGCTTCGGAATTTGTAAGTTTGTTGATGCATGCCGAACACTTGGAAGCCGTGTATGGGGCAGGGCCACATACAATAAGTGTCCCGAGACTATGTCCGGCAGATGATATC
The DNA here is from genome assembly GCA_949297415.1 of uncultured Alphaproteobacteria bacterium. Classification (GTDB taxonomy): domain Bacteria; phylum Pseudomonadota; class Alphaproteobacteria; order RF32; family CAG-239; genus CAG-267. The sequence continues at coordinate 27,062 of CASFSV010000031.1, forward strand.
AAGACAACAGATTTTGAAAATGCGTTGCCTGATAACATATTCTTAAAAATAATAGCTTTATTGCGAATAGCTGTACCGTATACGGGGTTGATAATATCAACACGAGAAGGACAGAAAATAAGAGAGAAAGCATTAAGATTAGGAATATCGCAAATCAGCGGTGGCTCAAAAACAAGTGTTGGCGGGTATGCAAGTCATGAAGCCGAACCAGACAGTTCACAATTTGAAATTTCGGATAACCGAAGCTTAGATGAAGTTGTACGCTGGTTGATGGAACAACATCATGTACCGAGTTTTTGCACCTCATGTTATGGCAACGGACGTGTCGGAGAGGACTTTATGGCCATATGCAAGAAGCAGCAAATTCATAAGTTTTGTACGCCAAATGCTTTATTGACGCTTAAAGAGTATCTGGACAACTATGCTTCACCTGAAACAAAGTTTGTCGGAGAAAAATTGTTGCAAAGAGAGCTGGAATTGCTATCAGCAAATCAAAGAATCTTGTTGCAAAAACGCATGGAACTGCTCAAAGAAGGTAAAGTTGTCTTTTTCTAAAGTAAAGAAATCCCGCTTAAGCCTTAAGGTTTAAGCGGGATTTTTGTAACAAGAAAACTACCGGCTAGGCCGGTAGTTCCAAAGAGCTTACAGCTTTACATATAAAAAACTCCTTTGCTAAAGTAAGTTAGACGGTCTGGCAAAAGTCTAACAAAAGCAAAGGAGTTTTTTTATGAACAC
>CASFSV010000032.1 GCA_949297415.1 uncultured Alphaproteobacteria bacterium
ATGGATTTTGACCCGTTTACGGGTAGCAAGTAATCTTCGCCCTGTCAGACCGTTATACGCCCTTAAGGCGTTTGCTGGCACTATTAGGGTTATACCCGTTAAAGAAGAACCACCGGCTAAGCCGGTGGGTTCCTTTTTTAAGAAAATAGATTGACAATCCTGAGAAACTGGAATAAATCAAGCCGTGATAGAATATAGATATGTCAAACTAATTAAAATGTGTAATTATGGAAGAAAAAATCAGTGTTGCAGAAATAAGCCGATTGCGCGAAGCTGCAGAAGCCGAAAGAAAAAAGCATCACTCTATTATGAAAGAGATTGAACAGCAGAAGTCTGGTGAGAAGATCTTGAGTTCAGAAGAGCAAATGGCGATTGTCAAGAGAGGTAATAAAATCGAAATCCAAGCCATGTTAGAAGCTTTCGGAATGAAAACACCTCTAAGTAGCGAAGTACAGCTGTATATTTATAATCACTCATCTACAGCATGTGGAATTAAAAGATGGATGATAGAAAATTGTCTTTTGTGCTTAGAACTTGAAAAGTTACAAATTGATACAAAAGTAAAAATTAAGAGAAAGCTATCTTCTCAAGCTGAAGTTTACTTACTTCAGCAAAGTTTAGCCGATAGCCGAGATAGGTATGATAAGATAAGTATCGAAGCGGTTGAAACATATCTGAATAAGTATGAGTTATCATCGGAAGGACAGATAGAGCTGATGAGCTATCTTAATTTGGGCTATGGACGCGATAGTTTAATAGACAAGTGCGAACAATGTGTCAAAGATTATATCTTTAAGTACAAAGCACTATGTCTTGAAGCACAGCGTTTGCTTATCAAGAGTGGTAACCACAATGCCATCATGGATTATATTCAAGAATCAAGCAAAGGTCTTGAAACAGAAGATGAGCTGATGGAACGCGGTAATCGTAAAGAGGTTGAAACTTATTTTGCGCGCTATGCAACCATGTAGACTGTAACACAAAAAACAAAGCCTCGTAGAATATTCTGCGAGGCTTTTCTGTATAAAGAAGATGATTTAGAAAGTTTCCCAATGCACTTTATCAGGATTAAATCTATCATCTGGTTGCTTCGGTTCTTCTTCCGGATAACCGATAGTAACAATTGCAATCGGGAGCATTGTTTCAGGCATATTAAATTTTTTGCGTAAATTATCCACGACCATCGGCATTGGTGCCGCGCCACAGAAACAAGCGCCCAAACCTTTGGCATGACAAGCCAGCAAAAGATTTTCGGCGGCCAAAGAGCCGTCAATTTGTGCATAATTCCATCCTTCTTTTTCACGGTGGAAACACTCAACTTCATCAGCGCAAACAATAACAACACAAGCAGCATCTTTAGCAAAAGAAGTCCAAGGCTGAAGTTGTCTTAACGTGCGTAAAGTTTCAGCATCTTTCAAAACCAAGAAATGCCAAGGTTGTTTATTATGAGCAGAAGGAGCAAAGCTTGCAGCTCGCAAAAGTTCAATAATTTGTTCATCAGACAATTTTTTTTCAGGATTATATTTTCTGATAGAACGTCTGGTTAAAAGACCTTCATATAATTCCATATTAAAAACTCCTATTAAAAAAGCTAATTAACGCTTCTCTGTAATTGTTCAATGTGAGGTAATACCAAGTGTTCAATCAAGAAGTGCAAGGTTTTGAGCACCATTTGATCGGTATTAACAATAACCGGATAAATATCCTCAGGCTTTTCTGATTGAGAAAGTTTTTTAGCGAGCATAGCATAAACACCGGCCATATCAGAAAGAGAAGAGATTAATTCAGCCGCAAAATTAGGGATATTAAGGGTTTCACAACCACCCCAAAAGCCTTCCACAAACCCGCATTCGATTTGGTCAGCACGGTTATAGCATAATTCAATAAGGCTCTGAGCATCATGAACATCACCATGAAATTTAGGTAACTCAAGAGTGTTCGTTTTAATTTCAACAAACATCTGATCCCAAAGTCCCATAAAAAACTTAAAGAACAGTTCCGCTTCGGCTTTAGTCGTTAAGCGAGGCTGAGCGTTATCCGGAAAGAAAGAAGCAATAACGTCAGTAGGTCTTAAGTTAGGGTTAGGACTACAGATAGCACCGGCAAATTTCAGTTTAGCAACATCAACCGGTGTCGGACAATTATAATGAGCGAGGAAACGTTGAAATTTATCATCCCCAATATATACATTTTCACTTTGCATTTTAATTCATCTTTATATATAATGACTAACATACACAATTTAACGGGAGTTTTACAAATTGTCCACACTAAAATTATCATTGTTATTATCTATGTTTTGCTTAATAAGTGCGTGCTCGCAGTTTACCCCCTTTGAGGACAGAAGACGTGAGCCCGGAACGGAATACGTATATGTAGGAGCATCCAAACCCGGACGTCCGGCAATATGCTATAATCCTTTATTTTATGACAGAGAAGAGGTAAGAGCAGAGGCCGATAAGCTATGCCGTCAGCATAAAGAAAAGACACATGCCGAAGAGATAGACAATGATATATTTAGTTGCAGACTTTTTGTACCCTCCAAAGCTTATTATAAATGCGTAGCAGATAAGTAGTGATGATATAGTAACGGAAAAATAGCCGTAAGTCTAGTTTTTGTACGCGCATTTGTAAGAAAGGAGACGCTATGAAAATATATATATTTGATATGGATGGAACAATAACGCCGGCCCGCCAACAAATGACGCCTGATTTCAGTCGCCGATTTATTCCATGGTTAAAATCTCATTTAGCTTATTTGGCGGCAGGTTCTAACTTTGAAAAGGTTTGTGAGCAAATTCCATCAGACGCAATTGGTGCATTTAGCGGGATATACAGCTCAATGGGTAATGTTTTTCATGAAAAAGGTAAAGAGATATATCGTCATGAAATAAAGTTGCAAAAAGAATTATTGCAGACATTAGAGCGCTATCGTCGTAATACGAAATATGAAGGACAATTATACGGAAATTATATGGAATTGCGTCCGGGAATGTTGAATTTTAGCGTATTGGGGCGAAATTGTCCTTTTGCCGAGCGAGCAAAGTATAATGAATGGGACAATGAACATCATGAAAGAGAAACAATAGTTCAAGATGTGAATGAAAATTTTCCGGAATACGAAGCAAGTGTCGGCGGTAAAATCTCTATAGATATAGTGACCAGAGGATGCAGTAAGGAACAGATAGCGCATAAGGTAAGAGAGATGTATCCAAATCATAAAATCATTTTTTTAGGCGACAGAACCGAGAAGGGCGGAAACGACTATACGCTAGCCGAAGCACTGCGTGGTATGGAAAACACGGAAGTCGTTGCAGTAAATAATCCGGATGATGTTCTTAAATATTTGGAAATATAACCTCTGAAGAAAATCTGGCGATAAATGAATAATTGACAGCAACCTGTTTTTCGGATATACTTTGGTGTATGCAAAAAGGAGTTTTTAATGATGAAAACTAAAACAATATATCTGGAATATTTGGAAGAATTTAAGAGTTTCGGTATACCTAAAAAAGAAATAGAAGAATTAAAGAAACAGGGAATAGTTGCCGATATTCGCTTTCATCAAGAATTATATGAAAATAAAAGTTCAAGTCGTCCAACAGTAGGATTTTTATTGGGGCAAGATAAAGGAGATAATGGTGAAGAATATTACACCATCGGATTAACCTATGCGCAAGCGGCGTTGTCAACAGGTGCGGAGATAAAGTTTTTAGACTATGATAGTACCTATCAACAGATGAAAGGTTGCGATGGAGTTATTTTGCCGGGTGGTGCTTTTGATAATCCGGAAGATTTCTTTATTGATGGAAAAGATATGGGAGGTAAAGAAGGAAAACGCTTTTTTGCTTACAAAGCAGCAATAAATGAGGCACACTGCAATCATAAACCGATGTTAGGAATTTGTGCCGGTGCGCAAATGATTGGTGCTCTGTTGGGTAATATGAAAATGTACCGCAGCATTGAAAAAGAAGTGTCACGCAAAACGGTCCATAAGCCTAAAGCCGAAACAGATGTCCGTATCCATGGATTGAAGTTGATAAAAGACACTCCGATATTTGAGATTATGGGCTTAGCTTCAGACGAAGATAAAATCATGATAAATTCGCGTCACAATCAGGCAATGGTTCATCCGGCGTTACAAGATTATGCAGAAGGAACGCCGCAGGTAAAAATGGATATGTATGCCGTTTCCGATGCCGATGGAATTCCTGAAATTTGGGGGAATGAGGCAACCGGGATTTTATGCGTGCAAGGACATCCGGAAGACTTGGCCGCCGGAGGAAATAAAAAAATGCAGCGATTATATGATTATATAGCGAGAAAGGCAGCCGCATATAAACGAGCTCACACTAAAACACAGCTGAGAGTGAAAAAAAGCACCAATGAAATGTAAGGTTATAAAGAAACCATAACCACACCGACAACAATAACGACAAAGCAAACCATCTTTTTAGCCATAATAAGCGGAGAGATGGTTTCTTTGACGTGGATATCAAAAATTTTCTTTAAGGTAATGCTTATAAAAAGCATAAAGATAGGCGCAGTAGCATTGATAGCCGAAAGTGTGACGGCGGACATCTTGGATAAAGCGAAAATAAACGCGGCGCCGCCGAGGAAACATAAGAGTTCATTTAAGCAAAATATTTTAGTTTTTTTGCGATAGGAGTTAAATGCTTTTTTGATACGTTGGGCAGAAGTAGGATGTAAAAAGAGCAAGAAAGGCAATAAACCGGAAAGTGTGTTTACATAAATCATCATATTAATCCAGCTATCGTCATACTGAAAGGCGCATTTTTGAATAACGACATAAAAAGCCCTCAAGAAAGAAACTAATACCATATAATAAAAAGCGCGATTAAGTTTCGGCATTTTGAAATCATTGATACTAAGAACAATTGAAGCCAAAATAATGAGAATAAAGCCGCAATATTGGGATTTTTGCAAATGTTCGTCCAACAGGAAATAAGTCATAATCGGAATAGTAATTTGTCCCAAAGAGAAGAGAGCGGATACGATAGATGTATCAATAACTTTCATGGCTTTGTAGTAAGGATAAAGGTAAACAACATCAATAACCGCCAGAACGAAATAAAAAGGCAAAACACTAAGTGTCGGCAACGTAGGCATACCGAAGAAGAGTAGCAGAGGCAAAAAGACGCAGTTCATCAAAGAAATGTAAAAAATCATAGTGAGCGGATGTTTAAAATTATTATTAGAAAGTTTACACTCAATGATATTGGCAAAAGAAGTGAATAGCGGAGCAAGTAAAGCGATAAATACAATAAACATAAAACCCCTAAGAGCTGTTATTCCTACTCTGATTATAACCTAAGAAGAATAAAGAGTAAAGGGGGAAGAGATAAGAAAAATAAAAAAAGCCCTCCGAAGAGGGCTATAATCAGAACAAACTACGGATTAGTGTGACAATAAATACCGCAAGATTTCGCGTTTATTTAACTTATCACCTTTTACAAGAGAGATAAATTTCTGCCCATAGTCAAACAAGGCATCAGAAATATCTTCTCCTGGCACTTTACGAATAAAGGCATCAAAGAGCATCTTTTGCTGTTGTAGCGGAAGATCAAGAGCCAAAACCAAAAGGCGGTCTTGACGAACAAGACCGATAAATTTTTTCGCGAAAACGAAAGGTTTATCATCTTCTTGAATAGCAAACTGTTCTCCGTTACCCAGATGCAAGTAGACATTACTGAGCTTGGAAACGTAAAACTCACAGTTGGGAGCACCAGGCAAAAAGTATTTCTCGTGTACGGGGGTTGCTGTCAGGCAATCATACGTCGCATCCTTATTTCGACACATTTTCCTCGAAACTAACCAACGATAATCAACGTCCAGATTATCAAGTAATGGGATTAAATTTGTATCATAGAGAATACCCTTGTCCTCAGTCCAAACAATAAAATTACCGCTGGCAAAAAAATCAACACAGATAATATTGGGAATGAGATGGATTTTACAAAAATCCTTATCATACAAGACAACCCCATAATTTTGATAAATAGCAATTTTTCCATCATCAGCGTCCCAAAATTTCACGATATTACCAACAGAGCCGATAGCGCGGCTTTGTGATAAATCATCTATTGGCAAAACAAACAGTTTATCATCTTTGCGTAATACAAAATGTCTATATTTCCCAAAATAGAGAACGTCATCGTAGCAAGCAATCAGCTCCCCTTGAGGATTATAAAATTGATACGATTCCTTTTTTTCGACAGAAAGAGCATAGTATCCATTTTCAAATCCATGAAAATCAAATGCGTCGTCAGCGATCAAGCGACAACGATTATCATAAACTTGCAAATGATCTGTTTCAGGATTATTAATAGTAAAAAAGCCATTAGGATAAAAAAGCATCTCATCAGGATCTTCCATATTAACTGTTCTTTCACCGAAAAAGCCCCAATAACAATCTAACGCTTCCAACACATTTCGTGTTTGTTCTGCAAACTTCCAATAATTCTTTTCCATAATTGATAGAGTTAAAAGTAAATAATAATATTTAATTGTCAAAACTATAGGAAATATTTGATTTTTTGTCAACAAAAATGTGTCCAAAGGATAAATAATCGCTACACAAATTTTCAAAAAGAATGACACAGAAACGTTTTACTTATATTAGTGATAGATAAAGTGGTGTTGTTGTTGTACAGCAGAAGAATTAAAAAAAGAGAGTTTCGGATCAATAGTCGGTTAAAAGAATGAAAGCAAAAAAAAGCAGAGCCGAAACTCTGCTTAAAATTTTGTATTTTACGAGCGATTCGCAATAAAGAAACCGCCATATAACAGCTATTATCTGGAGTAGAACTCGATAACCAAGTTTGGTTCCATTTGAGCAGCGTAAGGAACGTCATCAAATTTCGGAACAAAAGAATACTTAGCTGTTAATTTAGAAGCATCAACTTCCAAGTAAGAAGGGAAGTCACGTGTTTGAGATTGAATAGCAGCCAAAACAACAGCTAATTGCTTAGAGTTTTCACGAACTTCAATAACATCACCTGCTTTAACCATATAAGAAGGAATGTTAACTTTCTTACCGTTAACTGTAACGTGACCATGGTTAACAAATTGACGAGCCGCAAAAACTGTAGAAGCAAATTTAGCTTTGTAAACCAAGTTGTCCAAACGAGACTCTAACAAACCGATAAGGTTTTCAGCTGTATCACCTTTTCTACGAATAGCTTCTTCATAATATTTATGGAACTGTTTTTCAGAAATGTTACCATAATAAACTTTTAATCTTTGTTTAGCATATAATTGCTCACCATAGTCAGTAGTTTTTTTTCTTCTTTGACCATGTTGTCCCGGAGCATAATTTCTTTTCAAGATAGGGCTGTTAGCATCACCCCAAAGATTTTGACCGTAACGACGGCTATTTTTCTTTTTAGCATTAACAATACTTTTCATCAAAAAATCCTTAAACTGGTTAATTAAATTATTGTCCCGATAGTTTTGTCGTTGAGATAAGATATAAGCTAAAGAAAAATTGCTCTAAAGCAAGTATATCAAACAATCTGCGCAAACGGGGCATTATGCCTGAGAAACAAAGAATGTATAAAAAATCCCACACTTGAATCCCTCAAAGCACCGTCCTCTTTTTCGGAAGTGTCCCTAACATATCGCAAAAAAATAAATTTGCAAGCATTTTTTTAAGCAATACACTAAAACCACTTAAAAAACAGAACTTAAATAAGATTAGTAAAAATTTTTTCTAACTTTAGTAAAGAGTGGTTCATTCATATTTTCAAGAACACCGTCTTTGAGCTTGTATTGCTGATTCATGCGAGCCGCTAATTCCATATTATGAGTAGCAATTAACGCAGCCAAACCGGTTTCTTTGATAATCCCGAGCAAAGCGGAAAATACTGCTTCGGAAGTATTCGGATCAAGATTGCCGGTCGGCTCATCTGCTAACAATAACTTAGGGGAATTAGCCAAAGCTCTGGCAATGGCAACACGTTGCTGTTCCCCGCCGGAAAGCTCAGCCGGACGATGTTTTAAGCGATGAGAAAGCTTTAGTTTATCAAGCAAAAGAGTAGCTCTGTCAGAAGCTTCTTTAGGCGATTTACCTGCAATAAGCATGGGCAGCATAACATTTTCAAGAGCGGAGAAATCGCCTAAAAGATTATGGTACTGATAAACGAAGCCGATATAATCACGGCGAAGAGAAGTGCGTAAATCGTCAGAAGCCTTACCAATATTTTCGCCGTTAATAAAGATGCGTCCACCTGAAGGTTTATCAAGAAGTCCTGCAATTTGCAAAAGGGTAGATTTACCCGAACCGCTTTGTCCAACCAATGCGATAACCTCACCGGAATGAATAGATAAATCAACACCAGAAAGGACTTCAAGAGTTTGCTTACCTTGTTTATAGTTTTTAACGATACCACTCAGTTGCAAAACCGGTGTATTATTAATTAAATCATTATTCATAGCGCAAAGCCTCCACAGGATCCATTTTCGCAGCCCGATAAGCCGGATAAAGAGTTGCCAGGAAAGAAAGCAAGAGAGAAATTCCCGCAACGGTTAGAACAACGGAAGTTTCCACTTTTGCCGGCAATTGAGACAAGAAATAAATCTCCGCCGCGAACAAATCACGTCCGGCAACAGACTGTAAGAATTGTCTGATATTTTCAATATTATCACAGAAGAGCAAGGCGAGAATAACCCCAAGGACAGTTCCGACCACTCCGATAAATGCGCCGTCAAGGAAGAAAATGCGCATAACAGCCCCTTTAGTAGCCCCCATCGTCCGCAAAACGGCAATATCGCGTCCTTTGTCTTTAACAAGCATAATCAATCCGGTAATAATATTAAAAGCGGCAACTAAAATAATGAGAGTAAGAACGATAAACATCACATTGCGTTCAACATCAATCGCATTAAAAAACGCAGAGTTTGTTTGTCTATAATCATACACAAAAGCTTTATTGCCGGAAGATTCTACGGCGGCGGCAATGATTTGGCGAATATAATCAACATCAGCATCATCACGAAGAGTAACGTCAATTCCGGTAACTCCATCTCCTAAGGAAAAGAACTTTTGCGCAGCTTCAAGCGGCATAAAAATAAAATTAGCGTCATATTCGTACATTCCGAAATTGAATGTTCCGGCGACACGATAAGTTTTCATCCTCGGTACAGTACCGAACATTGTAATTTTACCGCTTGGAGAAAGCAAGGTAACTTCATCGCCTTCCATAACACCGAGTTTATTTGCAAGCCGTTGTCCTAAAACAATAGTATCCCCCTTAAACAATTTCAAATCAAAATCTTTGAATCCATCACGAAGGACCTTTTTCTTTTGAATATCCGTGGCATTAACCCCGCGCACCATAACTCCTTCTGCAGAATTACCGGCAGTTGCGAGCAATTGCTTTTCAATCATCGGAATAGCGATATTAACGCCTGGAATTTTGCTTTCTAACAGTTTAACAGCTTCTTGATAGTTGTTAAACGGCGTATTGCGAATAGCGACAATGCTGATATGTCCATTAATTCCCAAGATACGCCCGAGTAATTCGGATTTAAAACCGTTCATAACGGAGGTAACGATAATAAGTGTCGCCACACCCAAAGCAATACCGATAAAAGCAAAAGAAGTAATAACCGAAATAAATCCTTCTTTGCGTTTTGCGCGCAAATATCTGCCCGCAACCATATTCTCAAATTTTGAAAAAATCATCAGAAAAACTCCTTATTTCTTACACCATAAACGCAAAGAGAAAACTTGCAACCATAAAACCCTTTTGCCCACAAAAAAGGTAAGACATAGAGATTGACAATTATAGATACCATCATATAATCGCCCGCAAAGAAAATTATTATCAAAACTATTAAAATCAACAATTATGGAAAAATTAAATTTAAGCCAATTAAATGCCATCGGGCAAGAAATCGGTTATCCGTTTTATGTGTTCAAAGATGGAAGCTACGGAAAAAAATATGTCAATGGGAGCTTAAATGCCATTGCAACGATAAAGCAGCCATTTGAGGTAGATAATTTGCAAGAAAAATCTTTTACAGAATCAACTGTGAAAAAACATCAACCGATTACTATGCCGCAATCATCCGCACCGATTATCGAACTGGCAAAGAAGGTAACGCCGGAACGAATAGCCAACGCCGAATGTGGCGGAAAAGTTTATGATAACGGGTCGATAGTCATACGCAATGGTTTTTCTATCGCAGAATTAAGCGGGTATATTTTATGGGTAAATCCGGATAAAACCGCACCGATAGGTTATCGCGCTTTGTGTTGTGCTCCGGATTTTGTTGAAATGAAACTCATTTATTTAGGTTTGGATAAACATCTTCCGGATGAAATTGAGGTTCTTCCAGACGGATATGCTAATACCAAAGCAATATATAAAGCATTTCGATTAAAGGGAATAAAGACAGAAGTTTGGGAATATATTACCAATTATGCTAAAAATGGTCTTAACCCGAATGATTGCTTTATGATATCATCGGCAGAGATGAAAGCTGTTATATCGACAAATGAGATGGTAGCTCCGCTTTTAGGTTTATGGTACGGAATAGGGACATTTCCCATGTCACATTGGAACGGCTACTCTTTGGAAGGTATATCAATGCAAAAAGACGGAGGTTGCTTTCAAGGTTCTATATTTATTGACAGGGATATAAAAGTTATTCCTTGCTTTTGGATTTAAGAAAATTAAGACAGCAAGCCCCTGTGGTCAGCTGTCTTTTTTTGTTGTAACAAGAAAACTACCGGCTAGGCCGGTAGTTCCAAAGAGCTTACAGCTTTACATATAAAAAACTCCTTTGCTAAAGTAAGTTAGACGGTCTGGCAAAAGTCTAACAAAAGCAAAGGAGTTTTTTTATGAAC
>CASFSV010000033.1 GCA_949297415.1 uncultured Alphaproteobacteria bacterium
ATGTCCCTACAACAAACACTAACGCTCTTACGACTTATTTATGATTACTGCTCGAAACCTTATACCCCTTCTCAGTTAAATCAGGAAATTGATAATATCTTGAATATATGGGAACTTACTGTTGAAGATACTAACCTTATTCGCGATGGAGATTGATAGTTGAGAGAATATATAAATTAGTAATAACAATTAAGTTTATATCTGTGAATCATTTATAGGTTATTTCCTACGTGAAATTATTTAAATAAATTAAAACTGGTTGATATTGTATTAAGTACCAATAGGCCATATAATAAAAAAATTATTTTGCCAAACAATATACAGAACAAAAGAGAAAAAATCACATATAAGGAATACTCTATACTTAATTTTTTGATGAAAGAAATTAAAGATAAATTTCAAGAGAATTTACTAGCGCTAATACAAGAGAGTAAACACCTAAGGGACGAAATACATATTAGTTACAAGTAACTTAGCATAGAGGCAAAAAAGCTATCTATGGAAGATACTTATAGACCGGAAATAGAATATGAACATTCTACTTCATTTTTTTGAAATGATTATGACAATTAATAGATATTTAGAAACAGAAAATAACAATCTACTTAATATATACAGAAAAAGAATATGCATTCAAATTTAAGATTATCTTCAAAATTTCCGAATGAAATAAAAAAGTTCTATCCAATATTGAACAATTATTTAGAGAAACATTAGAATTTTGGAATAAAGATTTATTGCCGGAATATGTATGTCAATGCTATCAATTATCTGTATCCAAAGCAGAGCATATATTTTCTTGCCTCAAGATAAAAATCGCAAAGAATATATAAAACAATGAGTTTTATTATAAACTTTTCATATATATACCCCAAAAACTGAAAATTATAAAATTAAAGACTTCTCATAGTTAATAGATAATGCTCCAAAAATTCCCAGAGAAATAAACGATACCTTATCAATATATCAAAATTCAATTATGCAAATACAACAAGACAATAGGATGGGCGAGGCAAGTTGGGAAAATGGCTCGTAAAATGCTTATACAAGAAATAAAGAAAACAAAACCAGATATTTTTTTACTCACCAGAAAAGAAGATAAAAATATTTTTTCAATGATAAAGCAATGCATAGTCAGAGAGAACAACTAAGTCCCAAGAGATTCCGAACAGTTATTTATGACGTAGTTTGCTAGCGTTGAAAATTACAATAAGCGAACTAACATTATGCAAAATGGCACCCGCTAAAGGACCTATTAGGCCTACAATAGATACTCCTACACAAATTAAATTAAAAAATAAAGAAAAGATAAGATTTTGCTTAATTGTCCTCAAAGTTGCAATGGACAACTCTTTAAGTCTAGGTAAAGCGGTTAAATTATTATCTATTAAAGCAATATCTGCTGCATCAACGGTTATATCATTTCCGAGTTTTCCCATAGCAACACCAACATCCGCAATTTTTAATGAAGGAGCATCATTGATACCATCACCAACCATGCAAGTACAAGCTCCATCCTTTTGTAACGATTGAATAGCTAGAACTTTATCGGTAGGTAATAAATTTGCATACACCTGACTAATACCAACTTTATTACCTAAATATTGTGCTGCAGCAAAATTATCGCCAGAAAGAATAACAATATTTTTTGATAAATATTGAAGAGATTGAATAACATTTATAGCTTCAGGACGTAACGTATCCGATAGAGCAATATAACCAATCAAATTATTTTCCACGGCCGTAAGAATTAATGTTTTACCTTGATTTTGGGTTTGAGAAATGTGACGAAGTTGCTCATCACTTATAGAAACATGATTACTTTGAAGAAAAGCAAGATTACCAGATATTAAAAATTTTCCATGAATAATACCAGACACACCTTTGCCAGGGATCATTTTAAAATCATTAACAGCAGAAAAAGTAAGATTTTTCAATGAAGCAGAAGTTATAACAGCTCTTGCCAGAGGATGTTCGGAATATTTTTCTAAGCTTGCCGTAAGGGACAAAATATCATCAGATGAATATCTTGTATCAAAAGATACAACATTGGTAGCAGTTATATTTCCTTCTGTTAATGTGCCGGTCTTATCAAAAATAAAAGTATCAACTTTTCCCATCATTTCAAGAGCAGCCCCTGACTTTACTAAAATACCATTTTTAGAAGCTGCCGTCATTGCTGAAATAACAGAAATTGGTGTAGCCAAAACCAAAGCGCAAGGGCAAAATACAACTAAAATCGTAACAGCTCGTATGATTTCACCTGTCAGAAAATAAGTCACTAAAGCAATCAACAAAGAAGTTGGTACTAAAACCGAAGCAAGTTTATCAATAAGTAATTCAGTAGGAGATTTATTTTGCTGTGCTTGTTCAATCAATGTAATCATTTTTTGCAAAAAAGTATCAGTAATAGCCGTAACCGTTATATCAATAGAACCAAAGCAGTTTAATGTTCCAGCCAAAACTATATCATTAACAGTTTTATCAACAGGAAGGGATTCTCCAGTTAAATTAGCCTGATTGATTGATGTAGATCCCGAAATAATAATTCCATCCGCGGGAATAATTTCTCCAGGAAGAATACGAAGAGTATCACCATTTTTAATTTGATAAATATCAACGATAAAATCTCCGTCGTGTGTAACTTTTCTTCCTTGTGTTGGTGTAAGTTTCAATAAATTTTCTAATCCTTTTTTAGCTTTATCAACAGTAATGTCTTCTAAAATTTCTCCAATAGCCATAATAAGGGCGACTTCGCCAACAGCAAAAATTTCATCAATGGATATAGCCGCAATCATAGCAGTTGTAATGAGTAAGGGTGAAGACATTTTATGCTGCACAAATAAAGAACGTAATGCTCGGAAAACAATAGGAATACCAGAAATAAAAATAGTTAACCAAACAGGATTAAAAAAGGGTGTTATATCTAAAATTAAAAAAGCAAGACTAAGCAATAAACACAAAGCTGAAATGATAGTCATTTTAACTCCAGCTAAAAATTCAATAAACTGCATAAACATGACAACACCTTTCTGAAATAGTTACACATATACCTTATACCCTATATAGTATATTGTCAAGAAAAATATTACTCTAAAGAATGTATGAAAGAAGTTGAAGAAATATTAGATATTTGAAAAACGCTCAATTGCTTTGGCAAATTTTTTAATAGTCTCTTCAGCATCGCCATTTTGAATACCGTCACGAACACAACAACGCATATGACTTTCAAGAACAATTTGTCCGGCTTTATGAAGAGCCGATTTTGCGGCATTAATTTGAATAAGGATATCTTCGCAAGGAGTACCATCATCAATCATACGACTAATGGCATTAATTTGCCCAATAACGCGATTAAGTCTGTTATGAAGAGCCTTAGAATCAATACACTTATTCATTAAATTTTCCTTTTAAAATATCAACAGCTATCATCGATAGTATGAAACAAAAAAGTTCACTTTGCAAGATGAATAAATCAATAAGTTGACAGATGTTTTTTTAGTTCATTCAAATTATTGTTGCAAAGATAAGGAATAAGGGTATCTATTTCACTTTCTGAACGATTATAGATTTGTAGTTGCAATAATTCTTTAATAGTATTCTCATCAAATCTATTTTTTATAAAAACCGCGGGATTTCCTCCAACAATACTATAAGGAGCCACATCTTTTGTAACCACGGAATTTGCAGCAATAACAGCGCCTTCACCAATCTGAACACCGGGCATAATGATAGCACGCATACCAATCCAAACGCCATCGTGGATAATCGTATCGCCTTTACTTATATATGCATCTTTAATTTTCTCCATAAAAGGATAGCATGAGAACCAATCCATACGATGAGTATTATTTCCTCCCATTAAAATAATTGCTTCAGCACCGATGCAAACATAATTTCCAATGT
Organism: uncultured Alphaproteobacteria bacterium; assembly: GCA_949297415.1. GTDB lineage: Bacteria > Pseudomonadota > Alphaproteobacteria > RF32 > CAG-239 > CAG-267. The sequence continues at coordinate 3,907 of CASFSV010000033.1, forward strand.
AGAGTTTATCATAATTCCATAGGGGCTGAAAATGTGAAAGAGAGTATTCATCGCCATATAAATAACGCACAACATAGTCTTCAAAATTAGGCGTATATGCATTACTATAATAGCTTTTAGTCCCTTTAATAATGATATTAGGATTTTTAACGGTTTCATGCAAATATTCAACTTTAGACCAATGTTTTGTATCCATAGTTACTCCTGCTGTAAATTCCATAGTTTTGCAAATTTTCCTTGCTTATCCAAAAGAGAAGCCGGAGTTCCTTCTTCAATAATTTTTCCTTTATCAAGCACAATAATCCGATCCATTTCTTTAAGGGTGGACAAACGATGAGCAATAGCAATAACGGTTTTATTTATCATCAATTCATTAATAGCATCAATAACTTCGTTTTCGGTTTCATTATCAAGAGCGGAAGTAGCTTCATCTAAAATAAGGATAGGGGATTTTTTGAGCAAAGCGCGCGCAATAGCAATACGTTGCCTTTGCCCGCCGGAAAGTTTTACACCACGCTCACCTGTAATAGTCAAATACCCATGAGGGGTTTGTTTGATGAAGTCATCAGCGAGAGCTTTTCGAGCAGCATAATAGATTTGTCGGTCAGAGGCATCAGGAGAACCAAAGGCAATATTTTTTTTGATAGTACGGTGGAATAGCAGGTTATCTTGTGCAATAATAGACAGAGCTTGTTTTAAGCTATGGGTGGAAACTTGGGAGATATCTTGTCCGTCAATTAAAATTTCACCTTTTTGTAAATCATAACTTCTCTGCAGAAGATTAATAAGCGTACTTTTGCCACTGCCGGATTTCCCGACAACACCGATTTTTTCACCTGGCTGAATAGTCAAATTAAATCCATTGAAAACTTTTTTATGCGGTGTATAGCCAAAAACAAGATTTTTAAATTCAATTTTTCCTTTTTTAACCACAAGAGCAGGTGCTTGGGGGACATCTATTATATCGTGCGGCACTTGCAAAAATGTCAGCGCGTCAGCAAGTTTTCCGAGAGAAGTTCTGATATTGGTAGCTTCCCAGAAAAAGCGCGAAAAATAAGTTAAAATATCATCTAATAACAAGAGTACTAAAACAACTCCGGCCACATCAATTTTATTAAGTTGCCACAAATAGAGAGCCATAAAAATTCCGCAAAGACGAAAAGTTATCAGTAAAATTTCTTGTATGGTGTAGAGAGAAGTTTCGGATTTAACTGCTTTGATATTGGTACTATTGGCTTGACTAAGGTCATTTTGTAGCTTAATAATTTCTCTACGCTCCTGTCCGAATAATTTGATTAAAAGGATATTGCTGAGAGAGTCGATGACTTCCCCATTAAATTTTGCGTTTGCCGCAGCACCTTGTTTATTAAGGGCAGTCGTTTTTTTAGATATAGCGATAGAAACGAGGATAGAGCAAACCCCAAAGATAATAATAGGGATTAAAAACCATATACTAACCCTGCCGATATAAAACAAAGTAATAAGAATAAGCCAAGTGCAAGAATCAAGTCTGGTGAAAGCAAGAAGTTGCGACCAAGTTGCATGACTTAAAGAAATAATTCGTTGTGCAAGTTGTCCTGATTTTTGTTCTTTAAGATAAGCGGCAGAGTGTCCCGCAGCGTATGTTATTCCATACTCACGCACGCGCCAAGAAATAGTATTGCGAACATTTTCGTTAATATAATCTCTAACAAAACGGATAAGATTTGTTCCAAGAAACAAAGCTAAAATACCGCCAAGATAAGCTAGAGCTTTTTTCCAAGAGAAATCGGCAACAGCAATAGAAGAAAAGTAGCCAATCATGGCCGAAAAGACAACTGCAACAGAAACTTTAAACAAGCTGTTGCAAAAGCCATATACAATTTCAAAAATAAAAAAGTGATAATAACCTTTGCAGGCAGCAAAAATAAATTTAAGCGGTGTTTTTGGAGCGGAGGTAAGAGGTTTATAAGGAATATTAAACATTTTTTCCTCCTTTTTTTTGCTGAGCTGCGTAAAGTTTGGCAAATTGACCATCTTGCTTCAGTAAGTCGTTGAAAGTTCCTTCTTCAACAATTTTCCCTTTGTTTAAGACAATGATTCTATCCATATTTTTAAGCGTGGATAAACGATGAGCAATAGCAATAACTGTTTGCTTTTGAATAAGGTTATCAATAGCTTTTTGAATAATTTGTTCAGATTCGCTGTCTAACGCTGAAGTAGCTTCATCTAAAATTAATATTGGCGCATTTTTAAGAATAGCTCTTGCAATGGCAATACGCTGACGTTCCCCGCCGGAAAGTAAACATCCTCTGTCACCGGCAAAAGAGTTATAACCGTCATCTTTGTCAGAAATAAAATCATGCGCATAAGCTTTTACGGCGGCGGCTTTTATCTTTTTATCAGATTTCGTATCTGTACCAAAAGCAATATTATCGGCGATACTTCGATTAAACATAACGGTATCTTGCGGAATTAGGCTGATATTATCATGCAAACTTTCTTGTGTAACTTGAGTAATATTCTGATTATCAATTAAAATATTTCCGTCATCAAGTTCGTATGAGCGTTGCAAAAGATGAACAAGCGTACTTTTGCCACAGCCTGAAGCGCCGACAATACCTATTTTTTCACCAGATTTAATATGCAAATTGAAATTCTTAAAGACATGCTTTTTTGCATTTTTATATTTGAAACAAATATTTTGAAAATCAATTGCCCCGCCTTTAACCTTAAGAGATTTTGCATGAACCGCATCAACAATGCCATGAGGGATACTAAAAGGCTCCAAGCCTTGCTCTATGGTGGCAATATCTTGACGAACACGCTGTAACCCATCTTGTAGTTCGCTCAAACCGTTAAGCCCATAAATAAGCGTCATTAAAATAAAAACAATATCTGCTGTCGTAATGGTTCCTTTACTCCACAGATAAACTGAAAGGAGCAAGAGAGAAAAAGACATTAAACTGGTAATTGCTCCAATAAAGTTATACTGTCCCCACCAAATAAACATATTTTTCTTATTTAAGGAAAATTCTTGAGCCAACAACGGATGAAGGTGCTTTTTTTCTTCTTCAATATTGTCAAATTGTTTAACAACAAGAAGATTATTAATAACATCCAAAATTCTTCCATCCACAATGGCCGACATTTTTGCGCTGGCTTTAGAAATACGGGACAAACGTTTCGCAGAGCGCCGTCTAGGAAAAACAACCACGATGCAACAAATCAAATATCCCAATCCGATAAGCGGAGAAATACATAAGAGCATTATAATTTTGACCATAATATCAAAAAATAATCGCAAATCCCAATTAATACGGTCAAGCATTGCCGGAAGTTGTTTAACTTGTTCTTTTTGGCGGATAAGCATACCGCTCTGTTTTGTCGTAATATATTCGTAACTATGTCCGAGCAGATAGGAAAACAAATCTTTTTCCATACGTGTCTGACAAGGGATAATAAATTTTGCGTCGTAATAATATCGTTGATACTGAGAGACAATAATTCCCAACGTTCCGAAAATCGTTAAAAGCCAAACATATTTCAATGCTTCTCCATAACTCTGAGCATCATTTATTTTAATCGCACCGGTAATTTCCGCAAAAAAGCGAATACTTAAGTTAGTCAATCCGGCGCCAAGGAGAAGTAAAACAAAAACACTACAAATTTGCCATTTAAAAATTTTAGCATAAATAAAGGCAAAAGGCATAAATTTTTTAGGAAATGGTTGCATGATAAATCTCACAATAAAAACACAAAAAAAGTATAGCGGTAAAGTGTTTATTTTTCGTAAAAATACGAATTGACAAATTTAAAGAAAAAAGTTATAGAACAACAAGATAATTTATTATTGTTTCACACTAAATTTTTAGAATTATGAAAACAGGTGTTGTATTATCCGTAACTCAAGAAGTTGGAAACGGAGTAATTGTTGAAATTGCAAGTCAAGGGAGTATGCAAAGCTACTATGCTTGCTTACAAGACGGTTCAACTGCAACGGCTTATCTCTATGTTCAAGAAAAAGGCAAGACACTCGAAAATGAGGCAGTTATGTTTGAAACACGCGGAGATGATTTGGTTGCGATAGAATTATGCTCAGACGAACAATAAAGAGATAAAAAAAGAAAATTCCATTTACAGAGATGTAAGTGGAATTTTTTATGCACAAGAAAAATATATTGACAGTTTAAAGTACAATTCATATAAGACCAATACAAAATTATCATTATAAACTATTATTAAATTTTTATTTTTATGAAACTACCAAAATCATTTGCATTAAATTTGCTAGATAGCAAAATGCGTCATTTTTTCGCTAAAGAAAGTAATAAATGGAACGAAAAAGGTCCATGGAGATTTCCATCCGTATTCTATACGTTGGAGCACAAATTAGCCTTTTTGGAAAGAGAACACTATCTGACCGGTCATTATTCATTGAGAGGAATTTTCCACGATTGGGAAAAGCCATTTTTGTATATAACACCTTGGATAAGGAATGAAAAGAAAATACAAGAAATGCACCGCAACTTTAGTCCTCACCATATGGGGTGTGCAAAAACATCAAAAGCAGAACATTTGATAGAAATGTATATAGATTGGGATTGCGCCGCAATTACCAAGCCTGATAAACCATTAAATGCGTTTGAAACGTTGTTGCACTGGTATCCTGAATATATAAATATCATGCTCCCTGTTTGTTTGGCGATGGATATAACGTCAGTAAAACCGGAAATATATATTCATCCATGGCATGAGTTAAACAAAAATCATGAGTACAATGAATATATGTATAAACAGGTACAACAGGTGCTAGAAGCAATAATCAGACGTTTACCATCAAATGAAAACCAGCTCAGGCTAATGTTTAATCAAGTACAAGGAAAGAATATAATTTATTGTTATCCGACAGAGATTTTTTTCCTGATTTTGCAACAACAGCAAAAAAATCTGAATTTTGAAGTTAATCTTCAAGATATCAGAAAAAAGCTGGAAAATGTTGCCGCACAGTTCCGAGTAAAAAAATGTTTTACGCAGTGTGCACGGACACAGCCGGTACATAACTATAAAACAGTTCAGCAAAACGCATTTGCCATATAGCAAAAATGTAAACCTAAGAAAACACGCTTTTGTAATAAAGCGTGTTTTTTTGTTGCGCGTAAAAGAAATTTAAAATAAAAACAAAATCAAAGGAGCAAAAAAATGAATATAGGTTTTGATATAGATGGTGTTCTAACGGACTTCGAAAAATTTGTGGCAACATATGGATGTAAATTCTTAAAGACAACGATAAAAAATATAAAGATTTCCCAAATTAACGATGATGACATTGCCGAAATGTTTAACTGTGATTTAGATACAGAAGAAGAGTTTTGGAACGAATATATAAAAGTCTATTGTACAGAATATCCGTCTCGTTTGGAACTGGCAGAAATGATGACAGAATTAAGAAAAAAGCACAACATTATCATCATAACCAATCGTTCTGCGTCAATGGTTCCGATGGATACAATGATATCATGGGTAAAAGGCTGGCTTGAAAAAGAAAAAATTCCATATGATAAAATAATATTTAATCACGGTAGTAAATTACAAGCCTGCCTAGATAATAAGATAGATGTTATGATAGAGGATTCTCCAAAGCACATTAAAGAATTATCACAGTATATGAACTGTATATGCTTCGATTCTCACTATAATTCAGAATGTGAAGGAAAAAATATCCGTCGTTGTTACTCCTCGTATGATTTATATGAACATATCCGAGAAATAGAACTATCAGGAGCAGTTACCGCACTTGGCGCAACCATTGCATAAGATTTTATAGCCACAGGTTTGGCAACGTTCGGCAAAAAATTTCACATACAGATTATTGTGATTGAACAAATCAGCTTGCTCCAAAGGTGTTAATTTAAAAACAGAAGGTTTACCTAAAAATTGCAATCCTGATTTATAAGCCATAACACTTTGTAATTGTTTGTTGGGTAAATGATAAGTTTTTCCGTCTTTAACAAAGTTTGTTCCTGTTTCCATAAAACAAAAAGTAATGTTAGCATCAACACATTCTTGGTATAAACTTTTGACCCATTGATAATCAAGAGGACGTGTGCCATCGTAATTTTCTCCACCGGCAATAACTTGCTCAATTTGTTGAGAGGATAAATATTTTTTTATACTAACCGGAGCAATAAAAGGAGCCGCGACAATACCTTTATGCTTAAAAGGAAGTTGCAATAGAATAGGGATACGCTCATCTGTACGTATTTGATTTTCACAGGTTACATTAAGAAAAACATTCTCCCATCCATCACCCCAATCAGGTGGTAAAACTTGAGCAATTCGTTCAGGACGTTTGGTTATGAGAATAAAGACAACGTCAGGTCTTTTTTTGATAATTTTCCATGCATCTATACGCCATTCATCGGCTTCTTCCAAAAAGAAATCAGAAGTCATACAAACACGAATATGCTCACCGCTTTTAATTTTGTAAGAGCCATCTTTATTTTTGCTTAAAGGATAAGCGAAGTTATTTTTTACTTTATAAATATTTCGTCCATTACTACCACGTTGTTTATCTAAAAAGTACATATAGCAGTGTTGACAACCTTCACTCTTTTTAATACATCCGTGCCATGGATTCCAAATATCATGCATAGCAATTAACCCTTTTTCAACAAAAAAACAGTATATAAAAAAAAGTAGTTTAAAAGCAAAAGGAAAGCAATATGGTAAATGAAGTTGAGTTATATCATCAAAAAAGAAGAGCATTTATAATTGTACCGCAAGTGGGAATGATTGTGGCACAAAAGGGAAGTATAATGTCTCATGAAGAAATTTTGCAATCACTGGGAATAAGTAAGGAAAAAATTAAAAACATTATAAAAGATAATCCACGCGGATATTTTATGGACAACACTTTAGTTCTGTATCAAGGTGGTAATATTAAGGAAGGGGAAAGCTGGGAATTAAAAGCCGAAAATTACAAAACAGTTACAGAAAATTTTGTAGATATGAAAAAACTTTTTAACCTAAACCAAGATACCCTAATATATTTGGGTGTAAAACAAGGAAAACTTGGAGATGTTTGGGAAAAAATACACCAAGTACCAATAACATTTTTTGAAAAATAAAAGAGAATTAAAATGTATAAAATGAATGTTCGCCAACCTTACTTTAGTATGATAAAGGCGGGAACAAAAACGATTGAGTTAAGGCTATATGATGAAAAAAGGCAGAAAATTAAAATCAGCGATAAAATAGAAATCAGTTGTGCAGAAAATCTAGAGGATAAACTTTTTGTAGAAGTGACAGCTCTTTATAAAGCAGCAAATTTTAAGGAACTATGCGATAAAATTGATATAAAGAAAGCAGGATTATCAGGAACCCCAGAAGAAGTCCAGCGAACAATGGAAGAATTTTATTCGATAGAGGCACAACAGAAATATGGGGTTCTGGGAATAGAAATAAAGAGGATATAAAAAAAGCAGCCGAAAGACTGCTTTTTTATACAAAGACAATATAACTTATTCGAGAGCTTCTATCTCAATGATATTCTGATACATAGATAGAAAGCCGCTACGAACACCAAAAGTTTTGATACGATAATATTTTCCTTTTTTCATCATACCATAAACATCAGAGCTGTTAAACCTACCAAAAATGAGAGAATCCTCAATTTTAAAAGTCCCTTCGTTAGTATAAATAAGATACTGACCGTCAACTCGTTCTATACCGGTAACGTTGACAATAAAAGTACTCTTATTATTGCCCCTTTGGGGAGGATTAAGTTCCGTATTATCAGTAGCATAAACTACAACAATATTCCGGCAAGTTGATAAAAAGGAATACATAAGCCAAAAAAAAGACCACCGAAGTGATCTTTTGAACTAATGGCGGGAGCGACGGGGCTCGAACCCGCGACCCCATGCGTGACAGGCATGTATTCTAACCAACTGAACTACGCCCCCATCAGAACAAAGACACTTATATCCAACAAAAAAGATAAATGCAAGTATTTTTTTTAATTTTTTTTGATTATTTTTCTTTCAACAAAGCATCTTTAAGAGGAGCAGGAATATAAACACCTCTAAATGTTGGATTTTGCTTAATATATTCATCCCAAGAACAACGAATAGGACATGGAATATTGGACCGCAGTTCTTTAATAATCCACAATTTCAGATTGGCTTTAAGGATAATACATCCGCCTAAAGTCATCTTATCGCAAATTCCTTGCTCCAACTGGTGAATAAGAGAGAGCAAAGATACAGCTTCGGGAGAATAAGATAATTCACCAATATTTTTAATCAGAGAACCTAAAATATAAAATTTAAGTTCAGAGTGCCAACTGAGAAATTCACTGAAATCAACTGAAAAACCGGATTTTCCCCATTGATGAATTTTAGTCTGAATAATTTGCCGAGCGGTATCTTCCACAAACGATTTGGTGTTTTGCAAATTTTGTACGGCATAGGCAATTTTTTCAGGAGAGATACCAGTTTCTTTTTCTAAAAGAGGTAAGAATTTTCTCATTTTGACACGCAGAAAATCATGACATTGATTCGATTCGTCTTCAACCCACTGCAGATGATGCTCATCAAGAAAATCTTTAAACAAGCGAGGATGAACATTCAAGAAAGGACGCAAAAGAGTAATGTCATCTCGAACACTAATGTCGCTCATCGTCGAAAGTCCGTAAATACCGGTTCCGCGTTGTAAACGCATCAAGAAAGTTTCCGCTTGGTCAAATAAGTGATGTGCCAGAACCAGATGAGAGATAGAATGTTCGTGACACCAATTAAAAAGAAGGTTATAACGAGCTTCACGAGCTTTTTCTTCAATAGCAGAAGTTGGTTTTTCACCATCCCAATATAAAATATGATGCTCAATTCCGTATTGTTTCATTATCGTTGCAACATATTGAGCTTCTTGATTAGAAGATGGGCGCAAACCATGATCAACAGTTAGTGCCACAATCGGAAGTGATGGAAATAATTCATGAAAAATCAAAACGGAAGCCAAAGAATCAGCTCCACCAGAAACCCCAAAAGCTAAAGGAGTTTTTTCTAAGTTATATTTTTGAACAAAATCTCTGACTACTTGCACCCTAAGGCCTCAGCTTCTTTTTTTGCTTTAGAAGAAATATCAGAAGAGATATTTTCAAAAACAACCGGTAAATTTACAAACGCAGTACATGCTTCATCTTTTTTGCCTAAAGCTTTCATGGACATACCAAGTTTTAACAAACAATCCGGACCTTTAGTTCCTTGCGGATATTTACTGTAACCATCTTTGAATGCAACAGCTGCTTTAGCAAAATTTTGTTGTTTATAATAAACTTCCCCTAACCAATATTGTGCATTTCCGGCAAGAGTATCACTAGAGTAGGATGTTAAAAATTGCGAGAGTTTATTTTCAGCATCCGTAAGTTTGTTGTTTTTCAAATCTGTCAAAGCATTTTCATACAATTCCTTTGCTGGAACTGTAGCGGATGCTTTAGGTGTTTGAGACTTTTTTGCTGTGTTATTTGTAGCCTTCGGCTTATTATTTTTAGAAGCTGCTTTAGGCGCCGGAGCTACGGAAACTTGTTTTTTAAACTGTTCAAATCTCAAATCTATATCTTTATCAAATGTTTCCATTTTCTTTTCAAGATTTTTCAATCTGAATTCAATATTCTCAACTTTACCATTCATATCACGGATCATTTGGTCGTACTCACCTAATCTTACTTGAAAGTTGGAAACAGATTCTTTGGGCGCAGTGGAATCATTTTTATCACGATATAGTTGACGTTGAATAACCACAATATCATCTTTGATTTGGTCAATTTGATCTTGAATATATTGTTCTTCTGCCTGAGCATTAAGAGAACAACAAAAACATAAAACACCTAATAAATAAAACTTTTTCATTCTACCCTCATCTAAAAAACAAAGCTAACTAGAATATAGGCTAAATATTTTATAACTCAACAAAAAAAACGTATTCTTGCGAATACGTTTTTTCATAGGTAGTCAAATTAAATTATTTGCTTAATTCAACAACAGTTACGCCTCGACGGCTCTTTGCATAAGCTTCTTCTGTATCACCAGGGAAAGCATATTCTTTACCGTAAGAAACAGTAGCGATTCTCTTAGCACAAATGCCTTGAGATACTAAATACTGTTTTACAGCATCTGCACGGCGTTCACCCAAAGCGAGGTTGTATTCTGCAGTACCTCTTTTATCGCAGTAACCTTGAATAACAACATTTACTTTAGGATTCTTCTTCAACCATGCAATTTGAGAATCCAAAGCTGCAACAGCTTCAGATGACAAAGCAGAGCTATCAAAAGCAAAATAAACTGTTGTATCTGCATTTTCAGCAAATTCACGAGCAAGTTTAGATTGGCAATCGCTACCACCAAACCAACTACTTGTAGTAGAACAGCCTGATAATAAAACAACTGCACAAAGCAAGCTTAAAAGTTTTTTCATTTATTTTCTCCATATGGTTAAAAAAACTTGGTTGTTTATTGAGTAACCCCATAATCAACTAGACATACATAACTTAAGTAACAAAAGTAAATATTTCAATAACAAACTATACTATTTGTGTATAAACTCAAGATTTATATGAAATAAAGTTACAAACTTTAGTTTTTGTCTGTATAACTTTTATATACATTTAAACGTTGAGTGTCTAAATCATAGTTAGGTTGCACATTAAGAAGGGGGGCAACCTTAGAAATAATATTTGCACCAGTAGGAACGGCATTCCAACCAGAAGTAGTAAAACCCCACGTTTCTTTAGAACCTTTCGGCGTATCCAGAACGACAATCAAAGCATATTTAGGGTCGGAAACAGGGAAAGCGGCAACAAAAGAGGTAATATTTTTACCTTTGACATATTTGCCATTTTCAAGTTTATTGGCCGTTCCGGTTTTGCCGGCCACTTCGTAACCGTCAATATTTGCATTTTTTGCAGAACCATAAATAACCACATCTCTTAAAAGTTTACGCATGTCTTTTGATGTTTGTGTAGAAATAACACGTTTACTTTTACGGTTAGATTCAAAAGTTAAGGTTGGTGGAGTATAAATACCGCCATTAAGGATAGATGAAAATGCGGTAATAATATGGATAGGGGTAACAGAGATGCCGTAACCATAAGCGGTGGTAGCGACGGTATCATCTTGCCAATAATTTTCGCTTCTGTGTAAAGGACGACCCTTTTCATAAATTTCCAGATTTTCAATTTTATCAAACAAGCCAAGATTTTTTAAAAATTTAATTTGCAAAGTTTTCCCAACTTTAAGAGCCATAAGAGCAGATGCAATGTTGGATGAATGAATAAGTGTTTCACCAACAGTTAGCCATTTGGCCGGAACACGGTAGTCAGTAATTAAATGGCGTCCCATTTTTAAGGGCTTGGTTGCATCAAAGCTATCAGTAATTTTAATCTTTCCGCTATCTAATCCTAAAGCCGTATTGAATACCTTAAATACAGAACCAGGCTCATAAACCCCAAGAGTGGCAAAATTAAATTTGATATCTTTATCTTTAAATCCGCGTTTATTCAAATCATAATCAGGAACAGAAGAAAGTGCGATAATTTCAGAAGTGTTAATATCCATAAGAACAGCAGTTGCACGTTCTGCATTAAATTTTTTCTTTGCTTTGATTAACTCTTCTCTGACAACATATTGAACACCTAAATCAATCGTAAGACGTAAATCCTTGGTAGAAGAACTAAGTCGGTCATTAAGTGATTTTTCCAAGCCAGCGATACCATTATTATCAATGTCGGTATTTCCAAGTACATGAGCTAATAATTCTTTTTGCGGATAAACACGAACTTCGCTAGGTTGGAATTCCAATTCAGGAAAACCGAGAGCATTAACTTTAGCTTGTTGTTGAGGAGAGATATTTCTTTTTAAATAAACAAAGCTAGATCGTCTGGTTAGTTTGATTAAAAAATCCTCATAAGAAATATCCGGAAAAATTTCCGTAAGTTTTTGTGCAATTAATTTAGCGTTACTGACTTTTTTAGGATTCGTAAATAGATTAACGGTAGGAAGATTAGTCGCAATAACAACACCATTTCTGTCAGTAATATTTGCACGGTGTACAGGAAAAACTAAACCAGATTTTGGCCTATAATAAGAAATAGCTTCTCGATTAATTTGAATTCCATCGACTAAACAAACGTTAAATAGACGAATAACAATAACTAGGTAGATAAATAAAAAGAGACCGATAATAACAAAAATACGATTACGACAAACATTAACCGTTTCATCTTCAGTTTCCCATCCAAAAGAACCTGAAGAGAAGTAAATTTCTTGCCCTGGTGCATAAAGGTAATTATTTTTCTTTTTTGATAAACTAATTTTCAACACTTTCTTACCATTATCAACGTTCAGAATTAGCGAGTTGTCGTAATCCTCTGCTGTTTTTAGCAAACATGGTTGGATTCTCGAATATCTCACCTTCTAATGGTAAAGCAGAATAGTTAATAATTTGTTCAGGTTTGATAAAATCTAAAGAAATATATTTTCCGGCAAGAACCTTAAGACGCTCTGGATTATTCAATTCGCTCCAATCTGCTTCTAAAATATGAATATCGCGGATATCATTTTCAATATCACGATTAATCTGCGCCAATTCTTTTTCCAGATTTTGGACATCATTGGTCAAAACAAAGTAATAAGACCCGATAACAATAGTAAATAAAAACCACAAGATAGAAATAGCTGTTTTTACATTACTCATTGATTTGTTCCTTTCTTTTTATGGCGTATCTGAGTTTAGCGGAGCGTGCGCGAGGGTTTACAGAGCATTCTTCTTCTGTAGGTAAAACTACTTTAGAAGCGAAGCTAAATGGTTTAGATGATGTGTTCTCATCAGCATTAGTTGTATTTTTGTAGCGAGATACATGAACTTTTTTGTTAGCATTTTCGGCAAAAAAAGATTTAACAATTCTGTCTTCAAGTGAGTGAAAATCAACAACAACAATACGTCCTTCAGGAAGCGTAATGTTAAGAGCTCCCTGCAAGCCGTCTTCTAATTGTTGTAATTCATCATTAACGGCAATACGAATGGCTTGAAAAGTTCTTGTTGCCGGATCAATTTGTTCTCTCTTTTTCGGTAAAACAGAATAAATAATCTGAGCTAATTCTGTTGTTGTTTCAATAGGTTTCTGGTTGCGATATAAAACAATTGCATGAGCAATTTGACGAGATTTTCGCTCTTCGCCGTATTTATAGATTAAGTCAGCCAAATCTTGTTCATTTAAGGAATTAACAATATCTTTAGCAGATAGACCAGCCTGAGACATTCTCATATCCAGAGGAGCTTCTTTGGAAAAAGAGAAACCTCTTTCTGGATTGTCTAACTGCATAGATGAAACGCCGATATCGAAAACAATTCCATTAACCGGAGAAGATATAAGACTGTCAATTTGGCTAAATGTGCCGCTAACAAATGTAAAGCGGTCACCATAAATAGATTTTAATTCTTCAGCTCTTTCCAAAACGAAAGGATCTCTGTCAATGGAAATAACGCGACAATTTGCACTCTTTAAGATGGCTTCTGTGTAGCCGCCATTTCCAAATGTAGCATCAACATATGTTTCTCCATCACGAGGAGCCAGAGCTTGTAACACTTCATTGAGCATAACAGGAATGTGCTTAGAGGATACCATTATTTATTCTCCTCTTTAAGTGATGGACGGTTAAGCTTAATTTTTTCTCTTAATCTGGCTTCTTCAGCTTCCCAATTAGCTTCACTCCAGATTTGAAACTTGCGCCCTTTTCCGACAAAAACAGCAGTGTCAGTAATTTCGGCGTGTTTCAAAAGTTTTTCTGTGAGCATAATACGACCGGTACTATCAAATGAGAAACGCTTTGCATCACCGAAAATAAGATTGGTTAAGTCATCCTGTGTTTCGGAAAAGAAATCTGTGCTGTTTTCAATGTCGGTGGCAAGTTTTTCCAATAAATCTTCGGTACACCCTTCAATACAAGGAGCGGTTAAACTTCTGTAACAAACAATTTCCGTTGAGAGTTCTTTAACGATTGCGCGATAATCTGCCGGTAAGGAAACGCGACCTTTAGCGTCTACTTTATTGGCAACTGTATCTAAAAATAAAAAACTTTTGCGCATGGTTAGAATCTTTCGTGTACACATTACCTATGGTATAACATGGTATTTTATGGGAATCAATGGAAATTTTTAGATTTTTATCAAAAAATTAACTTTTTTGTGGTTTTGGGCTTGAAATGAATCTTTTCAAGCATTTAAATGTGGATAACCTTGTTGATAAATTTTAAAGCTAGGGATTCTTATAAGCAGAATCGGAAAAAGCGCACAAAAAAACACCGACTCGAATGAATCGGTGTTTTCAATCCTTTTAAGAAAAGGAACTAAATCATAGCCATACCGCCGTTAACGTGCAGCGTTTGACCTGTGATATATTGAGCTTCATCAGAAGCCAAGAAGGCAACTGCGTTAGCAATATCTTGAGCTTCACCGAGTTTTCCTTCTGGGATCTTGCTCAATAACTGAGCTTTAACATCATCAGGTAAAACATCTGTCATCGGAGTTCTAATAAAGCCGGGAGCGATAGAGTTAACAGTAATACCACGAGAGCCAACTTCTTGAGCTAAACATTTATTCATAGCAATCATACCTGCTTTTGATGCGGAGTAGTTAGCTTGTCCGGCATTACCCATAACGCCAACAACGGAAGCGATGCCGATGATACGTCCATATCTTCTCTTCATCATGCCACGGATGGCAGCTTTAGCCAATTTGAAGCCTGCAGAAAGGTTAACATCCAAAACCAACTGCCAATCTTCATCGCTCATGCGCATAAAGAGGTTATCGCGAGTAAGTCCTGCATTGTTTACCAAAATATCAATGCGTCCCATTTTTTCTTCAACGTTCTTAACCAAATTATGAACATCATCAGAATTTGTTAGGTTAGCAACAAAACATTCAACGCGAGAGCCTAATTCAGCTTTTAATTTTTCCATTGGTTCAGCACGCATATCTGTTAAAGCCAAAGTTGCACCTTGTGCGTGCAAAGTGCGCGCAATTTTATCACCAAGACCACCGGCAGCGCCTGTGATTAAAGCAATTTTACCATCTAAATTAAACATAACAAATGTCCTTTCTGCAGAGAGTTACAAATTTTTTGCCAGTTCTTCAATTTCTTGAACGGAGCAAACAGAAACAGAGTTAATATTTTTCAAACTCCGTTTAGCGAGACCGGAGAGAACTTTTCCTGCACCGATTTCAACAAGGTCGGTAACACCATCAGCATCAAAGAAAGCCATAGTTTCTCTCCATCTGACTGTACCGGTAACTTGTTCAATTAAATTTTTAATAATTTCTTTTTTCTCAGTTTCCGGAGCAGCCAAGACATTGGCAACGATAGGAATCTGAGCATTTTCAGCTTGCACTTCCATAAAAGCTCTGGCCATAGTTTCCGCAGCAGGTTGCATAAGCGGACTATGGAAAGGAGCCGATACCGGTAACTTTAAACAACGTTTTGCGCCAAATTCAGAGGCAATTTCAACAGCTTTTTCAATAGCTTGAATATGCCCGGATAAAACAACTTGTCCATCGGAATTATCATTGGCTGCAACACAGAAATATTTTTCATCATTACAAGCATCAACCAAAGCACCTACATCTTTATAAGAAAGGCCCAAAACAGCGGCCATTCCACCAACACCAACCGGAACAGCTTGTTGCATAGCATCACCGCGAATACGTAATAACTTAGCCGTATCAGCAAGAGAGAAAACG
Organism: uncultured Alphaproteobacteria bacterium; assembly: GCA_949297415.1. Lineage (GTDB taxonomy): Bacteria > Pseudomonadota > Alphaproteobacteria > RF32 > CAG-239 > CAG-267. The sequence continues at coordinate 19,681 of CASFSV010000033.1, forward strand.
CCAGCTGCACAAGCTGCAGAATACTCTCCTAAAGAATGTCCGGCAACATAAGCAGCCTTATTTTTAAGGTTAATTCCAAATTCTTTTTCTAAAACTCTAACTACAGCCATAGAAACAGCCATTAAAGCAGGTTGAGTGTTGGTAGTTAAAGTTAGCTCGGAATCCGGTCCTTCAATCATAACTTTGTATAAATCTTGACCGAGAGCCTGATTGACTTCATCAAAAACATCTTTGGCGGAAGAAAAGTTTTCTGCCAATTCTTTTCCCATACCGACGAATTGAGATCCTTGTCCGGGAAAAACAAAAGCGTACTTCATATAAGCTTATCTCCAAATTTATTTTTCTGCCAATAAGCTAAAGGACTACTCACGAAAGTCAAGTTTAAATCCGTAACGTGTGCATAGCTTACTCTGTAAAATAAGAATATCTGAGGAAAGGGAGTAAATATTAAGATTTTATTTAAAAATAAACAGTAAGCTAAAATAAAGAAAATGTTATCTGAAGAATGAGGAAAAAATGGCCAAAAGAACAAAAAGCAAAGAAAATAAAACAGATGCGAAAAATATATGCAAAAAAATCATCGGAATACTTTCAGGAATATTGCTGATATCATTCTGCATAAGTTTAGTACTAAGTATGGTGGGATATAATCCGTCAGATGAATCATTTAATGTATCCAATTCTGAAAAAATAAGTAATTTTATGGGAAGATTTGGTTCATATAGTGCTGATTTTATTGTAAACAGCTACGGTATGGCAATATATATTTTTCTGATACCTGTATTAGTTTGGGGATATTTACTGATAAAACACCAAAAAATTCTTGAAGTTAAAATTAGAATCTTTGCTGTATTGCTGGGGATTATCTCATTATCAGGTGTATTTTATCAAACAATTTCAGCTCCGCTTGAAAAAATAAATCTTTTAGGGAAATTTAGCCATTTACTGCCAGAAGGTTTGATAAGAATGTTCTCATCCTGGAAACTTAATGGGTATGAAGAAGTTTTGACACTAAGTTTATTATCAATTATTGCATTGATGTCATTTAATTTAGCTGCTGGTATAAATTTCAAACATTGGGTAAATGGTACCAAAAAATTATCGCACATCATCTATATGCTGGGCAAAGGATTATATGCTTTTGTAAACAGACTAGTACATCCTCTTTCTTTATTTGAAAAAGATGAAAGCGAAACGACAGAAATTGTTAACAAATCAAAAGAAAAGGTAAGAAAAGAACCTACCTTAACGACAACTCCGGAATCTGAACCTAAAGAGGTAAAAGAAGAAAGAAAAGTAGAGAAAAAAGCAGAAAAAGAAAAAGTCAAATCAGCAGAAGTTATATCCTTTACGAATAAAAAGACTGAAAAGAACAATGGTTACCAATATCCTGATATAAATTTATTGAAGAAACCAAAAGAAAAATTAGGATTGAGCGTCAGTGAAAAAGAACTTAACGAAACGGCGCGTGCACTTGAAGGTGTATTAGAAGAATTTGGAGTACACGGGGAGATTGTAAAAATTCGTCCCGGGCCAGTTGTAACTTTATTTGAATTAGAACCGGCTCCCGGAACAAAAACCTCTCGAGTTATAAGTCTTGCCGATGATATTGCTCGTTCAATGTCAGCCGTATCCGTACGTATCGCAGTTGTTCCCGGTTCAAATACAATCGGTATCGAAATCCCGAATGCAAAACGAGAAATAGTATGGCTACGAGATTTGTTGGAAGATACCAATTTCATTGATAGCAAAAATGCTTTGAATGTTGTTTTAGGAAAAGATATCGGCGGTAAAAATGTCTATGCTGATTTAGCAAAAATGCCCCACTTGCTTGTAGCGGGAACGACAGGTTCCGGTAAGTCTGTAGGTGTGAACTCAATGATTTTATCGTTGCTGTATAGAATGACACCGGATGAATGTAAATTTATTTTAATAGATCCGAAGATGCTGGAATTTTCCATGTATAATGGAATACCGCATTTGTTGACACCAGTGATTACAGATCCGGCTAAGGCGGTAATAGGATTAAAATGGGCTGTACGAGAAATGGAAGAAAGATATCGCGCGATGGCCTGCCTATCAGTACGTAATATTAACGGATACAACTTGAAATTAAAGGAGTTGCGTGAGAAAGGTGAAAAACCGATGCGAACCATTCAAGTAGGCTTTGATCCGGAAACCGGTAAGCCAAAATATGAACAACAAATGTTAGATACCAAACCTTTACCATATATTGTCATTGTGGTAGATGAAATGGCAGATTTAATGCTTGTAGCCGGCAAAGAAGTGGAAGCAGCTATTCAGCGATTGGCACAAATGGCCCGTGCTGCGGGTATTCACTTAATTATGTCAACACAACGTCCATCTGTAGATGTGATTACTGGCACAATTAAGTCAAACTTCCCGACACGTATCAGCTTCCAAGTAACATCTAAAATTGATAGCCGTACAATTTTAGGAGAACAAGGTGCAGAGCAACTTTTGGGTAAAGGTGATATGTTATATATGCCGGCAGGTCTGCGCCCACAACGTATTCATGCAGGATTCGTAGAAGATGCAGAGGTTGAAGCTGTTGTAGAATTTTTGAAATCGCAAAGCCAACCGGAATATGTAGAAGGTATCACGGAAGGCGAGTTGGAAATGAAAGGAAAAGACGCAGGTTCATTATTTGATAGAACGGCAATGGGCGCATCTGGCAATAGTAAAGATGATTTGTATGAACAAGCAGTTGCAATAGTTCGTAATGATAAAAAAGCCTCAACGAGTTATATTCAACGTCGTTTAGGTATTGGATATAACAAGGCCGCCTCAATTATTGAACGAATGGAGGCAGAAGGTGTTGTATCACCGGCAGATCACGTAGGACGTAGAGAGGTAATTTAACAATAACCAAAAAAGAAAAAGCAGTCAGCGAAAGACTGCTTTTGTATAATAAAAGAAATAAAGTTTAAGCACGCCAAGCCTTTAAGACTTTATCAATGCTGTTGTTAACAATAGTTATTTCTTGATGTAATTTTTTATTTTCATAAATCTTTAAAGCGGATTGATAGTAATCAATAGCTTCAGCAAAAGCATTTTTATTTTTGCCATTTTTCCCGATATTATAATAGACGTTAGCGATATTTTCCTGAATTTTTGCCCACATAACTGGATACAGTTCTCTTCGATAAACTTGTTGCTTATTTTTATAACTCCGAATAGCAAGCATAGAAATATCATCACTTTTAGAGAACAGCCCCAACAGAGATAAATAAAATCCCAAATATCCTTCAATTTTAGACCACAATTCAGGAAAAGTTATTTGAGTATAAGTTTTTTCAGCTTCTCTTAAAAAATAAACCGCATCACGCAACGCTTGAACATCATTGGTAAATTTCCAATACTGAAAATATAACTGCGACAACTTAAAGGATATCTGAGAGAAATCATAAGGATAGTTATAATGATCCAGATATTTTTGTGCAGTACGATAGTTGGTAATGGCTTCTCTGAACAAGAGCCAGTAGCCGCTCAAATCTTGCTTTAAGGCAATTTCATAAAGTTGTGCAAGATTTTTATAAATACAACCGATATGAACGTTTTGCATAATTTGTTTTTGGTTAGCTAAAGCACCAAGAAATAATTCTTTAGCCATATTAAAAGTCTTTAGAGAAAGTTCTTTTTGAGAAAAACTAAGATAAATTAATCCGACAGTATTCATAATATACGGGGAAAACATCAAATTACGACTATCTGTAGGTCCTTCAGAGGTAAAGTTATTGATAACATTTTTTAATAATTTCTGTTTTAAGTGTTTTAAATCAATTCGCTGTTCACTGATAGAAGCGGCAATAATCCCAGTAATTAAATTTGTTAAAATTTCTGGAAAAAAATTAACATGTTCAAAATATTCAGCAGGAACGAATAAACTATCTAATATGGAGCAAGTAGCATTATCCCAATCAGAGTAAGCATTAGCAGTTTGGAAGTTCAGACGAATATTTTCATTTTCCTGATATCCCCAAACAATAACATCAGCATTAAGTTTTTGCAAAATAGTATTTCCGGCATCAATTAAATCAAAAAAATTACGCCCCTGAAGGTTTAAGAAATTTTTATCAAAAGGTTCGTCAAAAAGTCGAACATTGAAATTAGGATTTTTTTGTAAAAGTTTAATCAATGACTGCGCAAAACCATAATTTCCGTACTCTACAAAATCAACCACAACAACTTTAAGCGTTTCAACTTTAGGTAAAATACGCTTATTATCAGTATTTTTTCCGAATAGAACTTTAATAAAATTAACCATCGGTTCACCTAATTTATTCACTTAAAGTTTTCTTTTTACGAGGTTTACGTTTTGTCGTTGACTTTGTTTTTGTTTTACCCTCTGTAATATTTTCAATCGGAGCGGATTTTTCAAAATCTTTATTTTTAGATAAAACCCTCTTCACAACATTTTTACCCCATTTAGAAACAGATAACAACTCTTCTGGTTTAGTATCCCCAGATAAGATAGAGAGTAACCATAAATTAAACGCAACAGCAAAAACAGGCAAAGCAAGTCGTTCGTAAGCAGCTACTTGAAACAAAGCCAAAAGAATATTGACTAAAAAAATTTTAGCAATACTGAAAGCTACGGATTTTTCTGGCGCACCCAATTCAAGCAAACGATAATAAGACGTATTCATAAACCAATATTCGTGTTTTTGCTGTAGAATAAAACGATTATAGAAAATGCAGCCAAGTTCAGTAAATAAGTAAGCAGCAGCAATAAACATTGAAGCTTCAGAAAATTCAACAGAAGCATCAAGCATAAAACATGCCATAATAAAACCTAAAGCAGAAAAACCTCCATTACTAATCATAATTTTTTCGGGAGGCCAACTCAGCAAAGTAAAAGCTAACATAATTCCCATATAAGCCAGAGCCAATGTACCTAAAATTTGGGGAAGAACACCAAAATAAGTTAAAAGAAAAGCAGCCACCATAACAACCACGAATTGAGATGATGCGATTCCTCCCATACCATTAAGATAACCTAAACCTTTTGAAATAAGAAGAATAAGTAAAGCTACAACAAATTTATCCTGAAGAGGTGTAAGGTATTCCGGAAACAATATAAAATCATCAGGTTGCAAAAAAGTAATAACAAGAGCAAGAACATAAGTAACAAGATTCGTTAGCCAAGCAACATCAAGCAAATAGCAAAAATAAATAAGTACAGAGAAAATAATAGGTAAAACGAAAGTCCACAAGCTGTAAGATTTAATAGTATCAAAACCACAAGGCTGAAGGAAATAAACACTCACAGCACTCAAAAGAAAGATAATAAGTAGATACCAAAAAGGATCAAGTTTGAATTCATATTCCTCAGGAAAAATATCTGTTTGGATACGCGTTAATACAAACGTCGTTAAAGTAAAGCAGACGAGTAGAAAACCAACACCTAAAACAAAAACTTCGCTCATAATATCACCTTTAGCCTCATTAAGTTTTAATAATTATAACATCAGTTTCTTAAATTTTCCTTTGCAAGCATGCAATAAAAAAGCCGTCGGCGCCAGATAAATTTGGTTGCTCATCAACAATGAAAGATTGAGGTAAAATACGGAGATAACCTTCTTTAGTAAGCATATTTTCTGTTCCCGCAATAGATATAGGTAAAACAATAAAATCAGGATGAGTTTTAAGGAAACCATTTATTTGTCCTTCACCTTCAGATTTCGCAAGAGAGCAAGTTGCATACACAATTATTCCATTAGGGGCTAACAGAGAAATTGCGTGATTGAGGATATCTTTTTGGAGTTTAGCTTGTTGAACAACATCGTTCAATGTTTTTGTATGAATAATTTCTGGATGTCTTCTAAACGTACCAGTAGCAGAACAAGGGGCATCAATTAAGATGACATCGAATTTTTGAGAAGTTACAAATTGCAAAGCATCAGAACAAATAACTGTAAGATTTTCAGTAAAATTTAATCTTTCTATATTTGTTCTAAGTGTAGCAAGTCGTTCTTCGGAAATGTCGACAGCAGTAACAATTGCTCCCGCATCAAGAAGTTGAGCGGTTTTTCCACCAGGTGCCGCACATAAATCTAAAACTTTTTTTCCTTTTAAGTTTGTCAAAGACTGCACCGCAAGAGCCGCAGCAGCATCTTGGACCCACCAAATTCCATCATTGTAAGCAGAAAGTCCTGAAACTTTAGTATTAGATTCTAATCGAATAGAACCAGTCGGTAAAATTAAACCATGAGAAAACGGATTCTGCACTGATTTTTTTAAGGTAATATCCAAAGCAGGCTCAACAGCAGTAAAGCGTTCCATCTGTAAGATTTCATCTTGAGTATAATCGGATTTTAAAATTTTTAAAAATTCATCACTGAAATAAGGATGTTTCTTTATAGAAAGTAAATCAGATTTCTGCCGAAGAATATTTCGCAAAACAGCATTAACAAAATTTGCTCCAAATTTATCTGTAAATTTTTTTGCAATATCAACATAAGAATTGATAACCGCATAATCAGGAGTATCTAAAAACAGGAGCTCAGTTATACTCAAATAAAAAATAAAGTTTAATATTTTCTGCTTAGAAGGAATTTTCTTTTTAATAAAATGTGGTAAAACAATCTGCTTGATAAAAGTCATTTGCCGTAAAGTCGTCAAAAATAGCATATTAAAAAAACTTTTCTGAGCATCAGGAATATTGTCTTTGAAAAAGCTTAAAGGAATATTTGCTGTTAAAATTTTCTGTAAAATTTCCACATATTCTGCTCGTTCGTTTTTCATAAAAAAATCCTTTAAATATAAAACATTATGCAAGAGCATTAAACTTTTATTAAAAAATATTGCCATAAATTTAATGCATATTTTCATAGAAGTAAAGGATAAAAGGAAATGAAGAGTCGACGATTTTTAGTATCGTTAATGTTGGGGACAGCTTTATGCGCAACACAAGTACAAGCTATTGATGTGTTTAATGTTTATACACATACAGCACCGGAAGGCTGTTTAGAAAAAGATTTAAGCATAAATAAAGAAGTGTCATTGATAGATTTAATCAAAATCGGAATATGCAATAATTCGGAACTAAGAGTAGATTATATGAGCTTAAAAGGTTCCGAAGCTAATTTAGGTGCAGCTAAGTCTGAGTATTTTCCAAGTATAGATTTAAATGGCAATATCGGTAAAAATAGCCAAAAGTTTCAAGGAAACCATAGTTCTGAAAATAGTCCATATGATGTAAATATTGGACTTTCATTGTTATTGTATGACTTCGGAGGAAGAACGGCGCGTGTAGATAGTTTTAAGTCATATTTGGCAGAAGCCGGGTTTAATTATAACAGTTCTTTGCAAGACCTAATATTGTCCATAAATACGGCATATTTTAAGTTATTAGGAGCTAAAGAGGATTTAAAAAGTGCCAAAGCCAATGAGGCAATGTACAAAAAATCATATGATGAAGCTAGTCGAAAATATGAAGTAGGAATGGCTGCGTTAAATGATAAGTTGCAGACACAAACAAGCTATGAACAATCAAAATTAAAAGTAATAGAAATGGAAAATGCGGTAAAGCAGTTTGAAGGAGATTTAGCAACTATTTTGAATTTACCGCCACAGACAACATTTAAATTAAAATTACCACCGACAGATAGAGATTTAACAGCATTAGGCAAAAAAGATACATTAGATAAGATGATAGAAATAGCCGCTCGTGAAAGAGATGAAGTAAAAGCCCAAGAAATGTTGATTAACGCAGCAAATTCATCTTTGCAAGAATTGCGAGCATCTCGCTATGGTTCTTTTAATTTGTCGGCTCAAAGCGGATACAATAATAATTGGAAACCAGAGAGAAGTTACGAAAGAGATAATTCAATTAGTCTTAATTACAGCGTGCCATTATTTAGCGGTTTTGAAACAAGCTATAAAATATCGGCAGCGAAATATAAACGAGAGCAAGAAAGATATGCTTTAGATAAAATAAAAAATGATATAAAAAATGAAGTTTGGGGAGCATATCACGATTATCAAACATCAATTAAATCATACGAAGTTAGTAAAGAAGTACTAAAAAGTGCAGAAGAAAATGAAAGGGTAGCCTTTACTTCGTATGAAATAGGAAAAACAGACATCATAAATTTATTAACGGCAGAGTCCCAATTAGCAGATGCCAGAGATTCTTTGGTAAATGCTTTTTATACAGTTTTGATAAATAAAGCGACTTTATATAGAGCAATAGGGAGATTTTAATGATAAACAAAAAGTTAGGAGTAGCTATCGTTTTAGTTTTAGCCGGAGGATACTATTTTTATTCCGGAACTAAAAAAGAGGAATTAAAGGTCGAAAATTTTGAAATTAGCCAAGTAAAAAGAGGCACCTTGACATATGAGGTAACAGCAACTGGAACAATCAATCCAATTAATACGGTCACCGTAGGTACGCAAGTTTCAGGAATTGTAGAAACTGTATTGGCGGATTACAACGATGATGTGAAAAAAGGACAGGTTTTAGCTCTATTAGATTCATCGACCTTAAAAGAAACAATGGATAAATCTCTTGCAAATTATGAGCTGGCACAAGCAAAAGAGAGGAAGGCCAAGTTAAATTATGACCGTATTAAGAAGCTATTTCAAGATAAATTAACATCATCTGCATCATTGGAAGATGCGGAAATAGAATACAAAGAAGCTTCAGCAAATGTGCTAGGTGCGAAAGCGGATTACAATATTGCAAAAAAGAATTTTGAATATGCGACCATAACTTCACCAGTATCAGGTACCGTAATTTCCAAAGAAATTGAACAAGGACAAACCGTTGCGGCAAGTTTTGAAACTCCAACATTATTTGAAGTAGCAGAAGATTTATCCAAAATGCAAATAGAAGCAAGTGTGTCAGAAGCAGATATTGGATATATTAAAAAAGATATGCCGGTAACTTTTACGGTAGACGCATATCCAAACGATACGTTTAAGGGAACAATCCGCCAAGTCCGATTATCTCCGACTGAAGACGAAAATGTCGTAATGTACACAGTAATTATTGAGATAGATAACTCAAGTCGCAAACTCTTACCGGGCATGACCGCATCGGTAACCGTAAAAGCCGATGAAGCAAAAGATGTTTTAATGATATCGGCAATGGCGTTACAGTATAAACCATCCGCATCCATAAAGGAAAAAATAGAAGTCAAAAAAATAGACGATATTGGAGAAAATCAAGATGTTGTCTTTTTGTTAGAAAATGGCAAAATAGTTCCTAAGATTGTTACCAAAGGTCTTTCAGATATGACGAATATAGAGATAAAAGAAGGGCTAAAAGAGGGCGATCAAGTAATTGTAGAGGCATTATTTGAGCAAAGGCGGAAATAATGGCAGAAAAAATAGTAATAGATGTTCAACATGTGTGTAAAACATATTTTATGGAAGGTGGCACGAGTCAATCTGTATTGAAAGATATTAACTTTCAAATTAAATCAGGAGAGTTCGTGGCTATCATGGGACCATCCGGCTCAGGAAAATCAACTTTGATGAACATATTAGGGTGCTTAGATAAGCCCACTAGTGGCAAGTACATTCTTGAAGGATATGATATTGCTTCAAAAGATGATAAAGAGTTGGCAGTTATCAGAGGAAAGACGATAGGTTTCGTTTTCCAAAATTTTAATCTGATGATGAAAAGAACAATTGCGGATAATGTATCATTGCCATTGATATATCAAAAAGTAGGGGAAACAGAAAGATATAATCGAGCGGTGGAAATGTTGAAAAAAGTCAATTTGATTGGCTATCAAGATCGTCCGCCGTCACAAATTTCCGGAGGTATGCAACAAAGAGTAGCCATAGCCAGAGCCTTAATAAATAATCCGGCGATAATTTTTGCTGATGAGCCGACCGGAAACCTAGATAGTAAAACATCTGATGAAATTATGGAACTATTTACATTTTTGAACAAGCAAGGCATCACGATAGTATTAGTAACTCACGAAGATGACGTGGCAGACTATGCAACTCGTATGATAAAAATAAGCGATGGACATAAAGTGTATGATGGTTTGCGCAAAGAATACAGCAAAGAAAAGGAAATAAAATGCTGACAGCGATAATAAAAGAAGCATGGATATCAATCGCATCATATAAACTGAGAACATTTTTAACCATGCTCGGTATCATGATAGGTGTAGCAGCTGTAGTGATGATGGTATCGGCAGGGCAGGCCGTACAAAACCGCATTACGGATACTTTTGCCTCAATGGGTAGTAATTTGATATTGATTGGTCCTGCGGAATTGGTGACAGGCGGTGTAAGAGGAGGAAGAGGTTTACCTAGTGTAACGGTGGCGGATGTTGCCGCATTAAAAACTCTAAAGGATGTAGAAACAACCTCATATCTGATGAATGCGGCGGTTCAAGCCGTCTATGGCTCCAGAAACTATGGTGTAAGCGTAAAAGGTACTAATCCGGATTATTTGGCAGTAAACAACTGGGAAATAGAAGATGGCATTATGTTTACCGAAAAAGATGTACGCGCCGCCAAGCCTTATGCGGTTATTGGGCAAACAGTCGTAGATGAATTATTCGGCTTACAAAACCCGATAGGTAAAACGATACGTTTGAAAGGCAAGCCTTTTAAAGTGATAGGAACTTTGCGTGAAAAAGGTGATGGCTTAATGGGTGATGACCAAGACAATATTATCTTGATGCCATCAACAACAGTTCGACAGAGAATAGCAGGATCTCCGCGCCCACAATATACAGGGATAGCTTTTGTTAAAGCAACGTCCGAAGATAAGATGGAATTGGTGGCAAAGCGTGTGGAATATATGCTACGAACCAGACACCGCCTGAAAGATGGAGTTAAAAACGACTTTACTGTAAGATTGATGACGGAAATGGTTGAAAAAGTTCGCAGTGTGGGCTTTGTACTGTCGGCATTATTGGCAGCGATTGCTTCTATTTCTTTGATTGTCGGCAGTATCGGCATTATGAACATGATGCTCGTATCGGTAACCGAACGCACGAGAGAAATAGGTACCAGAAAGGCACTGGGCGCGCCAAACAGTTGGATAATGATGCAATTTTTGGCTGAATCGGTGTTAATTTCGTTTATTGGTAGCTTTGTCGGCATGGTGTTTGGAATAGCTTTTTCGCAATTAGGCGGACATTTGTTCGGTTATGAAGTACCAATTTCTATTTGGTCTGTTATCGTATCGGTAACGGTTGCGGTGGTAGTAGGTATTGTTTCGGGACTAATGCCTGCCTTAAAAGCGATGCGCTTAAACCCGATAGATGCGTTGAGGTACCAATAAATAAAAATAGCCAAATTTTTGCTTGCCAGAGTCTCGATTCTATGGTATTATCAGATAGTTTTTTAAACAAAAGAGGACGAGAAATGCCGATAGATACAGAAACATTAGCCAAAATAGAAGCCAACAAAAGACAATGGCGCGAAGGTATAGCGCAAGAAAAAGACATTGAAACAGCAGAGCGTCAAGAAAGTTTTCGAGCACTTAAAGAAGGTATCATCAAAAAGTTTGTCGCCAACGAGCTGGATTTGGAAGACCGCCAAGAGCAAAGCATACTAAAGCTGGTAGATAAAGATAGCGCGGAAGATGCTTCTTTAAGCCATGGTTATTTCCACGCGTGTACGGCGTTTGGAAAAACCTACTTGATGATGGCAATGGCAGAAGGCTATCGAGCGGAAGCACCTCATAAAAAGATTATCATCTTAGAAGAAAACACCAAAGTCTTAGAGCAAGTTAAGCAAGATTTTATAGATAAGACCGGCTTTTCATTCTCGGAGATTGGGGCTTTTTATGGCAAAGAAAAAACAGCCGATACGCCGATAGTTGTGGGTACTTATGCCTCAATGGAAAAAATGATAAATGCGGTCGGCAAAGAAAATATCGGGTTGGTATTATGCGATGAGGCGCATCATATTTTATCAGAAAACCGCCGTCGCGTAGCGCAAGTATTTAACAGTTCCTGCCTTTATGGCTTTACCGCCACTCCGGAATATGACAAAGATAAAGATTGCGCGGATGTGTTTGGCAAAGTAATCGATTCGGTAACCTTGCGAGAAGGAGTGGAAGAAGGCTTGCTTTGCAGTTTCAAAAATGGTCTGTTCGTTTCAAAAATTCCGGTAGATTTAACAGATGCGATAAATAACAGTGGTGACTATGACGGAGAAAAACTTGCAGAAATCCTTAAACAATCACACTTGCATGGCATAAGAGAAGAATTGGCGGATTATTACTTAACCTCTTCAGACCCGATTATCGGGAAAATCAAGGGTAAACCAACAATAATCAACGTTCCAAACCAACATGAAGCAGATGAACTGGCAACAGTGTTTAATCACAAAGCGGGTTATAATATAGCGCAAGCCTATCATACCAACAGTGGAGAAAGTCCGTTGCAAGAATTTAATTCCGGCAAGTTTCCGGTCTTGATACAAGTCAATCGTGTCACCGAAGGATATTCAAACAAAAAGGTGGAAGTCTGCATCAACTATCCGACTGCGAGCAAGGTCAAAGCTGCGCAAAGAGGTGGCAGAGCTCTTCGTCAAGATAAGGAAAATCCGGATAAAGTAGCGTTGATAATGGATATAGCGTTTAAGAGAAACAACAACAAAAGCACGTTGGAAGAAATTCGTGAAAACGGGCAAGTTCTGTTTATGGATATAGCCGAAGACGTCGCCATTATATCTTCCAATATGCGTCCCAAAATAGCAGAGATAAACAAAAGCCGTCACAAAAATACGAACCAAGATAAGGATGAGGTTGACACAACACATCTGTTTGATGTTGTGGTGGATATGGAAGATTTATATGACATGAACTTCACCAAACTTATTCATGAAGAAGAAAACATGCCACAGCGCAATAAGTTGGATACTGATTTAATAAGTAGTGTATTTCGAAACCAATGGATTTTGCAACAAAACGGTAAATCTTTAGATTATGAAGAAAAAATAGATTTATGGGATCAAGTTATCCACGCAAAACCGGAATTATTTACCTATGTTCAAGCAAGAAATGGACGAACACATGATGTGATAAGTCAAGAACAACAAAATGCTTTCAAACAATATTTGCAAGAGCAAGGCTATGACGTTACGACACCTGATGAAAAATATCAAAGCATTGAACGTGATAAGTTAGATACCGATTTAGTAAGTGATGTATTTCGAAGCCAATGGAGTTTGAAAAAAAATGGTAAATCTTTAAGTCCAAAAGAAAAAAGCAACTTATGGGAGCAAATTATCCAAGCAAAGCTGGAATTATTTACTTACGTTCAATCTGGAAGCAAAAAAGCATATGTGATAAGCAAAGAAAAACAACAAGCATTCAAACTATATTTGCAAAAGCAAGGCTATGACGTAACCACGCCGGATGAAAAATATCAAAGCGTTGAACGTAATAAATTAGACACCGATTTAATAAGAAATGTATTTAAACACCAATGGCTTTTGCAACAAAACGGTAAATCTTTAAGTCCAAAGGAAAAAAGCAACTTATGGGAACAAATTCAAATGAAGCTTAAATTATTTACCTGTGTTAAATCAGGTCCCAAACAAGTGTATGTGATAAGCAAAGAAAAGCAAAATGCTTTCAAACAATATCTGCAAGAGCAAGGCTATGACGTAACCACACCTGATGAAAAATATCAAAGAGTTGAACGCGATAAGTTAGATACCGATTTAGTAAGTAATGTATTTCGAAACCAATGGATTTTGCAACAAAACGGTAAATCTTTAAACGGTAAAGAAAAAGGCAACTTATGGGAACAAATTCAAACGAAGCTGAAATTATTCACCTATGTTCAAGCAGGACCTCAACAAATATATGTGGTAAGTAAAGAGCAACAAAATACTTTCAAACAATATTTGCAAGAGCAAGGCTATGACGTAACCACACCGTATGAAAAATATCAAAGCATTGAACGTGATAAGTTAGATACCGATTTAGGGAAAGTTGTATTCCAACGACAATGGATTTTGCAACAAAAAGGTAAGACGTTAACTCCAAAGGAAAAAAATAATTTATGGGAGCAAATTATTCAAGAAAATCCGGAACTATTTACCTTTATCCAAGCAGGTGCCAATCAAGCGTATGTGATAAGTCAAGAACAACAACAAGCATTCAAACAATATTTGCAAGAGCAAGGCTACGACGTAACCACGCCTGATGAAAAATATCAAAGCATTGAACGTGATAAGTTAGACACCGATTTAATAAGTAGTGTATTTCAAAACCAATGGATTTTGAAGCAAAATGGTAAATCTTTAGATAAAAAAGAAAAAAGCAACTTATGGGAACAAATTCAAACGAAGCTGAAATTATTTACCTTTGTTCAAGCAGGAAAACACCAAGCGTATGTGATAAGCAAAGAAAAACAAAATGCTTTCAAACAATATTTGCAAGAGCAAGGTTATGAGGTAACCACACCATATGATAAATTGCATGCGGCGCAAGAACGAGCCGCTCAGGCAAAAACACCGGAAGAGCGGAAAAAATATCTGGCAGAAGCCAAAAAGATATTTGAATCTCTCAATCCGAAAACAGCCAAAGATAAAACTTGTGAAATATGTTTGAACAAAATCTCTCAATCTCGCGAATAAGGATAAAGTTAAGGGAATAGGAATTCTGTGTTTGATTATTTAATCAAACTCTAAAACAAAAAAGCCTCCATGAAGAGGCTTTTTTATTTATCCGCAATAAAGAAAGATTATGCTTTCTTCCCGTTAAGACGCAAATAAGCCTTTTCTCTGCCGATAAGCGGCAACAAAGTTTTTAATTCCGGTCCATTTGCCTGAGCGGTGAGAGCCATACGAATAGGGTGGAATAAATCCTTACCTTTTCTGCCTGTTGTTTCTTTGAGTTTATTCATCCAATTATTGAAAGTGGCATCATCAAAATCGCCTTCCGGAAGCATTTGCGCAGCTTGAGCCGTAAAGTCAGCATCTTCCATAATCGGTTCAATCTCTTTGTTGCAAATATTATCCCACAACAAAACATCTTTTGCGACTTCAAGGTTTCCTTTAACATCGTTCCAGAAAGTCTCGCTTACACCAAAATTATCTTTAAGCGCATTATAAGGCATATTGTGAACGAGTTTAGTATTAAATTTCTTCAACTCTTCTTCATCAAATTTCGGCTGAGCGTGTCCGATTTTGCTAAAATCAAGAGTTTGAGCCAAATCATCTAAAGAATAAAACGGTTCAATCGCTTCAGAAGTGCCGAGCTTTGCCAAGAATGAGCAAATTGCCATAGCTTCAATGCCGTCTTCACGCAGTTCACGCACACCAAGACTACCGAGTCGTTTAGAGAGTTTTCCCTCTTTACCGGTCAAAAGCGGTAAGTGAGCAAATGTTGGAACAGTTCCGCCGATAGCCTTAAACATCTGAATTTGTGCCGCTGTATTGGTAACGTGATCTTCACCTCTTACAATGTGTGTAATTTTGAAATCCACATCATCAATAACAGAAGGCAAGTGATACAAATAGCTGCCGTCTTCACGAATGATAATCGGGTCAGAAAGTTTACTTGCTTCATAGCGGCAAGTTCCTCTGACAACATCATCCCAAGCGATTTCTTCATCAATCAACTTAAAGCGATAGTGCGGTTTACGCCCTTCTGCTTGAAAGCGAGCAATATCAGCCTCAGTATAAGACAAAGCCTGTCTGTCATAAATCGGCGGTAATCCTCTGGAGAGCAATCTTTTGCGTTTAAATTCCAATTCTTCCGGTGTGTCATAACATGCATAAATTCGCCCTTCTTGTTTTAATTTTTCAACAACTTCGTCATAGCGCGCAAAACGAGCGGATTGTCTTGCTTCTTCATCCCAAGAGATACCCAACCAAGTCAACGCATCTCTGATACCGTCTTCATATTCTTTTTTAGAGCGAAGTTTATCTGTATCATCAATTCTCAACAACAACGTACCGCCCATCTTCTTTGTCCAAAGATAGTTAAACAAGGCGGTTCTGGTATTACCGATATGCATCCAGCCGGTAGGACTTGGTGCAAATCTGACTTTAATATTTGACATTTGTTATTCCCCAATAAAAAATCAATTAGGCAAATAATACTTCGAAATTTTATAATTTCAATCTTAAAATCAAGAAAGCGTATATGAAAAATAATTTTTTACTTGCAATTAGTGCGGATTGAATATAAATAAAGCGATGATGAATATTAATTTTTAGGAGAAACAAAATGCCTTCAGTTGTAAATGGCGATTTGTGCATCAAATGCGGAACATGCGCAGGTGTATGTCCTGTAGAAGCATTTCATGTTTGTGATGAACAATATGTCGTAGATCCAGATACTTGCATTGATTGCGGTGTTTGCATTTCTGAATGCCCGCAAAGTGCAATCACATCTGATGATGAAGCAGAAGAAAAATGGGTAAAAGTAAATGCTGAACAAGCAAAGAGCTGCCCAAGCGCTTAATCTACTAAACAGATAGGATACAAAAGAAGGGCTTAAGAGGGAAACCTTTTTAAGCCTTTTATTTTAGGAAGAAGAAAATGTCTAATTTTACCAATGATTATTTGCTGGACAAACAAGTAAAAATTTATCAACCGACGGACGGCTACCGCGCCTCAACCGATGCGGTATTTTTATCATCTTTGGTTGATGAACGGAAGTTAAAAAACGGAGCCAAAATTTTAGACGTCGGCTCAGGAACCGGTGCAATCTCGCTTTGCCTAGCTTCAAGAATGAAAGATAAAGAAATAAAGATTAAGGGGCTGGATATCCAAAAAGAGTTGGTGGAGTTATCAAACCGAAGTGCTAAAGCAAATAATTTTCAAAATATCTTGTCGTACGAAAATTTTGATATACGAGAAGACCGAAAAGAAGAACTAAACAGTTATGATATCGTGATAACCAACCCGCCGTACAGCGACCATGATATGCCTTCGCCGAACGAGAGTAAAAAATTGGCACATAATCATCAAAACTTTGATTTAACCGGATGGTTGATTTTTTGCATAAAAATGCTAAAATCAAAAGGCGAGTTGTATCTGATAAACAGAGCCGAAGCCATTGATGAAATATTGTCAGTATTGCATAATCGCGCCGGAGATATACGAATTCTGCCGCTATATTCCAAACATGGACAAGATGCCAAAAGGGTTGCGATAATTGCTAAGAGAGGGGCAAGGGGGATAACAAAAATCTTACCGCCGTTTTATGTGCATAATCAAGACGGTTCTTATACAGATGAAGCTCAAAGAATTTTGCGTTTGGGGAAGAATTTTTTTGATGAGGGTGAATGATTAAAATAAAAGATTATGAGATTGCCATAAACGAGGAAAAGACCCCTCTATCTTGTTATAATCGCCTGCACGAATATAAAATAGGCGCAAAAGAGATAACGCCGGAATTTTGCGAAGATATACTGTCCGCCACTGATAATCCGAAAGTAACGCGAGAAATTGTTGATTTAATCAAACAAAAAACAGATAAAGATTTGTCGGAATATGCCAAGTATCGTCCTTTATTAATCGGGAGTATTTTAAATCGCAAAGAACAAAAATCCGTTTTAGAAAAAATGCGAGAGTTGATAGATACGATTAATAAAAAAGCGAGCCGGTTGAATGCGGAAGATTATTTATTGGCGAGTCAAGTATACAGCGGATTAGAGCAGCCAATACCAACATATTTTATAAACGCCGATATAGATGAAAGGGACATCAAAAATATTGAAAATTTTTTGCTTGAGAAAAAAGTTTATCAAGAACAAACGAAGATACTGCAAGAGGCTCAAAAGAAAGCCACAGAAGGTAAAATTTTTAATCTAAAGCAAACAAATAATACAGAAAGAGGATATTTAGGTCATCAAAATCTAGAAGATTATTCAAAGCTGGAAATTAATGATATAAAAATTCTAACCGTCGACAATTGCCAAAATATCCCTCAAGCGAATAATATAGATAGCTCAAAACTGGAGTTGCTAAATATAGAGCAAACAGACCTAAACGGTTTGGTGCTAAGATTACCCAACAGTATAACCGATATTTCTTTCAAAGATGTAACTCATTTTTCTAAAGATATAGATTTCAGTAACTTGCAGAAATTATGGCGTGTATTGATAGAGCAATCTGATTTGAGTAATACGGAAAATGTTTTTTTTCCGCAAGATGCGGAAATTGGATTATTTTATATAGATGGAAAAACACAATTACCGCAAAATTTTGATTTATCACCGTTTGCTAATATAGTCTTGTTAGAGCTAAATCAGGATAATATAGAAAAGATAAAAACATTTCCGGAAAAGGTTCAAACTTTAAGTATTCGCAACTATCATGCGCAACAAAAAGTGCTAGATTTAAGCAGTATAAAAAAGTGTGAAAAAATAGAATTTCAGAACTCATGGTTGAGTAGATTGGAAGCGATAAAATTTCCTCAAAATGTCCAAGAAATCAATTTTAAAGATTGTAAAACTATGCCGGAGCAAATGCAACTGAATATAGAAGGCTTAAAACGTGTGGAATTAAGTGGCGAAACCGGTTTGAATGCTCCGTTATATGAGTTAATTTTGCCCCAAGATAAAAATATAGAATTAAAAATTGAGGAACAAAACATAAAACCTAAGATATACTACGGAGCTAAGCCTCTATCTCCGATACAAAAGATGATGAGTAAGATAAAGAATAACTTTTCACGATAAGAAAGCGATATAGATATCCCCGGGTAAACCCAGGGTTCTTGGAAAGGCACCTTAATGGTGCCTTTCTTTACAACTCCAAACGGAGTTGACCTAAATCCCTTTGTCCTTGATACTTTACATAATTTTTAATTACTTCTTCATTCGCACCAACGCTACTAACGAAGTATCCCGTTGACCAAACCACGTTTTCCTCAAAATACACCTTTGATAACCAATTATAACGCTCTCTCATCATTGAAGCTGATTGGCTTTTTAATTTTCCTACCACATCTGATATGCTA